>DBEWII010000025.1:0-8029 GCA_048384935.1 Collinsella aerofaciens | reverse complement strand
GAAGACCTGGTCCTCAACTTCAAGAAGGGCATGGCGAACCTCAGCAAGACCGAGCGCCGCCGCGCTATCGAGTCCGTCAGGGACGTGATCCGCGCGGCGGCGTTCGACGACGCGGCCGGCTCCGCCTACGAAATCGAACGCTGCCCGCGCTGCGGGTCCGCCGCGGTCGTGAAGAAGGGCAAATCGAAGAACGGCGAGCAGCGCTACCTCTGCCGGGGCTGCGGCAGGACCTTCGGCATGGGCAGCGAGCGCATCCTGGGGGCGAGCAGGCTCCCGAAGGAGACCTGGATGGCCTACGCCGAGTGCTTCGTGCTCATGCTGCCCCTGCGCGAGTGCGCGAGGCGCTGCCGCGTCTGCCTCAAGACCGCCTACACCATGCGCCACAGGCTGATCGAGTGCCTCTCGGCCTACTCCCCCTCGTTCAGGGTCGAGCGGGGCTGCGGCTGCGAGCTCGACGAGACCTACTTCCCCGAGTCGTTCAAGGGCAACCACGCGAAGGGGTCGTTCACGATGCCGCGCCCCTCCCGGCACCGCGGCAAGCAGGTGCACAGGCGCGGGCTGTCGCGCGAGCGGATCTGCGTCATGACCGGAGTGAACGACTCGAACGAGACGTTCCTCGAGGTCACGGGGCGGGGCGCCCTTTCGAGGGAGCGCGCCATGGACGCGCTGAGGGGCCGCATCGCGGCCGGCTCGGTCGTCGCGACCGACAGGGCGGCCGCCTACGTCGGCGTCCTCGCCGAGCTCGAGGTCGCCGCGCACGCGGCCTACGACCCCAAGGACCGCTCCGGGGGGACCATCAACCGGGTCAACACCGTCCACTCGCTCCTCGGCGCCTTCATGGAGCCGTTCAGGGGCGTGTCGACGAAGCACCTCGACGCCCACCTCGCCTGGTTCAGGTGGTGCCGGACCTTCATGGCGACCGATTCCGGCGCGGCCGGGCGCACGGTCGCGCGGCAGCTCGCGCACGGCGTCTGCAGGAGCCGCGTCCGCGACATGTTCAACGTGGAGCCGCCCTACATGGACTACTGGGCCGCGCCCGCCGCATAGAGGCGGTAGAATGGTCGCACCGCGATACACGAGGAGGGGTGAGGCCATGCCGTCGAACATACCGGCCACGACGATCCGCATCGACCCGGAGGTCAAGAGGGAGGCCACGGCCATCCTGGACGAGCTCGGCCTGTCCATGTCCACCGCCGTCAACGCGTTCCTCAGGGCGCTCGTCCGGGAGGGCGGGATGCCGTTCGAGATGAGGGTCAAGACGCCGGCGCCCGACGAGGAGACGGCGAGTTAGCCGGCAGGTCGGCATGAAACGGCAGGGCCAGGCGAGCAACTCGTCCGGTCTCGGGCGCATCGCCCCTTGCCGGATTCAGATTCGACAAGGGGCGACCATTGTGCAATCGCAAGAAGATGACGGGGCGGAATGTCAATCCTGGTCTAACAGAGCCTTATCTTTTCTGTGTCGCGCGGCTGACGATCTCGAATCTTCGAATTCTTCTTTCCCTTTTCAAGTTGAGTAAGATTTCAGGCCTCGTCCATTTCACGAACCCACGCGGCGCGTTCGAATTTTCCGCGACGCCCGCCCGTCTCGCAACGCTTACCCGTCAAAAGATCCGTGCGGTTAATCGCCATATGAACCGCATAACGTTTTCCCGCCTCATCGCTTTCCTCATGCAACGCGACAATCACTTGTTGATGCGGGTAGTGTTTCGCAAGCCATTGCTCCGCGTAGGCCATACACGCATCGGGGGTCATCTTGCCTCCGTTGCAGCTGCACTCCTCGGGTAGAAACGCGAGAATCTGATGAAGCATCGTTATGTTCTTCGCGCCGGCACGCGCAGGCCTGTCGTGATGAAACATCTTCCGCGTCATAGCCATCTCGGAAAACCAGTGCTTTCCGTTCGCGAGGTTCCAGCCGCCGCGGGCCAAAGCGTGCTTTCCGTTAATGTACTTGCGCAGGTGCTTCGCGTAGCGCTCGGACGAAACACCTTTCTGCTTAACGACGGTCATCGAGCTCACCGCCATCGGTGAAATAGCGCTGTTCGAGCTCTTCGATAAAGAGAGTGACTTTGCGGGCGTTCTGGTAAACCTTTTCAAGCGTTCGGAAAACTGCCTTCTCGTTGTAGGCCGGAAGACCTTGCGCATTCACAAAATACATCAACTGGTTGAGGTTCGTCCCCTCGCGATACAGCTCGTGATAGATTTTCGCGACCTGTGCCATATCGAAATCGACCTTCTCGATTTTCCCGGTAAGCATCACGCGGCGGGCATACGCACTGACGGTCGCACCGAGCGCATCCGCCTGTTTGCGGATCGCTTCGTGCTCCCCATCGGTGACCTTAACGTAAATAGTTTTCGAACGCGTTTCATGCAAATCGCCTGAAACGGTTTGCAGCTTTTTACTGCGGCCGCCGTCATCATTTTTGGAAATGACTAGGTCATCACTCCGATGAACCAATGCATAGCGAATGAGTTCGGCCTTCGTCATGCCTGCCTTGTCCGCCAAAGCGGAAAGCGTTTCATATTCTTCGGAAGTGAGTGTCGCCTTGACGGTGTACGGACGCTTACAACTCATCATGCCCCCAGGAAAGCAAAGCGAATCGGTGAGGCCACCGATTCAAAACCAATATGAGATTGCTTTCCTTTTTGGGAGCGACTGACGTCGCGCCGATTTTTGAAGTGACGCCGTCACTTTACTTAGAAATGAAAGGCGAACTTCATTTCTAACTTTATCGCCGTGGGAGGCGATAAACAAGATGTGTTGGCAGATAAAGGGGGCGAGTATGGCCCCATTTATCTAGCCCAACACCAATCTTGCAATCACCGGAACGGCGATTGGGCGGAGCGTAGCGTAGACACGAAATGAGAGGCCTCGTTTCGAGCGAAAGGCTTCGCGGTGTCGTAGTGTCAGCGGAGACCGTGAGCGGAAGCGAATTTTTAACGCGAAGGATGCTGAGTGTTAGAAATTCGCTGTAGCAAGAGCGGAGCGGTAATGTGAATGCGAGGGATGCCGAGTTTTTGCATTACCGCGCAGCGGACTCCGGGCGAGGGCTGGAGCAAGTTGACGGAAGACCTTACCGATTTGCGGAAGGTTCTGCCCGAAGCGTCCGGCACCGCCGGATGCTTTTGGAACGGCCTCTCGTTTGATTGCTTTCCTATCGCTTGCTCCCAGACTGGGCGTCTAAAAAAGGCGGCCGAACCGGCCGCCCACAAAAATAAATAAACATTTACCGAATGTAAGAGGAGAGGAACGATGCACATTACTCCCAGTGGCCGGCGACGTCGACAACCCAATGCTGTCCCGTAGCCTGCTGTTCATAATGTCCCTGGTCCTCAGATGTGGTATACGAATCGTTTACGACAGATCCTCCGATGCCGCCGTTGTCCATATCATCATGAACCCACGAATAGGCGGCATCTTCGGAATCGAAGGGTCCTACCATAGTACCACCGTGGTTTACCCAATAGCGGGGATGACGCGTGTATACCACATTTGGCACCCAGACCTGGCTGTAATCGGTCTCCCAGTGACCCTGCTCGGCAACCCACTTCTTCTGGCTGCCGCCGTTGGAAGAGGAATTGTTGCTGCTGGAACTCTGCGAATTGTCGGAATTCTGCTTGGACTGGGAGGAATCGCCCTTGCTGTCCGACTTCGAGGAATCGGAAGACTTGTTATCCTCCTTCTTGGAGTCATCGGACTTCTGGTCCTTGCCGTCGGATTCTTTCTTCTCCTCGGTCTTGGCTCCAGAGGTTTGCGTCGCCTTTTCTTCGCTTGGCTTCTTTTTGTCTTTATTCTTTACCGCCGTGGCGGCCCTTTCCGTAGAGCCGCTTCCTTGCTTTGCAACGCTGGCACATCCAAGTTGAGGTGCCGAAAGGCACACCAGAAGCGCAACGATAATAGCCTTTGTTCTCACACCGATCTCCCTGCCCATGAAACCGGGCGTTGGACACCAGCCGATATCCAACGCCCGGCTCGCTTTTACATCTGTTCGCGGCGCTTCTTTTGATCGAGGAAGACGCCGGCTGCCACGAGGACGGTACCGCCGATGGCGAACGTCTCGCCGATGAGTCCCGCGCGGTCGCCGGTCTGGGCGAGGCTGCCGGGCTGGGCGGTATCCGTGCCGGCGAGGTGCTTCGGGGTGTATGCCGCCTGCTGCTTTGCGACATCCTCTGCCTCCTGTCGTGCGATCTCATCGGAAAGCTTCTGCTCCGCTGCGATGCGGTCGGACTTCGCCTGCTCGTAGGCGGCGAGTGCCGCATCATAGCCGGACTGGAGCCCGTCCACCGCGGCCTGCTTCTCGTCCAGGATGGCCTTGGCAGGAGCGACCTTGGCACGTGCCTCGACTGCTGCGGCGAAAAGCGCGTTGAGGGCGTCATCCGCGTTCACATCATGGCCGGAAGCGATCGCCGCGCCGGCATCGATGGAGTTCAGCTTCGACAGCTTGGCGTCTGCCTGCGCCTTTGCCTGCTCGGCGGCGGAGACCAGGGACTCGGCGGCGATGGCATCCGCCTTCGCGGCATCGAGCGCGGCCTTGGTGTCATTGACAGCCTTTACTGCATCCTGCTCGCGCTGCTGTGTCTCTGCGAGCTTCGCGGCAAGACCGGTGAGGATGTCGAGGTTCGACTGTGCGCCCACAAGATCGGTCTGGGAGCCGGTGAGCCTGTCGGCGGCAACGCCGGTGTCGGCCTTTGCGGCATCGACGGCACGCTGGGCATCCGCGAGGGCGCGTGCGGTGCCGTTCGCCTTTTGCTTGGCGGCTGCGAGGACTGCCGCCTTCTCGGCCTGGTCGGCTGCCGCCGCGTCATGGACGCTCTTTGCGGTATCGACCGCCTTCTTGGCGTCGGCGACGTCCTGGAAGAACTTCGCGAGGTCGGCGTTCGCATCGTCCACGCCCTGCTGCTTAGCAGCGGTGTCCGCCTTGGCGGAGTCCAACTTAGACTGTGCGGTCATTACGGCTGCGTTGGCAGCATCAAAGGCGACCTGCTTCTGCTGGACGATCGACTTTGCCGTATCGACTGCCGCGTTGGCGGCATCGAGGTCCGATTTCGCCGCATCAAGCTCGGTCTGGGCATCCGTGACGCCCTGCTGCTTGGCGGCGACATCAGCCTTGGTGGCATCGACGGCACGCTGGGCATCGGCAACACCCTGCTTTGCGGCATCGACACCTGCCTGTGCGGAATCCACCGCGACCTGCTTCTGCTGGACGGTTGTGGCAGCGCCGGCGGCTGCCTGCTTCTTGGATGTGAGATCGGCCTTGGCTACGTCGAGTGCGCTCTTGGCGTTCTTGAGGCCGTTGATATAGGAGGTCAGCTTCTGCTCGTACTCGTCGACGGACATGGGATTCATGTTCCAGCCTGAACCTGCCCAACCAAGGTTTGCGGTATCGAGGCTGTCGGTCTGCCAGCCGTTCAAGGTTCCCTTGCTGCAGACTGCCATGCCCATATAGCCGATTTCGGGGCTGATGACATGCAGGTAGTGACCGACGGTTGCGGGATATCCGGCAACCTTGAAGTGCTGGTTGACATAGGATTCAATCCCGCTATGCGTCTTGTAGAAATCTACGGCATCCTTACCGGTTAGACCGGTGACGCCATAGAGCTCCTGAACCGCCTGATCGAAGAAAGCCTTTTCTTGGTCAACCCACTGCGGTTTCGGATCGGTTCCATAATTCCATGCGAGGTTTTCGGTCGTATCGAACTGCATGGAATGTCCAAACTTGACATCGGAATAGTTTGCGTTGGCTATCGCCGCTGCAATGAGCTTATAGGTGACCTGGAGTTCGGAGAGGCCGACGGACTTGCGATACTCGTTGATGGACTTCATGTACGGGATTGCCGCGAGCATGTTGTCGAGACTGGTCGCATCGAGGCTGTTTCCGACCTCGGTGTAGTCCTTGTGTGTACAGTTCTGGATGATCTCGATGGCTGAATCGGCACCCATGGCCTTGAAGAAGCCGATGGCTCCCTGCTTGAGTTGTGCGTCGGCGGAGTCGAGTTTCGCCTGTGCCTCGTCGACCTTCTGCTGGGCGGCGGTCACGGCCGCGTCAGCGGTATCCTTTGCGGTCTTGGCGTTCGCGAGCTCTACGTCGGCGGCTGCCTTGGCGGACTCGGCGTCCTTGACAGCCTGCTTCGCGGCATCCAGCTTGGCGATGGCATCGGCGTTCGCCTGCTTGGCCGCATCGAGGTCGGAGTTCGCGGCATCGAGTGCGGACTGGGCGTCGTTCACGCCGGACGCGGCATCGACCGCGGCCTGCTGCTTCGCAGAGAGGGATGCCTGGGCATCATTTAGCTCGGTCTGTGCCGTTGCCGCGGCGGACTGCACCTGCTCGAGCTCGGACTCGCACTGGGACTGCACCGCTCGTGCGGCGGCGAGGGTTGCCTCTGCGTCCGCGACCTTCTGTTTTGCCGCATCGTACTCCGGACCGCTGGCGCCTGCCTCCGCTGCGGCGAGGTCTGCTTTCGCCTTCTCGTAGGCGGCGCTGGCGGCTGCGGCCTTCGCATCCGCCGCGTCCTTGTTCTGCTGGGCTGCGGCGAGGACGGCGTCGGCGGAATCCTTTGCAGACTGGGCCGCAACCAGCTTGGACTGGGCATCGGCAAGCGTCGCGTTGGCGTTGGCGAGACCGGCCTGTGCCCTTTCCACGGCAGCCTGGGCGTCGCGCACGGCCTGTTCGGCGGCACTGATTGCCTCCGGGGTGGCGCTTACGGCATCTGCCTTGGCCTTATCGAGGGCGTCCTTGGCATCCTGGGCCGCCTTGAGGGCGGACTGGTACGCTTCGTCCTTCTCGGACGCATCCGCCTTGGCGTCTGCGAGACCCGCCTTCGCCTGCTCGAGGTCCTTGCCGGCGGCATCGGCGGCGTCCTTGCCCTCTGCGACCTGACGGGCGTACTCGTCCATTGCCGCTCGGTCAGCTGCCGTACCGGCGTTGACTGCAGAATCGTAGGATGCCTTGGCCCGGTCGCGGGCGGAAGCCGCCTCGTTGTAGGGACCGGCGGCCTCATCGTAGGATGCCTTGGCGGCGTCCTCCTTCGCCTTCGCCTCGTCGACTGCCTTCTGCAGGTCCGCGATGGTCTGTGCGGCGGATTTCGCGCCGGTACCGGATGCCGCGCCGGCGTGGGCGGCGATCGGCGACATCACGGCGGGGTGCTGTGTGCCCCCGTCACCGGTCTGGGCGAATGCCGCGAACGGTGAGATGAGGCTCGACCCGGTCATGGCGGCCATGGTCGCCGCGGTGACGGTCAGACGCGCGATCCCCTTCGGGGCGTGAATCTTTTTGCTTGGCAGTGCGGCGAAGTGATCGCCACCGGCAGCGAAGTGCTTTCCCTGAGTCATTGCTATTCCATTCCTTTTCCGTGCCCTATCCGACTGGGCATCAGAGTGCTTTCCAATAGAGATTATTATGCGCCTTAACTGGGATTGTTGTATATAGTCCGTTGGCATAAATACAACAATCCATGACTCTTTTTGTCATGGATATCTCGCCGCTACAACAATCCTTTGGTCTACGCTGCAAAGAACTCAGATCAGAGTCTGGTTACTCACAAGAGCAATTTGCGAACCGCATTGACATGGACAGGTCTTACTACGCCTCGATAGAGGTCGGGCGAAGAAATGTCAGTCTTTCTAACCTCTCTAAAATTGCCAATGGATTCAACATATCAATTGCTGCACTTATGACTGGTGTCACTGATAAAAAGGATTAGTCCATCATCAGCGAACGCAGTGAGCGTATCAATCGACGGCGTAGCCGGCGGCAAGGACACGGTACGTGGCCGCGCAGCGAGCTTTGCGAGCGAAGGGGACGGCATCGCCGTCCCTATTTCTTTCTAATCTATTTCTCTATATATTGGTTTCACCAAAATGGGTATGAAACAAGCTTCTGAACAGGCTTTTTATCCGAGAATTCAAAGCTGCCGAATCATCAAAATGGTGATATTTTTTACCCAAAAGAGGGAAGCGCATCACCAAAATGGAACCGACTAACAGCTGTTGAAAACTTTTATCCCCAAAATGGTGATTTCCTGTTTTCAGCGG
>DBEWII010000024.1:0-23207 GCA_048384935.1 Collinsella aerofaciens | reverse complement strand
ACAGAAAAGCTGATAATAAGTTTGTGTGCCGCCCCTTTGGGGCGGCACTTTTTGTGTGGGGTCCCGGTCTCCACAATTTTCGTCAAGCTATTGGTTAGATTTTGGTCAGTTGGCGTAAGGGTGGAAGGCCAAAAGATTGCTGGCGAAAAAAGCTCAGAGAAAGTGCTGGTAGGGGAGTTGTTGAGCTTTTCGACAGCTTTTGAGCAAAAGAAACTTTGTGGCTATTGCCGGCGATTGCGTTGTCGCGGTCATGGCGGTGCGGGATGCTGGTCGTAAGCGTCGAATGCTCCGATTTTGGAGGCCAGCATGGATCTGTTTCTTGAGACTCCGCAGCAACAGGCTGAGCGCATGCTGCGTCAGCAGCAACGACTCATGGAGATGCAAATGCAGGGGGCGGCAGCCCAGCCCCCTGCGCAAAACGTTACACCCGCGGTTTCGCCTGCGGGCGAATCGGCACCAGAGGCCTATTCCGTACAGCAAGATTCATATGCGCAGGAGCTCGCGTTCGACAAGCGTCGTGCGCGTCGTCGCCGCGTGGGCCAGCGCCTGCGCACATTGGCGATGATCGTGCTCATTCCGCTAGGACTTGCGGCAATCTTCTTGGCCTCATATGCCCTCACGTGCATTCTCAACGGTGCCTCGCCCAATGAGGTGCTCCAGCATCTAGCGGCCCTGGGCCAGCGCCTAGGCGATGTCGCAACAACCATCCGCGCCGGCTGGGAGAGTTAGCGTTTGTCACATTAGGACTTCCAGGGTGTACGAATTATCGCCACGAGCAGAATTCTTGCATCCTGTGGGTCCTGTCGTGCGACTGAATAGTATTATTGAAGATAAATAATAATAGGATTTGCTATGTATAAGCAGGATTTAGAGCAGACTCTTTTGGGCATTGACGAAGAGGCGGAGCTGGAAATAGGTCCAAGAGACGACAGGCCGAACGTTGTATTGGTGGGAGGAAGCGCCTTCATGCTAAACGATGTGACGAATCGTTCGGTTACACATGACATTGATGTGTTTGAGGCAGATAGGTGCCTCCGCGAGATCATAGCTCGATACCCCGAGGTGAATGGTATGGCGGTGGCATATTGTAATCAGATGCCGTTCAATTACGAAGATCGTTTGATTCCCTTGGATATTGGGGCGCGCTTTATCAGGTACTTTACGCCATCCTTGGAGGACCTGGCGGTAATGAAGCTCTATGCCTGTCGTCCGAACGACATCATCGATCTTCATAGCCAGGCATTCGTCGACCGACTTGATTGGGGACTGCTCGAACGGCTTATATTCGACGAGGGCGAGGCGCTGGCGTCGTCGCCTTCGGAGCGGAGTTATCAAGAGATGGTCTGCGCATACAGCCAATACAAAAAGGAGGTGCTCGGTTGAATCTGACCTTTGAGGGATTCTTAAAAGGCTATTGCCGAGAGCTATCCGGACAGCAGTCGCTCAGTTTTAGAAAACTGGTTAAGCAAGCGACGACGGTTGCGCCGCGCGTGGCGGAGCCCCTGTTTTTGCTCGCTTTGGCACAGGGTAAAGCCGAATACGTTCTGGGCTTATCCGAGGGTTCGTGGATGGAAGAGGGTTACCGAGGCGTTTTGTCCTTGTACGCCCAAACGGGTAGCCTGGCATCTCTATGCGCCGAGGACAAACTTCCTAATCGTTATGCCAACGTTTGGCGTGCGTATAGAGCGGTGAAGGAAAAGCCAGTGGCGGACAGAAGAATCAACGCCCTGATGCGAAAAAGAACGTTGGGAGCGCTAGAGGAATCGGGTGTAACGCGCTACGGTCTCTGCCGCGATTTGAATCTGAATAAGGGAAACGTGTACGCATATTTAGCCGGTGATGACTCAAAGGTGAGCAGGGAGACGGCGCGCCGCATTATGGAATATGCGGAGGAGAGGGGCGCCCAAGAAGGGGCCGGGCGCCCGGTGCGTATGGCGGGGTAAGATTGATCGCGGTTTTGATTGGTGCTCGATTGGGTTTGTTGGGCGGAGTTTATGTCTGCTATTGATATTGTGCTTGTTGTGATCGCCTTGGTGGCGGTGGGGGTTGCTGTGGCTTGCGCCCTCCAGCTCAAGAGCCTGCGTGCCGAGTTGCGGGAGCGTGGCGACAGTAGCGCGGAAACGCTGGCAGCACTCGAGCAGGCCAACAACGCGCTCGATGCCCTGAACGTCGCGCTGGCCGAAACTCGCCGCACGGCCAATGCCATCGCGCAGCAGCAGACGACAGATGCGGCCGTGGAGCAGCAACGTTACCTGACCATCGCACGTGAGTTTTCGCAAGCTGGTGACCGGATGGATGACCTGCGCCGCGAGACGGCCCAACAGCTCGGTGCCAACCGCGAGGGTATCGAGCATCGCCTGGACAAGGTGCGCGAAACGGTCGATGCTCAGCTGGGCGCCATCCGCAAAGACAACAACGTGCAGCTCGATCAAATGCGTGCGACGGTGGACGAGAAGCTCTCCCGCACGCTCAACGACCGACTGTCGGCATCGTTTAAGCAGGTGAGCGACCAGCTCGAGGCCGTGTACAAGGGCCTGGGCGACATGCAGTCCATCGCCACCGGCGTGGGCGACCTTAAGCGCGTGCTGGGCAACGTGAAGGCGCGTGGCATTTTGGGCGAGGTGCAGCTGGGTGCAATTCTGGCGGACATCCTTACGCCCGACCAGTATCTGGAAAACGTCGCCACCAAGCCCGGCGCCTCGGAGCGCGTTGAGTTTGCCGTCAAGCTGCCGGTGGACGAGGGCGATCCCGTGCTGCTGCCGATCGACTCCAAATTCCCGGGCGACGCGTACGAGCACTTGCTCGACGCGCAGGAGTCGGGCGATGCGGAGACCGTGGCGGCTGCGCGCAAGACGCTCGACACCATGGTCAAGCGCGAGGCAAAGGACATTTGCGAAAAGTACCTGAGTGTGCCGGCAACGACCAACTTTGGCATCATGTTCGTGCCGTTTGAAGGGCTGTACGCCGAGGTCGTCAGCCGCTCCGGGCTTATCGAGACCCTGGGCCGCGACTATCACGTCAACGTTGCCGGCCCCAGCACCATGGCGGCCATTCTCAACAGCCTGCAGATGAGCTACCAGACGTTTAGGCTGCAAAAACGCACCGACGATGTACTGCGAGTGCTCTCCGCCGTCAAGGCCGAGCTGCCGCGCTATCAAAAGGCGCTGCGCCGCGCCCAGCAGCAGATCGAGACCGCGGGTAAAACGGTCGAGGGCATTATCACCACGCGCACCAACGTCATGGAGCGCAAACTCAAGGATATCGACGCGCTGGAAGACGCCGACCAAGCCGATGAGATCTTGGGACTCACGCCCGCGGGCCTTTCCACAGACCAAGAAGACGAGGACTAATTGCAACAAGGCAGCGGGGCACCGGCGCAAACGCGGGCACCCCGCTGCCTTTCACATCGCGCTTGCCTGAAGTGCGCTTTAGTGTGCAACAATGGCGTTTCGCCCTATCAGACGCGAAAGGAAGCCCATGTCTCAGAGAAACACCAGTCCGCTGAAACGCTCCACCGTGCGCCGCACGCTGCAGCGGTTTTGGGGTGTCACGCGCACGCAGCCGCTGATTGTCTTTCTCTCGGTGTTCTCGTCGGCGGGCTACATCTTTTTGCTGACGTTTGCCAATACCTATGTGATGGCCCTCATTGTCGACCGCGTTCAAGCCGGTCCCGTGGCGGGTGATCAGGTGTTTGAGGTCTTCGGCCCCTATATCCTGGCGCTCGTACTCGTTAACCTGGTGGGCCAAATCCTCTCCAAGCTGCAGGACTACACCGTCTACAAGCTCGAGATTGCGGGCAACTATCACCTGGCGCGCCTGTGCTTCGACACGCTCTCCAATCAATCCATGACATTTCACACCAGCCGCTTTGGCGGATCGCTCGTGAGCCAGACGAGCCGTTTTATGAGCGGCTATACGGGGCTGGTCGACGTGACGGTGTATTCGCTCATCCCCACCATCACCTCGGTCATCTGCACGGTGGCGGCGCTCGCCCCGGTGGTGCCGACGTTTACCGTGATCCTGGTGTGCATCATGGCCGTCTACATCGCGTTTGTCTGGCTTATGTACAAGCGCATCATGCCGCTTTCGGCCGCGACGTCCGCCGCGCAGAACAAGCTCTCGGGCGTGCTCTCCGACGCGGTCACGAACATCTTGGCCGTCAAGACCTGCGGGCGCGAGGACTTTGAACGTGATCTGTTCGACGCCGCTGATCGTGCCGCGCGCGATGCCGAGACGGTCTCGATGCACGCCATGATGCAGCGCAACTTTACGACCTCGGGTCTTATCGTCATCACCATGGCCGTGGTGAGCGTATTCGTGGCGGGCGGCAACGCGTGGTTTGGCATCTCGGCCGGCTCGCTCGTCATGATCTTTACCTACACCTATAACCTCACCATGCGCCTGAACTACGTAAGCTCCATGATGCAGCGCATCAACCGCGCGCTCGGCGATGCGGCCGAGATGACGCGCGTGCTGGACGAGCCACGTTTGGTGGCAGATGACCCGGACGCCCCCGAGCTCAAAGTGACCGAGGGCGCGATTGATTTTGAGCAGCTGAGCTTTGCGTACCGTGACGCTGCGGCGGGCGAGAGCGTGTTCGATGACCTGACACTTCATGTGGCGGCGGGCCAGCGCGTGGGCCTGGTGGGCAAATCGGGCTCGGGTAAGACGACGCTCACCAAGTTGCTGCTGCGCCTGGACGATGTCCAGGGCGGCCGCGTGCTCGTGGACGGTCAGGATGTCTCGCGCTGCACGCAGCAGAGCCTGCGCCGCCAGGTTGCCTACGTGCCGCAGGAGGCGCTGCTGTTCCACCGCTCCATTCGCGAAAACATTGCCTACGGTCGTCCCAACGCCACTGATGAGCAGATTCGCGAGGCCGCGCGCCTGGCCAATGCCCTGGAGTTTATCGACCGCTTGCCCCGTGGCTTTGACACCATGGTGGGCGAGCGCGGCGTCAAGCTCTCGGGCGGCCAGCGGCAGCGCGTGGCTATCGCCCGCGCCATCCTAACCGACGCGCCGATTCTGGTGCTCGACGAGGCGACCTCTGCCCTCGACAGCGAGTCCGAGGCGCTGGTGCAGGAGGCGCTTGAAAACCTGATGCGTGGACGTACCTCCATTGTGGTGGCGCACCGCCTGTCCACCGTGGCGGCGCTCGACCGCATCGTGGTGCTGGCCGATGGCGAGATCGTCGAGGACGGCACGCATGCGCAGCTCGTCGAGGCGGGCGGTGAGTACGCGAGCCTGTGGAGCCGTCAGACCGGCGCATTCTTGGAGGCGTAAGCGTCTCGGACGTGGGACAATTGTGCCCATAAGTTTATTGTGCCGTTGAGCCAAGGAGTCGTTATGCCACGCGAGACCAATGCCGCCAAACGCGAGCGCGCCGTTGAGGTGTGTGAGCGCCTCAACCGTCGCTATGGCCCGGTCGAGTGCTTTTTGGACCACGAGAATCCCTTCCGCCTGCTGATTGCGGTGCTGCTCTCGGCGCAAACGACCGATGCGCAGGTCAACAAGGTGACGCCGCGGCTGTTCGCCCAGTGGCCCACGCCCGAGGCCATGGCCGGGGCGAGCGTGGCTGACGTGGCAGACACCATCAAGTCACTCGGCTTCTACAAGAGCAAAGCCAAACATGCCGTCGAGGCCGCGCAGATGATCGTCGCCGACTATGGCGGCGAGGTGCCGGCCGACATGAAGGAACTCGTGAAGCTGCCGGGCGTGGGACGCAAGACGGCGAACATCGTGCTCAACGTGGGGTATGGCATCGTGGAGGGCATTGCGGTGGACACGCACGTCAACCGCATTGCGCACCGCCTGATGCTGAGTCCCAAGACGCATGCCAAGGAGCCGCTGAAGACCGAGCAGGATCTGCTCAAGATTTTGCCGCGCGAGTATTGGGAGTCGGTCAACCATCAGTGGATCACCTTCGGTCGCGAGATCTGCGACGCCCGCAAACCCAAGTGTGACGAGTGTCCGCTGGCAGATTTGTGCCCCAGCGTGCGCGTAGCGGGGTAGGGCGGAACGCATCTTCGTCTGGCGTTTTTTGCGGGGCTGGGTTTGCCCTTGAGCCGGAGTCCTCTTCATGCGCTACCATGACAGACAATGTATTTGACGTACGACCCGCCGAGCTTGCCCCGGCGGGCTTTTGGCGTTGCGATGCCGGAGGAACAGCATGCTCATTCACCGTATAGCCGCGCAGCTCTACACTGCCGAGGCGCTGCAGACCGTCGAGGCCGGACTCGATGCCGGCGAGGACGTGACGCTGGCCGTGTCGCAGTCGGGTCGCACGCTTATGGCGGCCGCCCAGTTTGCGCGCCGCCCGCGCCCCACGGTCTACGTTGTGAGTGGCGAGGATGCGGCCGATCGCGCCGCTCGTAGCCTTGCCGCTTACGTGGGCCTGGCGCATGTGTGCCGTTTCCCTGAGCGCAAGGATTATCCGTGGCGCGAGCAGGCGCCCGACGACGCCGTGGTAGCGCAGCGCTGCGAGGCCCTGGGACGCATCGTGCGCGGGGACAACTGCATCATGGTTGCCTCGGCTCGCGCGTTGCTGCGCTGCGTGCCGCCGGTCGAGAGTCGCTATTGGGAGTCCACCACTTTTGCGGTGGGCGAGGAGATTCCTTTTGACGAGGTGCCGCAGCGCCTGGTGGGCATGGGCTACACCAATGCCGGCGCTGCCGACGCGCCCGGCCTGTTCCGTGTGCACGGCGACACCGTCGAGGTGTTTCCCGCGCAGGAGAAGGCGCCCGTGCGCATTGAGTTCTTTGGCGACGAGATCGACCGCATTCGTCGTATGGTGAGCTCAACGGGGCAGACCATCGGCAACGAGGACAGTATCGAGATCTTCCCGTGCCGCGAGCTGGCGCTCACCGACGAGGCGGTCCACAACATGCATGTGGCGCTCTACCGCGCCAGCCAGGACGATAGCAAACTGGCGGCGCTGCTCGAGATGGTGGATGCACGCATCGTCACGCCCGAGCTCGACCGCTTTTTGCCGGTGATGTACGGCCAGACCGTAAGCCCGCTGGCACACGTGAGCGGCAAGGCGCTCGTGGTTTTGTCCGAGCCGCGTTCGCTGTTCGACGACTGCCTGCGCGCCTACGAGGATATCGAGGCCCGTGCCGGCGAGGCGGGGATTGACCGCCTGGATGGCCTGTATGTACGTGCTCAGCAGCTCGATTTTGGTGCTCAGCAGCGCCTGAACTATGTGAGCCTCATCCGTGCCGGTGGTGCGGTGACGGCCGAGCTCAAGATTGAGCAGCCGGCCATCGCAGGTTCGGACAACCGTTTTATGACGCGCATCCAGGAGGTCGTGGGCAAGCGCTATGCCTGCGTGTTTGCCATCCCCGACCGCGGTGCGCGCGAGTCGATGGAGCTCACCTTTGGCGACGAGGGCATTACCTTTGAGGAATCGCTGACTGCAGCGCCCGAAAATGCCGGCGTCGTTGGCGACCGCGTGCGCGTGGCAGCGGCGGATTCCGCCGACCGTGCCGCACGCCAGGAGGCCCATGCTTCCATTCGCGAGCGTAAGGCCGACGCGCTCAACGCCCGCTCGCTCGAGACGGGCGCCGCCCAGGCAGCCGCCGGCGCCGCCGTGCCCACCATCTCGCACGGACGCGTGACCTTTGTCGATGCCGCCTTGCCGCAGGGCGTAGTGGTGCCCGATGCCAACCTGGCCGTGTTCTCGATCGCCGACCTCAACGCCCGCATGGATGCCAACCGCGCGCGCAGCCGCCGTAAGGTGGACATTACGCAGATCACGTTCCCGTTTAAGCCGGGCGACTACGTGGTGCACGCCACTCACGGCATCGCGCTCTTTAGCGAGATCGCGCGCCAGGAAGTGGGCGGCAAGGAGCGCGACTACTTCTTGCTGGAATATGCCGATGGCGACAAGCTCTACGTGCCGCTCGAGCAGGTCGACCGCATCACGCGCTACGTTGGCCCCGACGGCGACAAGCCGCGCCTGACCAGGCTCAATACCGCCGACTGGACGCGTGCCACCAACAAGGCGCGCAAGAACGCCAAAAAGCTGGCGTTTGATCTGGTCGACCTGTATACGCGCCGCTCGTCGATTACCGGTATCGCCTGTCCGCCCGATACGCCCGAGCAGATCGAGATGGAGGAGAGCTTCCCCTACGACGAGACGCGCGACCAGCTGGAGGCTATCGCCGACATCAAGGCCGACATGGAGGCGCCCAAGCCCATGGACCGCCTGCTGTGCGGCGACGTGGGTTTCGGCAAGACCGAGGTTGCCCTGCGCGCGGCGTTTAAGTGCGTGGACTCCGGCCGCCAAGTCATGGTGCTCTGCCCCACGACCATTCTGGCCCAGCAGCACTACGAGACGTTCTTTGAGCGCTTTGCCCCGTTTGGCCTTGAGGTCGAGGTGCTCAGCCGCTTCCGCACGCCGGCGCAGCAAAAGCGCGCGCTCAAGGCGTTTGCCGAGGGCACGATCGACGTGCTTATCGGCACGCACCGCCTGCTTTCGGCCGATGTGAACCCCAAGAACCTGGGCCTGGTGATCATCGACGAAGAGCAGCGCTTTGGTGTGCAGCACAAGGAGCAGCTCAAGAACCTGCGCGAGCAGATTGACGTGCTCACGCTTTCGGCAACGCCGATTCCGCGAACCATGCAGATGGCCACGAGCGGCGTGCGCGACATGAGCCTGATCACCACGCCGCCGACCGGGCGCCGCCCCGTGATCGTGCACGTGGGAGAGTACGATCCCGACGTGGTGAGCGCGGCGATTCGCCTGGAGGTGGGTCGCGGCGGCCAGGTGTACTACGTGTCCAACCGCGTCAAGACCATCGACGACGCCGTGGCGCGCGTGCACGAGGCCGCGCCCGAGGCGCGCGTAGGCGTGGCACACGGCAAGATGAGCCCGCGCGAGGTCGAGGACGTGATGATTGAGTTCGCGACCAAAAAGATCGACGTGCTCATCGCCACGACCATCGTGGAGAGCGGTATCGACAATGCGACTGCCAACACGCTGATCATCGAGGACTCGCAGCGTCTGGGTCTGGCACAGCTCTACCAGCTCAAGGGCCGTGTGGGTCGTTCTGCCACGCAGGCATACGCGTACTTTATGTTCCCCGGCGAGCTGCCGCTTACCGAGGAGGCGACGGCGCGTCTGACCGCGCTTTCCGAGTTCCAGGACCTGGGCAGCGGCATGCGCATCGCCATGCGCGACCTGGAGATTCGCGGCGCCGGCTCGCTTATGGGCGCCGAGCAGCACGGCAACCTGTCGAGCGTGGGCTTTGACCTGTTTACGCAGATGCTGGGCCAGGCCGTGGCCGAGGCGCGCGGCGACGACGACGCCGGCGTGGAGGCGGCGAGCGTGGGTATTAACCTGCCGGCCGACTACTTCTTGTCCGAGGAGTACCTGCCGGCGGTGGACCAGCGCGTGCTCGTGTACCGTAAGCTCGCAGCGGCCGAGGACCTGGAGAGCATCGACGAGGTGCAGGAAGAGACCGAGGCCGCGCATGGCGAGCTGCCGTTGGCGGGACTCAACCTGTTCAATCGCGCGCGCATCCGCATTCGCGGCGAGCGTTTGGGGCTCGAGAGCGTCACGCTCAGTGGCGGTCGCATCACGTTTTTGGGCGTCGACGTGCCTAAGAAGGTGGCCTTTGAGCTTAAGACCCGGTACGGCGCGGTGAACTTCCCTAAGAGCCGCAAGCTGTCGGTGCCCTACAAGGCGGGCGCCGGTGCGGGCAGCGGCCTGGGCCGCGGCCTCGACGCCAACGACGGCACCGGCCCGGTAGCGGCTGCGCTCATGCTGCTGCAGCAATTGGGTGCGAGCGACGACGACTAACGGGTCGACGCTGCAAACGCTCCATTTGGGCAATCTGACCCTCACTCGTCGGTCGCGTACGCAAGTACGCTTCCCTCCTCCTTCGGGCCACCTTGCCACAAATGGAACGTTTTCGCTCACTTATGCTCAACCTGTAAGGGTATTTATGGGACAAAGCTATCTTTGCCCCACCACGTTGCGGGTCGACCCTTCGCCCGACCGAAAGGAAAGCATGTTCGGATACATCTATAAGAAAGATGTCGCCATTATCGCGGTTGTCCTGTGCCTTTGTCTGGGCGTGGGCAGCTTCTTCGATTATCAGATCTCGAGTGCGCTGTTCAACATCG
This sequence comes from Collinsella aerofaciens, assembly GCA_048384935.1. Classification (GTDB taxonomy): domain Bacteria; phylum Actinomycetota; class Coriobacteriia; order Coriobacteriales; family Coriobacteriaceae; genus Collinsella; species Collinsella aerofaciens_CH. The sequence goes on along the minus strand of DBEWII010000024.1, from coordinate 13,082 downwards.
GCAGCATGTACGGTCGCTTTGTCGAGGCGGCCGGTGAGCTGCCGTTCGAGCTGACGGCGAGCATCGCGGGCGTTATGCTCGTGCGCTCGGGACGCCCCGATTCCGAGGCGAGCAAGTGGCTCGCTGCGCTGGGCGTTTTGATCAACGTGGGTCTGGTCGGCTACGAGATTATCGGATCGCTGCGCGTCGGCGGCAAGCTTATTGCGTTTCAGCTGGTGCTGACGTTTGTGCTGGTCATCGCAGCTAACTTCATCGTCTATCGTCTCACGCGCACGACCGAGCCCGACGAGCTCACACGCTGGGCGCTGATGGCGCTTGTCGTGTGGATCGCTCAAGCCATCATCCTCAACGTCATTGTTAAGCCGTTGTGGTCGCGCCCGCGCATGCGCGTGATCGAGGTCACGCCGGGGCTCAATTTTCAGCCGTGGTGGGTGATCGGCAATTCCGACAAGTGGACCTATATCGCCGCCGGCGTGATCAAGGACGGGTTCAAGTCGTTCGCGAGCGGGCACACCGCGCATGCGGCGATCGGCCTCATGCTCGCTGGGCTTCCCGCGACGGCCTTTAAGGAAAAGCCGTCGCGCCGTCGTGTGGTCTTTTGGACGGCGGCTGTGGTCGCGGCGCTCGTCGCCTTTGGCCGTATCGTGATCGGGGCGCATTTTTTGAGTGACGTGAGCTGCGGCTTTGCCCTGGTGCTGGCACTTGAGTGCCTTGCCGCGCGTATTGCCTATCCCAACGGCGTACAATAGCTCCGTTTGAATCATCTGGCCGATACCCGGTAAGAGAGGATTGCCATGCTCGCGTTTAACAACGATTATTCCCACGGCGCACACCCGGCGGTGCTGCAGGCGCTCGTCGACACCAATATGGAGCCGCAGCCCGGCTACGGTACCGATGCACATACCGAGCGTGCCAAGCAACTTATTCGCGAGGCCTGCCAGGCGCCTGACGCCGACGTGTTTTTCCTGGTGGGCGGCACGCAGGCTAACGCCACGGTGATCGACATGCTGCTCGCGCCGTACGAGGGCGTCGTTGCTGCCGAGACTGGCCACGTCGCCTGCCACGAGGCGGGCGCCATCGAGTTTGGCGGCCACAAGGTGCTCACCATCCCCGGCTACGAGGGCAAGATGCACGCCGAGGACCTCGAGAACTATATCCAGGTGTTCTACGAAAACGAGAGCTACGAGCACACGGTGTTCCCGGGTGCCGTGTACGTGAGCCTATCGACCGAGTACGGCACGCTGTACTCCAAGGCCGAGCTCGCGGCGATTCACGCGGTGTGCCAGAAGCGCGAGATTTCGCTGTTTGTGGACGGTGCTCGCCTGGCCTATGCGCTGGCGGCCGATGAGTGCGATATTACCCTGCCCGAGCTGGCACAGCTGTGTGATGTGTTCTACATCGGCGGCACCAAGTGCGGCGCGCTCTGCGGCGAGGCTGTGGTGTTTTGCGGCATGCACGCTCCGGCGCATCCCATTCCGCGTATTAAGCAGCACGGTGCTTTGCTGGCCAAGGGCCGCCTGACGGGTGTGCAGTTTGAGGCGCTCTTTACCGACGGCCTGTATTTTGAGATTGGTCGCCAGGCGATCGAAACCGCGCAGGCGCTTCGTCGCGTGCTGCACGAGCGCGGTTACCAGTTCTTCTTGGAGACGCCCACAAACCAGCAGTTTGTGATTCTGCCCAACGAGGACATGGCCCGCATTCGCGAGCATGCCTCGATCGAGTACTGGGAAAAGTACGACGAGACCCACACCGTGGTGCGCTTTTGCACTAGCTGGGCCACGACGCAGGAGGACATCGACGCGCTGGCGGCTGTCCTGTAGCCTGATGTAATGACGAGGGGCCGCCCTGCGCTGGGTTTGGCGCAGGGCGGTCTTTGCTTTTTGGGGGAGAAGGGTTGTATGACCGAGATGTCCGAGCCGACGATTCGCCTGGCGACGCCCGATGACGCGTCGGCGTTGCTTGCCATCTATGAGCCGTATGTGCGCCAGACGGCGATTACCTGCGAATATGAGGTGCCGAGCGTTGAGGAGTTCGCCGGGCGCATCGAGCGTACGCTCAGGCGCTATCCGTATTTGGTGATGGAGTTGGACGGACGTCCGGTGGGCTATGCCTATGCGAACCCGCTTAACAGCCGCGAGGCATACGACTGGTCGGTCGAGACGTCGATCTACCTGGCGCGTGATGTGCGCCACGGCGGGCTGGGCCGCAAACTACATGACGCGCTCAAGCAGTGCCTGATCGCGATGGGCATCACCAACATGTGTGCCCTCATCGCCGTGCCGCACGACAAGGACGACGAGTACCTGACGCACAACAGCCAGGACTTCCATGCCCATATGGGGTATCGCCTGGTGGGTGCCTTTGACCGCTGCGCCCAAAAGTTCGGCCGCTGGTACGACATGTGCTGGATGGAGTTGGTCCTAGCCGAGCGCGTCCCCAACCAACCCAAACCAACCTGGTTCCCCGACCTCCCCAAACCTACCATTTAGGGACAGGTTTATTTTGGCAGGTTAGCCGATTGGCTCGGTGTATTTGGCGCGGTCGGTGCGTTGGATGCGCTTAGAGACATGGAGCGGTCGGCCGTCGGTGTCGTAGACGTAGTCGGTGATCAGGATCAGCGCCTGCCCGCGCTCGACGTTGAGCAAAAACGCCTCGTTTTGCGAGGCATGGCACACCTCAAAGGTCTTATGTCCCTGTGCTGGCGCGCGATGGAATTCTTGGCGCAGCGTCGCGTAGAGCGAACCGTTGATATCGCGATCGATGAGTGCTTCAAAGCTCGGTGGTAGATAGGTGGTCTCCAGGCACAGCGGCGCATCGTCCAGATAACGCAGTCGGACAAGTTTGACGAGCTTGCTGCCCACGGCGACATCGAAGAACTTGGCCGCATTGCCCGCGGCCTTGGCAAAGCCCGAGTCCACCGTGCGCGTGGTGGGCTTCATACCCTGACCCTGGACCTGTGTCGTGTAGCTCGAAAACACCAGGTTGTTCTCGTGGAGCGCCGGCGTGTCGGCCACAAAGGCGCCACGCCCGCGCTCGGTGCGCACCAGGCCCTCATCAACGAGCACCTTAAGGGCGTGGCGTACGGTGCTGCGCGACAGCCCCGATTCGTCCATGAGTTCCATCTCGGACGGCAGCTTGTCTCCGCGCGCGTAGGTGCCGGAGGCGATGCGGTCGCGCAGCATGCCCGCCAAGCGCTCGTATTGGGTCAGTCTCTTTTTAGATGAAGCGTTCATGCGATCAACCTGTATCTAACCTGTATGCGTATCTAATCAAGCATGTATTCAATACAACAACAAAACCGCTGGTAGCAAGTTATCGAAAACCGTATCAGCAAATTTTCTAAGACAAATATAGCATACAACTAGTCGACATAACCAAAACATGTATGTAACTTGTATGCCATCGAGAGCATCAAACGAGAAGAAAGGCTGATGCACGATGACTACTCAGGAACAGGTTAAGGACGTCGTCTCCCAGGTTTTGGCCGACAAGGCAGACAAGGGCGGCATCAAGCGCGTCGTGTGGATTGGCGCCGGCGGATCCAACGGCGGCAACTATCCTGCCCAGTACTTTATGGAGCACGAGGCCACGCAGGTCGTGAGCTCCAGCTACACCAGCAACGAGTTCGTGCACGCCACCCCGGCCTACGTCAACGAGAACACCCTGGCCGTCGTCGTGTCCATGCGCGGCACCAAGGAGACCATCGTTGCCGCCCAGGTCGCCAAGGACCACGGCGCCAGCACCATCGCCATCTATGTTGACGAGTCCGGCCTCACCGAGGTCTGCGACTACAAGATCCAGTACGACAGCCTGGCCGTCGACGAGTCCTGCATGGGCCGCACCAACTCCGCCGTCGTGACCATGATCGCCATGGAGCTTACGCAGCAGACCGAGGGCTATGCCGAGTACGAGACCGCTATGGCCGCGTTCGACTTGATCGACCCCATCTATCGCAAGGCCGTCGAGTACACCCGTCCGCTTGCTGCCAAGTGGGCCGAGCAGAACGCCGACAAGCCCTGCATCAACGTCATGGCTCAGGGTCCGCTCTTTGGTGCCGCCTACGTCTTTAGCATCTGCAACGTGCAGGAGATGCTGCAGATCGACTCCTGCACCATCAACACCTGCGACTTCTTCCACGGCCCCTTCGAGATCCTGGACAAGCGTACCTCGCTGTTCCAGCTCATCAGCGTCGGCCGCAGCCGCTGCAACGACGAGCGCGGCATCCGCTTCGTCAACCAGTACGGTGGCGAGCGCGTCTATCAGCTCGACGCCAAGGAGCTCGGCCTCAACGACATCAAGGACAGCGTGAGCGAGTACTTCAACCACCTGATCTTTGCCCCGATCCTCAACAACGTGTATATGCGTGCACTCTCTGCCGTCACCCACAAGGACTACATGACGCGCCGCTACATGTGGAAGCTTGAGTATTAGTTACGGCGTTTTACCAAACGCCGCAACCGCTCGACGCTGCGCGGGCCGCATTTGGTCAATCTGGCGTTCAACTTCAAGGGCGCGACCAGAAGGTCAGCGCCCTTTCGTTTCACGCCACCTTGCCTCAAATGCAGCCCGCTCGCTGATTTATGCTCAACCAGCGGCGCTTTAGTCGTTGGGGACGTTCTTAAAGGGCTAGTCATTCAGGAGCATCCCCAACGACTAGTCATTTAAGAACGTCCCCAATGACTACCCAATGAGTATGTGGGGAAGCGGATTTTTCCGTTCGGCGATTTGTGTCTTGAAAAATGTATATAACGACTATAACGTAGTACGAAACATATTGGAAACAACACCGAGGAGGCTGCGTTGAAGAAAAGCAATCTGGGCTATGTGCTGGTGCTGATCGCCGCGCTTATGTGGGGCACCATCGGAATCTTTGTTAACGGAATATCGGCCCTGGGTGTTTCGTCTCAGAGCATGGCGGCCTTTCGCCTGTTGTCGGGTGCCGTCTTAATGGCTCCGGTCTTGGCATTTATAGGTTGCCAGGGAGGTGCTCGTGAGGGAAAAGCCTCGGGTCCCATGGCACTGTTCAAGGCAAGTCCTAAAGAGCTTGTTCCCTGCGCGCTTCTTGGCATTATCGGCCTCGCCACCGCTAACACGCTTTATTACGAGTGCATGGGCGAGGTGGGCATGTCCACGGCCTCGGTGCTGCTCTACACCTCGCCGGTGTTTGGCGTCGCGCTCGGCCGCGTGCTTTATCGCGAGGACGTGACCCCCAACAAGCTCGTCGCCATCGTCTTTAGCATTGTGGGTTGCGTGCTCGCGGTGACGAGCGGCGACCTGTCTGGTTTCCATTTCTCGGTTTGGGGCGTCGCGTCGGGTGTGATCGCCGGACTTTGCGGTGCACTGCTGGCGGTGTTTAGCCGTATGGCTACCAAGACGCTGCATCCGCTGGCGGTAACGTTTTGGGGCTTTGTCTTTGGCGGATGCTTTATGGCCGCGCTTTCTGCTCCGTGGTCCGATGTAGCCGCGACAATGTCCCCGCAGCTCATTCTGCTGTTCGCAGGCTTTGGCTTTATTCCGACGGCTCTTGCGTACATCTTCTATATGCAGGGCCTTTCGATGGATCTTGAGACATCGAAGGTGCCGGTCGTGGCTTCGTTCGAAACCGTGGCGACCGTTCTGGTCGGTATTGGCATCTACGCCGAGCCCGCCGGCGCGATCAAGGTCCTGGGCATCGTGCTGGTGCTCGCGTCCATCCTGATCATGAACACCGACTTCTCCAAGCTGTGCAACAGTGTGTTTGTCGGTCATGTTGTTGAGAGCATGACCTTTAAGCCCAACGCGTGGTGGACGGAGAAATCGCAGGACATGGATCTGTTTAAGGAGCGCACCGGCATCGCGCTGGAGCCCACCGTGCAGGAAAGCCCCTGGTACTTTGTGCGATAGAGGATTGCGCGCAGGGTCTGACCTCGGGTTATCCAGCCAGCGCCGGCCTACCCTGCGCCAACGTTTCAAGTACGTTAAACCCGTCAACGGTCGATTTTCATCCGCGAACGGTCTTTATACTAATTAGCAATATCCGCAACGTATAAGACGTTATAATGACCATAACGAAAAGGAGGAGGCAAGATGAATCAGATCATTCTCGCATCTCATGGCGGCCTGGCCGCAGGCGCCAAAGACACGCTCGAGATGGTTCTCGGCGACGTGTCGAACGTCCACGTCGTGTCGCTTGCTCGTGACGACAAGGAGCCCATCACCAATAAGGTGGACGCCATGATCGCCACGTTCAACGCGGACGACACCGTCTATGTGCTGACCGATATGCTCGGCAGCTCGGTCAACAACAGCATGGTCGAGCTTTCCAAGAACGGCACGAAGTTCACGGTTGTCAGCGGTTTCAACATCCCGCTGGCGCTCACGCTCGCTATGAGCCCCGTCCCCGTCAAGGGTGCCGAGCTCGCAGCCCTCATCAACGAGGCCCGCACCGGTCTGACCAACCCCAACGCACCGGCCCAGCCCGCCGCGGCTCCCGCCAAGAAGGCCAAGGCGTCCCGTCACAGCTCCGGTCCCGCCAAGATCGTCCTCGCACGTCTTGACTACCGTCTGCTGCACGGCCAGGTCGTCTTTACCTGGACCACCAAGGTTCAGGCCGAGCGCATCATCGTCGTCGACAACGCTGCCGCCAACGATGACATCAAGAAGGGCGCTCTTAAGCTGGCCAAGCCCCAGGGCGTGCGCCTGAACGTCTTCACCGTCGAGCGTGCCCTCGCCAAGATGGACAAGCTCAACACCCTCGGCGAGCGCGTCATGTTTGTCTTTGGCAACACGGCCGAGATGCTGCAGTTCTGCCAGGGCTACAAGCTCGACGCCATCAACCTGGGCGCCACCGCCAACCACGACGGTGCCGATCAGGTCGGAGGCAAGGACAGCTCTGTCTTCCTCGACGCCACCCAGAAGGCCGACGTCAACCAGCTGCTCGACATGGGCATCAAGCTCTACGTCCAGCAGACCCCTACGTATCAGAGCGTCGACATCGACGCCAAGCTGTAATCAACCAGGCTTTTGCCTGACTGAAAGGAGAAGGGTATGAATACGTTCATCAGTGCGGTGCTCGTCGGCCTCGTCGGCGTGTTCTGCATGTGGGACTCCCGCCTGCTCGGTCGTCTTAACTTCGAGCAGCCCCTCGTTGGCGCTACGCTCGTCGGTCTGCTGCTGGGCGATGTGCCCACCGGCCTTGCCGTCGGTGCCGCCGTCGAGCTCGTGTCCATGGGCCTGGTGCAGGTCGGCGCCGCCGTTCCGCCCGATATGGTCCTGGGCGGCATCGTGGCCGCTGCCTTTGCGTGCCTGACCGATGCTTCCGCCGAGACCGCCATGACGATCGCCATCCCGGTCGCCGTCCTGGGTCAGCTCCTCGGCATCGTGTTCCGCTCCATCATCGCCGCCCTCACCCATGTGGCAGATAGCGCGATCGATAACGGTAACTTCAAGACCGCCTACCGTATGCACATCTGCGCCGGCTCCGGTCTGTACGCCGTCATGTACTTCCTGCCGATCTTCCTCGCCGTCTTTGTTGGCACCGACCTGGTTCAGGCCATCGTCAACATGGTTCCCGAGTGGCTGTCCACTGGTCTTAACGTTTCGACCAAGATCATGACTGCCTACGGCTTGGCCCTGCTGCTCACCATGATGATCAAGAAGGGTATGACTCCGTTCCTGTTCATCGGTTTCCTGCTCGCCGCTTACCTCAACCTGTCCGTCATCGCGGTCGCTCTGATCGGTGTGTGCCTGGCTGTCGTCTTCATGGGCTTCAAGTTCAACGGTTCCCATGCAGCCGCCGGTGTCGATTCCGACTACGATCCGCTCGAAGACGACGAAGACTAAGGAGGAACACACTATGGCAACCGCAACCAAGGACGTGTCCCTGAACAAGAAGGTCAGCCAGTTCTTCTGGCGCTCCTGGGCCATCCAGGCCTCTTGGAACTACGAGCGTCAGATGAACATGGGCTTCCTCTACGGCATGGTTCCCACGCTCGATCGCCTCTATCCGGATGAGTCCGACCCCAAGCAGCTCGCTGCTAAGAAAGAGGCTTACCACCGTCACATGGCGTTCTACAACTGCACCCCGCAGACGAGCGCTTTCATCCTGGGCCTCTCCGCCTCCATGGAGGAGGAGTACGCCAAGGATCCCGAGAACTTCGATCCCGATTCGATCAACGCGGTCAAGACCTCCCTCATGGGTCCGCTTTCCGGCATCGGTGACTCCTTCTTCCAGGGCACCATCCGCGTTATCGCCTTTGGCCTGGGCGTTCAGCTGGCTCAGCAGGGCTCCATCATGGGCCCGATCCTGGCCATGCTCATCTCCATCGTCCCCTCTGTGCTGATCACTTGGTTCGCAGCCAAGATGGGCTATCAGGGCGGCCACGAGTACCTGAGCAAGCTTCAGGGCGGCGACCTCATGGAGAAGCTCATGTATGTCTGTGGCATCGTGGGTCTTATGTCCGTGGGCGGCATGATCGCTACGCTGATCGGCGCCACCACCCCGCTGCAGTTCGCTGAGGGCACCGTCGTTATCCAGGACATCCTGGACGGCATGATGCCCCAGATGATCTCCCTTGGCCTCACCGGCCTTATGTACTGGCTCATCAAGAAGAACGTAAACACCGGTTGGCTTCTCGTGATCGCCATCGTGGGCGGCATCGCCCTCTCCGCGGCCGGCATCCTGGCCTAGTCGCGACCAAGCGTCTAACCGCTTTCCCCCGGGGGCCTGCCTGGCATCCCATACCCCAGGCAGGCTTCCATTCCCAAAATGCGACAATGGGACAGTCCCCTTGTCGCATCCTCAACGGGCCGGCGACTCGGTCCAAACCACGGTAACCCTGCGAGCGCCCGGCAATGTGGCGCCGCAAAAATCGAAAGGAATGTGTCAGATGTACGAGATCGACCTTAACCTCCCTAAGCAGATCGTCGCTGACGTCCTGTCCAACCACGAGATCCACAGCGTCGCCTTCGTCGGCTGCGGTGCTTCCATGTCCGACCTTTACCCCGCCAAGTACTTCCTGGCCAACAACACGGACAAGCTGAACGTTCAGATCTTCACCGCTAACGAGTTCAACTACGACACGCCTTCCTGGGTCAACGAGCACACCTTCGTGATCACCTGCTCCCTCGGTGGCTCCACGCCCGAGACCGTCGAGGCCAACAAGACCGCCAAGAAGCACAACTGCCCGGTCGTCTCCCTCACCAACAAGGCTGGCTCCGCTCTGACCGTCGACGCTGACTACGTCATCGTTCACGGCTTCCACGCCAACTTCGCTGCCAAGTGCGAGAAGCCCGGCTACGCCATCGCTCTTGCTGTCGAGATCCTTCAGCAGACCGAGGGCTATGACCACTACGAGGACATGATCACCGGCCTCACCAACGTCTTCGAGCTCTGTGAGAACGCCGCTCAGCACTGCAAGAAGCTCGCCAAGAAGTTCGCCGAGGACTTCAAGGACGACAAGATGATTTACTTCATGGCTTCCGGTGCCTCCGAGAAGATGGCTTACTCTCACGCCGCCTTCCTGTTCACCGAGATGCAGTGGATCGACGCCGCTGCCTACAACACCGGTGAGTACTTCCACGGCCCGTTCGAGGTTTCCACCGAGGGTAAGCCCTACGTCTTCTTCATGTCCGATGGCGCTACCCGTCCGATGGACGCCCGCGCCCTCACCTTCCTTAAGCGCATGGGCGCCAAGGTCGCTCTGATCGACTCCAAGGACTACGGCCTGGCTGACGCCGTGCCCGCGAGCGTCGTCACCTACTTCAACCCGCTGCTGCACCTCGCCGTTATGCGCGAGTATGGCAACCAGATCGCCGAGGCCCGTCAGCACCCGCTGACCATGCGCCGCTACATGTGGAAGCTTTCCTACTAATCACAAGTAAGTAGACCTTACGGGTTGATTGAGAGGGGATGGGGTTTGCGCCCCGTCCCCTTTTTTGCTCTGGGGGGGGGCGTGTCTGTCGCGTCGTAAAACCCCAGATAAAACCCACCAAAATAAACCTGACCCTTTTTGGCAGGTGGGAGGAGATGCGTATGATCAAAGCAGTGCTGTTTGACATGGACGGCGTGCTGGTCGATACCGAGTGGTTCTACAACCGTCGCCGCGTGGCGTTTATGGAGGAGAAGGGCTTCCACTTTGACGAGATTCCCGATCTTTCGGGGTCTAACGAGCCTGCCATTTGGGAGGCGCTGGTGCCCGACGATGTTGAACTGCGCGAACGCCTGCGCGTTGAGTACAAGCAGGTCTATAGCCCGGACCATCCCGTTCCGTATGCCGAGCTGCTCAACGAGCAGACGGAGCCGGTGATGCGTGAGCTGCACGAGCGCGGCGTGAAGTGCGCCATCGCGAGCTCGTCCTATCGCGAGCTTATTGACGAGCTGGTGGAGATTGCCGGCATTGCCGATGTGCTGGATTACACCATCAGCGGCCACGAGTGCAGTGCGTTTAAGCCCGATCCCGAGATTTACCTGCGCGCCATGGAAGCGCTGGGTGCGGAGCCTGCCGAGTGCCTGGTTATCGAGGATTCGCCTATGGGGATCGAGGCTGGCAAACGTTCCGGCGCCCGCGTCCTGGCGCTGCGTCCGCACGAGGGCGTCAACCTCGATCAATCGCGAGCCGATGCCGTTATCGATAATTTGACCGACATTTTGGCCGCTTTGTAGTGTCAATCCGCCGCGAGAAGCACGGGTTCAAACGTTTTTTGCGGTGGACTGGCTCAATTTGGTTTCGATTTTGATCCGTTTGGCTTTGATTCGGGCTAAGTGAGTAGACTTTTTAGCGCGGGCCGAGCACAATGCATATCTTCCTTTGTAAAACCGCAGGTCACAGGGGTGGCGGTTTTGGGCGTGCTCGACAGATCGTAAAATGTCTACTCACTTGTAATTTGGGCCTTTGGTCGTGGGGTTGCTGGTCCCGTTTTGGTTGTCGAGGGAGGGCGAATTGAAGCGCCCTCGCACGCTCCGTGCTACAATCGCCGACATGCCTCACAACTAGATTTGCCTTCGAAAGGAGCCCGCGTGGCGAACGCCATCGATCAGCTCACGGACCGAGTGCTCGTGCTCGGCCGTCTCACCATCGTCCGCCGCGCCATTACTGCAGTGGCGGTCACAATTTCCGCCGTTCTCCAGACATTTCTGATCCAGGCATTCATTCAGCCCGCCGACCTGCTTCCGAGCGGCCTCACCGGCGTCGCGGTCCTGCTCGACCGCGTTACCTCGCTCGGCGGCGTTCACATCGACATCTCGCTCGGTATGCTCGCGCTCAACATTCCCGTGGCGCTCCTATGCTGGAGCGGCATTAGCAAGCGCTTCGTCATCTTCTCGATGATGCAGGTCGTGCTCTCATCGCTGTTCCTCAACGTCTTTCACTTCGCACCGTTTTTGGGCGACAAGATTATGCTCATCATTTTTGGCGGCGTGGTCTCGGGTCTGGGCGCTGCCATCGCGCTTAAGTCCGGCGCATCCACCGGCGGTACCGACTTTATCGCGCTGTGGGTTTCCAACCACACGGGCAAGACCATCTGGGGCGTCATCTTTGGCTTTAACTGCTTTATCCTAGCGATCTTTGGCTTTATGTTTGGCTGGGACAAGGCGGCGTACTCCATCGTGTTCCAGTTTATTTCGACCAAGACCATCGACAGCTTCTATCGTCGCTACGACCGCGTGACGCTGCAGATCACGACGCGTAAGGCGGACGAGGTCATGACCGCCTATGTTGACCATTTTCAGCATGGCATTAGCTGCGCTGAGGTCATCGGCGGATACAGCCGTGAAAAGATGTACCTGCTGCACGCCGTTGTATCGACCTACGAGAGCCAGGACATTATCAAGCTGGTGTGCGACATTGATCCCGGCGCCGTGATCAATGTGTTCCACACGCTCAACTTTGTGGGCGGCTGGTGGGGCGGTCATGTCGACGAGCCCATGCCCACGGCCGTACCTGATCCCGACAAGCCCGCGCGCATGGCCAACAGGCAGGCGCGCCTCAGCGAGCAGGACAGCCTGCAGCAGGACGACGGCAAGTAGGGTTTTGGCTTTTTGCCGGTCAAGCGCAGCCCATTCGAATGAGCCCCTCGAAAGTCCCGTTGCTTTCGAGGGGCTCTCGCTTGACATGATAAAAACCTACCAAAATAGACCTGTCGCTTTTTTGGTAGGCAGGGTGTATCGTTTTATCGTTATGATGTAATATAGAGCTAGACGTTATATATGTATTAGTAATTTCGATATTTTGATAAGAGTGATCAGATATGCCCGCGACCAAAAATGCACCGCTTTATCAGCAGATTTACGACGAAATCAAGGATGCGATCGAGAAAGGTGTTTATGCACCTAAGGAGCGTATTCCGTCCGAGCTTGAGCTAGCCGAGCAGTACGAGGTGAGCCGCATTACGGTGCGCCGCGCCGTCGAGGAGCTGTGTTCCGATGGCTACCTGGTTAAGCAGCAGGGCCGTGGCACCTTTGTTTCCACGCCGCACATCAACCGTCAGTTCCACGCCTCGACGCTGCAGACGTTTACCGCGCTGTGTGCCGACAATGGCATGAAGGCCGGTGCACATGTGGTCGATCGCCAGATTGTTCCGGCGCGCCAAAACGAGATGGAGTTCTTTGGCCTGCAGAAGGGCGCGCTGCTGCTGCATATCAAGCGCGTGCGCACGGCCGACGGCGAGCCCATCTTTGAGGAGAACGTCTTTGTGCCGTTTGACGCCTACCGTGAACTGTTGACAGCCGACCTTGAGGACAAGTCGATTTTTGCCGAGGTCGGGCGTGTTGGCGGAACCCCGATTGTCTCGGCTGGCTACCGTACGGTCGAGGCCGTTCGCGCCAGCGCTGAGCAGGCGGCCGAGCTGGGCATCGCTCCGCACGATCCGCTGCTCAACCTGCGCGCCGGCTTTATCGGTCCCAATGGCGAGCCGGTCTTGCTCGGCAAACAGTACTACGTGGGCAGCCGCTACGTCATGGTCATATAAGTTACGCGGTTTTACCAAACCGCGTAACGGCTCGACGCTGCGCTTTTGGGTCCGCCGTTCTAACGAACGGCGGACCGGTCGACGCTGCAAACGCCCCTAAGCGGCAACCTGACGTTCAATCGTCGGTCGCGTACCGA
>DBEWII010000023.1:0-30642 GCA_048384935.1 Collinsella aerofaciens | reverse complement strand
GGGTGGAGAAAACTCCTATTGACGCAACCAGGAGCGCGAAGAGTACGGCGTCTCTTTCGCTGCGGTTACCGAGAAGAAAATCTAAGAATTTCCCGTTCACGTATGGCATGGCATAGGAGAGAGCGGTTCCAATCACCGTGATAGCAATGAAGACGAAAGCCCCTTTTGCTCTGATGAACCTCGAGAGAACGCATCGAATCAAGGAAGGCCCCAATCTACCCGCCACAAAACATCAATCACTGATACCTTACACCTCAACACAACAGGAGCGAAGATTTGCCAATGAGACTGCTTTAAGATTGCCTTGGGCCAATACGATCTCAAGCTCTTCCTACAAGAGAGTCGGAATCGGACATCTCCTCCGACGAACCTGGCAATCGGGCGGTTGAAATATCTTTTTCAACCGCCCGATTGCCACAATAGATTTGAGCATCCGCCCACAAACGTCCGCGTTTTATACCCATCAAATCCTTTGCCTTTTGTCGTCTAGACTAGAAAAATCGCTCGAAATAACGCAACCGGCCTGCTCGCTTGAAGAAACCTAAGCCCGTAACGTAGATGTGCAAACTTCCGAAACGCCTTGCGCGGCATAGTGCGTATAAACTTCGTCAACCGCCTCAGAAATATCTGAGTATCGCGCCGGGTCAAAAGCATACGATGTCGCAACTATACCCTGCACCCATTCGGAACGCGGATTAATTGAATAGCCACACAGCATCATCATACATGCATCTAGACCTGATTCCCCAAGTATCCGACGTATTGATGAGAGCATCGCGGGTCGCCCCTGCACCATCGTCGTCACCCCTATTAGCAGTATTTACCGTTTTTCTCTAAATGCGTATCGCCACCCTTAAGAATACGAAGTGTTTTATCCAGACCCGATTGTCCTCCATCTCAAACGAAGGGATAAGGAATCTCATCCGGAATCGGCAGTAACGGAGGATTCACAACGACAAGCGAAAAACATGAGTCATCTCTCAGAGGGGAGTAAAGGCTCCCCTCAAGCACCCTAGTTTCGTCATCCAAAGAGTTGATGGCAGTGTTTTTCTTACAAAGGTCGACAACAAAAGGGTTGATTTCTACAGATGTTACATCCATGCCACAGTTGGTAAGTATCAGGCCCTGTATTCTGGGGCCAGAACACAAATCGAGAGCCTTCCGTGCGCTCTGCGGTGTAAGGCGCCAATCTCAGCAAATCTGTCCCACAATACTGCGCTGAAGAACAAGACGGAACCCCTGAGCCAAACTCCCCTATACCTTATTAAGGCTAAGACAGGCAAGTTCACGCACCCGGCATATTCCAGAATAACATCCTATTGTTTTAGATGCTCTACAAGCATGAACAGCCGCGAATCGGAAAGATCTTCTAGTTTCGCCCCGACTGACCGCCAAGGGCCAAAATGGCCCCTCCATCCCCGGGCGACCGGCTCTGGTGCGCCAAGGAGTGTCCCCAAGTGCCGGCAGAAAAGGAACGTCCCTATCTGCCGGCTAGAGGGCACCGAAGAGAATGGCGTAGGTAGTGGATTCGCCGAGCTTGAGCTCGTCGCCGGGATTGAGTTGGGCGGAACGGCCGGGTTCGACCTGAATGCAGACGCGCGTGGCCCCGTTTACCACCACGGTTCCGTTGGTGGACGACAAGTCCTCGACGTGCCAGATATTTTGAGCATCGTACCAGATATGGGCATGGCGGGCCGAGACATCGTCGCCGACGTCGGTAATATCGCCCTCGCCAGTGGCCAGCGCGCCAATCTCAACACCCTGCTCACTCGGCTGAATCCAGCGCGGGGCGCTCACGACAAAACTGTTTTGTACGCGCAGCAAGCCCAAGGGGTGCGCCGGGGCGGGTTCGCGTTCGCCCGCGGTCATCGACATGCCAAGCGAACGCGGCGTGGATGTGCCTCCGCCACAGGTCGCGTGCGCGTAGTCGATGGCATAGTTCACCGAGGACCGCACATCCGCCGAACAACCGACGGCGACAAACAGCACCAGCACGGCCTCGGCGCGCTCGGCGGGCATGAGTTCCGCCGCCTGGGACAGGCGATCGAGCGCGTTGCGATAGAGATTCGTGTCCTGGTGGCACTCTTCGAGCGCGCGTACCATCGGTTCACCTGCAGGACCGCACACCATATTGATCACAGCCGTGGAGTCCATGGGATTGCGCTGGCGCAGGGCCAGTTGCGACATAATACGCGCAGCCGAGGTACCGTATTCGGCAAAGTAGCGATGCTGAAGCGTGCCAACCGGCGCGCGAACGATAAAGCGGGAAACCCAAGAGCGATCGGCGGCCCGGCTCTGCGGGCTGCGGCCGTCGGCGAGCGGACGGGACGAAAGCACCAAGCCGCACAGCTCGATATGGCTCAGATGCGCCGCGCGCTTAAAGATGTCAAACATGGCCCCGCATGGGGTGAGCTCAACTTGAGATGCCATGACCTAGGCCTCCTTAGTCGTAGAAATAGAATCGGACGATACCTCGACAGGTCCGCCAAAAGTACGGGCAGCTGCGGCTCCACCGGCAAGCGGAGTCGCCATCTGGGCTTTTGTGCGTCGCGGTGCCGGAACGGGAAGTTCAAAGGCAAAGCCCATCGCAAGCAAAAACCACGTAAGCGTATAGGTTGCAACCAGAGCGGCAACAAGGCCGCCCATCACGGCGCGTTGGGAAAATACGCTACATGCAGCCACAACCAGCACCGGAACCTCGCAGGCAGAAAGCGCAAGCACACCCTGCAGGAAGCCCGAGCGCCGATCGCGCGCAAGCGCCCCCGCGGCAACGCCGGCTATGCCTGGCAGCGCCAACGCCAGTGCGGCAATAATACCCGGTAGCGACCCAGACCACACGAGCGATCCCAAAGTCGCCGTCACGCGAGCGCCCGACGCCAGCAGCGCGGCCGAAACCACGATCACAGCCCAAACCACGCCACAGACGACCGTCGCGCCGACCATCAGCGCGCGACGAACCGCGCGGCCAGACGCATCCATGGGGCACGGCGTGAGCGGCTCGCCGCGGAGCGAACGACCGACATTTTGCGCATAGTGGTCACAAAACGCCGAGAGCGCCGCCTCGACCGCCGCCGGCTCGGGACGATCTTTTTGATGGCTGGACAGACAGGCCATCACCACGTCGAACAGCTGGGCATCGACAAACGCCAGCGCATCGCGTAGCTCCTCGGAATCCGGCTCAAGCCCCAGCTGCTGGGCCTGCTCGGCCGCGGCGAGCGCCACATCGGGCTCACGACGAAGCAGCTGAGTCAAATCGCAACCGTGCGCATGGGCACCAATGGGATAGTCGGGCCGCGTGTCCATCTTAAGACGGTAGGGGCTGGCGATGTCACGCGTCTTTTTGCGCGAACCCGAGGTGCCCGAAGTGCTCGGCGCGGCTTCGTATGGCGCGACGCCGGCAATGAGCTCGTAAACCGTGCTTGCCGCGGCGTATACGTCAATCGCCGGCGACATACGCAAAGCGCGCAGGTCGGGAATATCGTCGGTGAGCATCTCGGGCGGGGCATAGGCAACCGTCGCGCGACGCAGCGTGGCATAACGCTCCGTAAACGACGCCTTGCCGCCGGTACCGGCCACGGCCGACGCAGGCTCGAGCGCCAGCGACGAGCCAAAGTCGATCAGGCACAGGTCAAAGGTGCCCTCGGCAAGCTGCCGGTCAAGCGGCAGACGCGCCGTGCGCACCATAATATTGGCGGGCGAGATATCGCGATGGACAAAGCCCTCACCCACCAGACTCATACGGCAGAGCAGATCGAACAGGTCGCGACCCAGACGCGCCGCCACAAGCGGCGACAGGCGTCCGGCATCGTCCACGGCGAGTCGTGAACGCAAGCGGGCAAGCGTCTCGCCCTCGACCCATTCCATGACAATTGCAGGCACACCGTCAACCTCGCCCCAGCCATAGAGGCGGGGAAAGCCCTTGAGGCCCGAAAGGGCGCGGTGGCATTCATATTCCTCGCGAAACGCCGCCTTGAACTTGGCGACCAGCGCCTCATGAGCGGTATCGTCGTCAAACTCATCGCGCGCCGGCAAGATGAGCTGCTTGAGTGCCACGGCCTCGCCTTGGGCGTTGACAGCACGCGTCACGCGGCCGATACCGCCACGGCGCATGGTGGCATCGTCGGCAAACAGCATCGTAAAACGACGCAGATAGGCAGGCAGTTCGTCCTGACCGAGCGCAATGGCCGGCTCAAACCCGTCGACACGCGCCAGGCGCAGGCCGACCATGGGATCGCGACCGAGCGATTGCGGTGTGGTGGATGCAAGATCGGTCATCATAGGGCAAGCGCCGCCACGTTATTGTTGAAGTTACCGAGTGCGACGTCATCATCGCCGTAATGGCCGACCCATTGGCATAGGTTGGTATAACAGCCCCACAGATTGGCATACTGCTGATACCACTTTGACCGGGGCGAGAATGTCTGACGACCGAACTCGGCTCGAATGACAAACATCTCCCCGACCAGGCTGTCGCACGGCCTGGGATCTCCCGTAGAGTTATAGGTCGAGACCACGTCATTGGCACGAGAAACATAACCGTCGAGCATGTTGTACTTGGTCACAAGCCAACTGTGAATGCTCTCTTCCTCAGCAGCGGAAAGGCCACCGGAGTTTGCATCGTTGTCAGTGTTGCCGCCCGTCGAGCCGCCGTTTCCAGACCCTCCGGTAGAGGAACCCGACCCAGAGCCGCCGCCCGAACTCGATGAATCCGAGCCGGAGCCAGAAGTATCCGAGCTACCGGGCTTTCCGGACTGCTGGGCGTCCTGCTCCTTCTGCTGCTCGACCTTATTCACCGTTGCCGCCACGCTATTGTTGGACAACCGATCGATGATCTTGGTGTTGGTGAGCACGATGGTTTTGCCATTGGCAAGCGTAACTTCGTTGTCCGGGGCCTCGGCGCCATCCGCATCGTCGGTGCCAAACACAATATGCGCGACCACACTTGCCCAAGCATATCCAGTCGTGGTGCCCAGATCACTTTTGACCTCATGCCCCACGCGCGGCTCGCGTGCGGCATGCGCCTGCATCATGGACGGCACGGTCATGCCATAGGCAGAAACGACAGCTATGACCAGCACCAGCGAGCACGACAGCAGTGCGTACGCCCGCGGTGCCAAGCCCAGTCGGCGTCGCATGCGCACCGCGGCGCCGCGCTTTATCTGAGTGCCACCGGGCCGCATGCGTTCTCCTCCAACAAAAACACGCCGCTCGGGAGCGGCGCATTCATTCGAATCCATATTTGAGTGTATCAGCGAACCCAAAAGGTTGCGCAACGAATGGGCAAATTAAGGATGCGAGCGGAAGCATCCATGCGATAAGCGGATACGAAGCATCTTTGTTGCACAACAAACTCACAGTCGCACGGGGAAATTATGACTACCCCGTGCATCGCGAGGAAAACATACGGCAGGAGCAGGCTCGCCACCTAAATCGTGCGACGGGCCTCGATGGCGCGCCCAAGCGTAAGCTCGTCGGCATACTCCAGGTCGCCGCCCACGGGAAGGCCGCTTGCCAGACGCGATACCTCGACGCCCAGCGGCTTGATGGTACGGGCCAGATAGCTCGCCGTGGTCTCGCCCTCAATATTGGGGTTGGTGGCGATGATGACCTCGTGGATGTCCTCGTGGCCCAAGCGTGCCAGCAGCTCTCGAATGTGCAACTGCTCGGGACCAATCTTGTCCATGGGGCTGATCACGCCGCCCAATACGTGGTAGAGGCCGTGGTAGCTGCCCGTACGCTCGATCGCCTGGACGTCGCGCGGCTCGCCCACCACGCAGACGCGGGTGGTATCGCGCATCGGGTCCTGGCAGATGGAGCACTCGTCGGCCGTGGCGTAGTTAAAGCAGCGGCTGCAAAAGTGGACCTCCTGCTTGACCTCCAGGATGGCCTCGGCCAGGCGGCGCGCCTCCTCGGCGTCGGCCTCCAACAGGTAATAGGCGATGCGCTGGGCCGACTTGGGACCAATGCCCGGCAGACGGCCCAGCTCATCGAGCAGTTTTTGCAGACTGTGATTTGCACTCATATTATATGCGTGTCTTAGAACGGCATGCCCGGGATGTTGAGGCCGCCGGTGATGGCGCCCATCTGCTTGTTGGCGAGCTCGTTGACGCCGCGGACGGCCTCGTTGACGGCAGCCATGATCATATCCTGCAGCATATCGACGTCCTCGGGATCGAGGGCATCGGGATCGATGGTGAGGTTGACGAGCTCCATCTCGCCGTTAACGGTCACCTTGACCATGCCGCCGCCGGCAGAGGCGTCGACGGTCTGGGACTTGAGGTTCTCCTGCGCGGCGGCAAGCTGCTCCTGCATCTTGCGAGCCTGCTTCATCATCTGCTGCATGTTCATACCGGCCATGATGGCTCCTTTACGTGCGGCCGCGCGACAAGCTGCAAGGGCAGCCGGAGCGCGGCGGGACTTTCAAACTCAAAAATCGTACCACGGCGCGGGGCGAGAGAGCGGGGCGGACGTGTTACCTCAGTCGATATACACGTCCTGGAGTGCAAGCCGCACCCAAAGATTATGCAAAGTTGAATAATTCGCATCTGCATAATATTGAAAGCTAAATCTTGTAGAGCCGGAATCCGACATTTTCTGCGTACCACTAAATGGCTAAATGCCGAGCCACTACTCGAGGCGGCGCACATGGCGGTGGGGTATAATCTGATTGCTATAGATAGCAATTTGGAGGTACCCCATGAATGCCCCCGACGTGCTCCAAAACATCCGCTCAAAACACCCCGTTGCATATTTGGTTCTCTATCTCTTTGTCGGCTGGACATTGCTGGTTGTCATCACCCATGCCATAGCTTTTGGAGCAGAACTGCTGATAGCCAGCTCGGACCAGCCCGTCGTCAAATGGGAGACGACCGATGAGTGCACCGACGGAGCCCGAACCGTTTACTACAACAGCCCGTCCCTCTACCAAGAGTTCAAGGTCAAGATAAAGGACTCCAAGATTGTCGATGCCGAACCAGGCGCTTTCTTGACAATCGGAGCAACCCTCAACGCCGAGCAAGTCGAGTACACGGACAGCTATGCGGCGTATCGTATCGACCTCAGCATCCTAGGCCGACCGTCACGCACCTGTCTGCTCGAATGCGATATACGCGGCACCACGTTGCACATGTCCGAAATACAGATGCGCCCGGACAAGGGGTCCTCTTCTTGAGCAGTATACCCGCCTGCGCAGCTACTCCACCGGTTTGAAGATGGTGGACTGACCGAAGACGCTGCGGATGAGGGCTTTGGCCTCGTCCTCGGTCTGCGGGATGCTCGGGGCTGCGCCCTGATGGCCGAAGGGGCTGCCGGCGCCGGGGTTGGACTCCCAGGGAGCTGCAGGAGCGTCCTCCTCTTTGGGGGCAGCTGCAGCGGACTTGGGCGCGGGCGTCGCACCCGGCACGTCGAACGGAGGCAGATCGTCCCCGCTCGCATCGCCGGCGAAGCCGCCGACCATAGCGTCGTCGTAGGGCACCTGCTCGGATTCCCACGGCGCGACAGGCTGAGCCTTGGGAGCGGACGCGCGCTCGGGCGCTCGGGGCGCGGGCTCGGTCGGGAGCTTACCCGTGGCAGGAGCGCCGGCGGGGTTGTCGGAGCGTAGCCAGGGGGCTTTGCCTAGGTCAGACGACTTGGGCGCGGGCGAGGCGGGCTTGGACACGGGTGTCGGAGCAGCCGGTTTGGGCGCCGCGGGCTTAGGCGCCGACGGGGTCGACGCCGCTACCGGTGTCGCTTGCCGCTGCGGCGCGCTGGCGCTCGAGGATGCAGGGGCCGCCGAGGACACGGGTTGCGGGTCCGCAGATGCCGCAGCCCGTGCAGATGGAGAATGCTCCTCATGTTGAGGAGCCGGCGTGCCACCCCCATCCAAGACATAGTCGACGGTACGACGACCGAAGACTGCGCAGACCGTCGGCAGGACCACCGATTGCGTATCGGCGCGACCGAGCATCTTGATGGCAAAGGTCGAGCCCGCGGGGAACGAGACGGTGAGCTTGGAGCCGTCGTCGGCCGTGGCGCGGGCGTTGAGCAAAAGCCCTGCGTAGGAAGCCTGACGCGCCTTGACACGCTCGACGACCTCGGCCCATTTGCGCTGCAGCTCTCCGGCATCCTCGACCGCGGGCGTCTCGGCAGCACCGGCGGCGGCAACCTGGGCGGCATTGTTGGACTGGGGCTTAGGTGCCGGAGCGGTGGCAGGCGCGGGGGCAGCAACGGGCTGAGGCGTCGACGTCGGCGCAGGCTGAGGTGCAGGCGCTGCAGACTTGGAAGCTGACACGGACGCAGAACGGGGAGCAGGCTGGGCAGTCGGAACAGCAGCTCCGCGGTCCCAAGGCATGCCACCCTGGCGCGCGGACGTAGCAGCAGGGGCAGCGGATGCCGCCGGAGCGGCAGCACGGGCGCCCGAAATGAGCGTCGGCTGTTGGGCAGCAGCGGGTACGGATGCTGCAGGCGCGGCGGCCTGAGCAGCAGCCACGCTCGCCGGCACGGCGCCGTTGGCAACCATGGCCTCCAGACGTGCCACGCGCTCGGCCAATGCCTCAATCGTTAAATCAGCCTCGGGACGCGCCAGACGCGTGCAGGCAATCTCGAGCACCAGGCGCACGTCGCTCGCGCCCCTCATCTCCAGTGCGGCATCGTCGAGCACCGTCAGCACGCGGGCCAGGCGGTCGGCAGGATGCTCGCCAAAGGCAGCGGCCTCGGCAGCAAGCGCCTCGGCCTGCTCCGAGCCGCCCTCAAACAGCTCGGCACGGGCACCGGCAACGCAGGCAACGTACACGTCACGCACATGCGCCACCAGGTCGCGCGTCAGCTCAAGCAGGTCATTGCCCTCCTCGACCTGCACACGAATCAGTCCATAGAGCTCGGCAACATCGCGATCGGCAATGGCGCGGGAAAACTCGCCCAGGATCTGGTCCGAAACCTCGCCCAAAAGCGAGCGGGCGTCGTCCGCATGCACAGAACCGTTGCCAAAGACGCTCAGCTGCTCCAGCGTGGACAGCGCGTCGCGCATGCCGCCCTTGGCATGGCGCGCCACGATAGCCAGCGCCTCGTCGTCGTAATCGAAGCCCTCCTGCTCGCACACGTATGCCAAGCGATACTCGATATCCTCGTTGCCGATGCGATGGAAATCGAAACGCTGGCAGCGCGAGAGGATGGTCTCCAGAATCTTTTGCGGGTCGGTGGTGCACAGCACAAAGATCACGTGTGCCGGCGGCTCCTCAAGCGTCTTGAGCAGCGCGTTGAACGCCGCCGTCGTGAGCATGTGGACCTCGTCGATGATATAAATCTTGTACTTGCCGCGCACTGGGGCAAAGTTGACGGAGTTGATGATCTCCTCGCGCACGTTGTCCACGCCGGTACGGCTTGCGGCATCGAGCTCGTAGACATCCGGGTGGTTGCCCTCGGCGATGAGCTCGCACTCCTCGCAAGTACCGTCGGGCATGCAGCCGCTTGCACCCTCGGCGCGCGCCGCCTCGGCATTGCGGCACAGCAGCGCCTTGGCCAGAATGCGCGCCATGGTGGTCTTGCCCGTGCCGCGCGGTCCGCAGAACAGGTAGGCGTGGGACAGGCGCCCCTCGGTGATGGCGTGCTCGAGCGTCGAGACGATATGTTGCTGGCCCACCACGGAGTCGAAGGTGAGCGGGCGATACTTTCGGTACAACGATTCCATGGGTGCTCCCCCGGGTATACTGAGTCTTGTTGCCGCGGCGGCCATGCGGTCGCACGGCATACTGCATTCCATAATACCCGTACGGCGAGCCCGCCGCGATAGGAGTCCAAAGAGCATGGCAGACGCAGAGAGCAACCTCGTCCCCTCCGAAGCAGCCGACCAGGTCGAGGTCGCGCTCGAGGAGCAGGCCGCAGCCGACGACGGCATCCTGTACCTCAACGAGTACCAGTACGAAAACGACCTGGTCACCGACTTCGCCCGCCTGGTCGCCTCGCCCAGGCGTCGCGGCTCGCTGTATGTCGCCGCGGCAATTGCCGCGCTCATCGGCATCGGCATGCTGGTGGCCGGCGGCAACTGGATCAAGTTTGGCGTCGTCCTGATCGTGTTCGGCGCCTTTTTGGCCTGGTGGAGCAAAAACCTGCACCACACCCTCGCCCGCGACTTTATCGACGCCGTTGAGGCCGACGAGTCCATGGGTGGCCGCTATCGCCGCGTCGCCGCCAACGAGGACGGCCTGATGGTATGGGGCAAGAGCGGCAAGTCGCAGTTCTTCCCGTTTGAAAAGCTCGACCACGTGCTCGACGGCGAGCGCATCTTTGTGGCCATGTTCGCCGACCAGGGCGTGACGATCCCTAAGGACACCTTTGTCCGCGGCGATGCCGAGCAGTTCGGTCCCTTCCTTAAGGCGCGCATCAACAAAAAACTCCGCATCGAGACCAAGAAGAAGAAAATGAAGGCCGAGAAGGCCGCCGCCGAGGCCAAGCAGGGCGACAAGCCCCAGGAGGCCAAGGGCAAGCAGCGCAAGCAGAAGAAGAACAAGAAGAATCGCTAGGCCGGACGCAGGGTCCAGACCCCAGACGGAGCTTAAATTGAATGTCGCCCATCTGCGCGTGCTACACTAGCAGCATCTATGCCACCGCGAACGGCTCGGCTCCGCGCCCGCCACTCGCAAACGAACTTTAAACGCACGAGGGTTGGCCATGCCGCTTTTCTCGCAACATACCGCCCGGTTCTCGCCGGACGTTCCTTTGGAGGGCACCAGCTCTCGCGAGCTGCTCAAGCGGTACCAGCCGCTCGAGACACTTGCGACCGGCGGTTTTGGCTCCATCGAGATCTGCCGCGACACGCACCTGCGCCGCCGCGTCGCCATTAAACGCATCCCCCTTATCAACGGTGCCGGCATGCCCGCTAGCGACATCATGGATGTCCTGCGCGAGGCGCACACTGCCGCCATGCTTCAACATCCCAACATCGTGCAGGTCATCGACTTTACGCACGACACAGCCTATGCCTACCTGGTTATGGAATATGTCGATGGCATGTCGCTGGCCGAGTTTTTGCACCGCGCGGACGGCCACTCACTTACCTTTGACGAGGCCGCGGCTATTGCCGATGCCCTGGGCCAGGCGCTCACCTTCGCCCACAGTAACGGCGTACTCCACCTGGACATTAAGCCCGCCAACGTGCTCATCGACCACTCGGGCAATGTAAAGCTCACCGACTTTGGCATGGCGCGACTGTCGTCTGCCGGTGGCTTTGGCGGCTCACGCGGCGGCACCATCGGCTACATGCCGCCCGAGCAGCTCGATATCGAGACCGGCACGGTCGATGAGCGCGCCGATGTCTTTGCCCTCGCCTGTGTGATCTACGAGGGCCTGTGCGGCAGCGCTCCCTTTATGGCGGCCACGCCCGCCGACTCGCTCGACCGCATCATCGGCGGCGCCACCTATCCCAGCGAGCTGATACCACACTTTCCCCCGGGAGCCGAGGCCGCGCTCATGAGCGCGCTCTCCCCCATGCCGCAGGACCGCCCCAGCAGCGTCGAGACATTTTGCGACCAGCTCCTTGCCGGTCTGGGCAGCGTGCGCGAAGGCCGTCGCAGCCTGGAGCAAATGGTTGGCGAACTTTCGGATGACGAGCAGGAGCTCGACGATATCGAGCCGTCGCACTACGAGGACGACGCCATCGAGGTCGACCCCGCACTCGGCTGGGCGGGCACGCGCTGGAGCCATGCGCGCGACTACACCATGCGCACTATCTCGGCGCTAACGTGCGGCACCTTTAGCTTTTTGCTGATGCAAACGGCCGGGGTCGCGGCGCTTCCCGGCCTGGTCATTGCGGCCATCGCGATCGGAGCGGCGGCTGGCCTGGCCCCCCAGATTGGCTCGGCCATCTCGGCTGTGGGCTTTTTGGTGCTCATGGCCAACGCCACCATGCAGGCACAGGGCATCCTGTCGATGCTGCCCGTCGCGGTGATCTTTGCCGCCGCCATGTCCGGTTGGTGGATCGCCTGGGGTCGCACCGAGACTGCCGCGAGCGCCACGCTCACCTGTGCACTCGCGCTTGGCTGTCTGACCGGCAATACCTTCCTGGCAGCTGGGGTCGCCGCCGGCGTCGCGTCATTTTGGCTCGGCCCGGCAAGCGCCGCCGCGGCAACGGGCATGGGCGCGCTTTTTGCCCGTCTGGCCACGGTCGCGCTTTCAGCCGGAGGCGTACTGGGGCTCGGTAACGTTGCCGCAGCGCTGGGAGACCCGCTCCTTTGGGCTGCCTTTGTGCTGGTCGCGGCAACTGCCGCGGCGTCATCTGCGCTGCTCAATGCCCATGCCAAGCGTGCCAATCAGGGCTCAAACCTTGCCGCAATCGCCGCAATCGCTGTCACCGGCATCGACTGCGCAGCGGCGTCCTGTCTTGCACACCATATGGAAATTGCCAGCCTTGCAGCCGCGGTCGTCGCCAAGGCGGCGGTTGCGGGAACCCTATCCTCTATAATCGTTGGGATATGCCTATATTTGCTCGGATACCAAAGAACCTATACGGAGAGTGATCTTTCGTGAACTTCCTGAACATCTTCGAGGACCACGTGGCCGGCATCTTCGGTGCCACCCGTGCCCCGTTCTCCTTTAAGAAGCTTGCCAAGCAGGCCGCTCGCGACATGGAGGATCAGACTCTGGTGATCAACGGCGTCAACACGGCGCCGGCACTCTATACCATCCTTATCGCCGCCGACGACGATCCCATGCTCGCCCCGTTCTACCCCGAGCTTTCGCGCGAGGTCCGCGAGTTTGTGAAGGCGCAGGCCGAAAAGCGCCGCTATGTCTTTGTCGGCGAGCCCCTCGTGCGCTTTATGATCGATCCGCAGCTGCGCGCCGGCAAGTTCTCGGTCTTTGCCGAGAACGTCGATGCCCCCACGCTCGGCCGCCTGTACGAAGAAGAGCGCGCCTATCAAAACGGCCTGGGCCAGAACAACTCCGCGGCAAGCCGTGCCGCCAGCGCCCCGCGCGCCGGCCAGCAGCAGTTTGCTGCCCCGCAGCAGCAGCGCCCCGCCGCCATGCCCCAGCAGCAGCCGACGCCTCGCGCCGCCGCTCCCGACCCGCTTGCCGTGGCAGACCCCTTCGCGCCTAGCGTCCCCGACCCCGCCGCAGCACCCATCCCGGTGCCGCAGACCGTCTCGCGCGACGCGCTTGCCGGCATGGGCGGAGCCGCCGCGACCGGTGCCGCCGTGGGCCTAGGCGCCGCAGCCGGCATCGCCTCCAACATGGCGAGCACTCGCGCCCCGCAGCGCCCGCTCGCCCAGCTCGTCGACGTCGTGAGCGGCGAGAACCATAGCATCACCTCCGCACAGGTAACCATCGGTCGCGAGCGCTCAGTTTCCGACATTGCCCTGCGCGACCCCAACGTGTCGCGCCGCCACGCCCAGCTCACCTTTACGGGCTCGGATTGGTCGATCGAGGACCTCAATTCCACCAACGGCACGCTCGTCAACAACCGCCGCATTACGCGCTGCCCGCTGCGCAACGGCGATCTGCTGACGTTTGGCCTGAGCACCTTTGAATTTAGGGGATAGTCGCTTATGAACATCGATATCGTCCTTTTTGCAGGCCGCATCGTCCTGGTCGCCCTGCTCTATATCTTCCTGTTCGCCGTCATGAAGACCGGCGTGGGACTTGTGCGCGGGCAGCGCCGCGACTCGGCTATCTGGACGATTGATGTGGACAAGGGTCCGCGCGGTATCCGCGGCATCCACGTAGACATGCTCGGCCCCGTCATCGTCGGTCGCTCGCCATCTTCGGACATCTGCATCAACGAACCGTTCGTCTCGGCCTCGCATGCGCGCTTTTCGCTGCAGGGCCCGGCGCTCATCATCGAGGACCTCAACTCGCTTAACGGCACGCTCGTCAACGGCCGCCAGCTCGTGGAGCCCGCGACGCTGCGTGAGGGCGACGAAGTCCAGATTGGCGACGTGGTCATGAAGGTGAACCGTCGATGATCGACGAGGAGAACAAGTCCGCAACTATGACCGAGGCACCGGCTGTCGCCGCAGCTGCGCCGGCCCACGCCGCTCCGGCGGGCTCCGCACCCGTGGAACCCGAGGACACCGTGTTCTCCCTGCCTCTTTCGCATGTAACGCATGATATTTCGGATCTCGCCGATAACGAGGACGAAGAGGATGCCGTAGCGGCGCCCATCGGCGCACATGCTGCGGAACAGCCCACAGCGCCCGAAGCAACCCCGGCGCCGGCTCACTTTGCAGAGCCCGTCGCCGCGGCAATCAACGAGAGCGCTGCGGTGTTTGCGGCACCCGAGCCCGCCGCGCCGGCGTTTCCCATAGCCCCGGCATCCGAGGTTGCGCCCGCGTCTACGCCGGCGCCCGAGCCTATAGACGTCAGCCCGCAAGACGACGAGTCGACCGCCCGCGTGTCCGAGGAGCCCGACTCCCCGGACACCGGCGATTCCGAATCAAACGCCGAGACCGACACCGTCTCTCCCGGTGACACAGCCGAGATCGACGTTGCCGCCGTTGAGGCCAAGCTCAAAGACCCCGGCTCGACCATGAGCTTTGAACCCCTAACCGAGGAGCGCATCGAGACCGACTCGACCTATGATGCCGGCACCACCACGCAACTCATGTGGGGCGCCCGCTCCGACGTTGGCTGTGTGCGCCCGCACAATGAGGATTCCTACCTGGTGCAGTCGCCGCTCTTTTGCGTATGCGACGGCATGGGCGGTCACGCCGCCGGCGAGGTAGCCTCCTCTATCGCTGTCGAGACCATTGCCAAGACAGCTCCTCAGTCTGCCGACGCCGCACGCCTGGCGGCAGCCGTCGAGGCCGCCAACGCCGCCGTAATCGAGGCTGCCTTGAATGGCCTGGGCAAGCCCGGCATGGGCTGCACAGCCACTTGCGCCTATATCGAAAACGACACGCTTGCCATCGCCCACGTGGGTGACTCTCGCGCCTACCTGCTCCACGAGGGCACGCTCATCCGCGTGACCCGCGACCACTCCTACGTGGAGGAGCTCGTGGACGCCGGCGAGATCACGGCAGACGAGGCTCGCGTCCACCCCAACCGTTCGGTCATCACCCGCGCGCTGGGCTCGGACCCCGCTATGTATGCCGACCACTTCACTCTGCATATCGAGGAAGGTGACCGTCTGATCCTGTGCTCCGACGGCCTTTCGAGCATGATTCCCGATAGCGATATCGAGAACATCGCCACGCAGTCCTCAACCGCGCAAATCTGCGTCGACAACCTAGTGGACGCGGCGCTTGCCGCCGGCGGCCACGACAACGTGACCGTAGTAGTCGTTGACCTGGTTGACGATGGCGTCATGCGCGAGGCGCAACGCGTGCGTCGCCGCAACGTTACTATCGCCGCCATCCTGGCCCTCGTCTTTGTGCTGGCAGCTGGCATCTGGGCCTACACGGGTGTCACCGGCTCGTACTACCTGGGTACCTACCAGGGCAATGTCGCCGTCTGGCGCGGCCTGCCCGGCAAGCCACTCGGACTCAAGCTCCACTGGCTCGAAAGCGAAACCAGCATCAAGCTATCCGACCTGCCCGAAGACACGCAAAACCGCCTCAAGGCGGGTATTCCGCAAACAAGTGTCGACGATGCGCAGGACACGATATCCAAGTACCGCCACCAGATCGACGAGGAGCAGACCCGCCAGGTGATCGACGCGCAAACGATTCGCGACAACACCAATCAGGGATCGACCTCCGAATCAGATTCCGAGAAAACCGCCGAACAGTCCGCCGAGGCCGAAGCCTCCGATAAGAATTAGAAAGGGAGTGCCGCTTATGAGTCGCCGCAACACCGAGCTGCTCTTGCTCATCGCCTCGGCGTTCCCCGTCATCCTGCTGTATGCGATGTACGTCCTCACCGCGGGCGCTGCCATCTCCTTTGAGACGCTCGCCGTACCGATCGGCCTCTTTGCCGCCTTTGCCGCGGCCCACATTGCCGTGCGCATCTTGGCGCCCGGTGCCGACCCCGCCATCCTGCCCATCGTATTTATACTTTCGGGCATCGGCATCACGTTCGTGACGCGTCTCGCCCCCGCTCTCGCCATCTCACAGCTCATCATCCTGTTTGTCTCGGTGGCGCTCATGGTGGGAACGCTTGCACTAGTCAAAAACCTCGACGTGGTCATGCGCTACAAGTACACCTTTGGCATCATCGGCATCATTCTGCTGATGCTGCCTATCTTTATCGGCACCACGATCTCGGGCTCCAAGCTGTGGATTCGCATCGCGGGCTTTACCATCCAGCCCGGCGAGTTCGCCAAGGTCTTTATCGTCCTGTTCCTGGCCGGCTACCTGGCCGAGAACCGCGAGCTGCTCTCCATCTCCAACCGCAAGATTCTGGGCTTTAAGATCCCTCGCCTGCGACTGCTGCTGCCGCTGTTTGCCGTGTGGGGTGTGTGCCTGCTCGTCGTCGTCTTCGAACGCGACCTGGGTTCGGCCGTGCTGTTCTACACCATCTTCTTGCTGATGCTCTACGTTGCCACGGGGCGCTTTTCATATGTCGTTATCGGCCTTGCGCTCTTAGCCGTTGGAGCCGTGGGCGCCTACAAGTTCCTGTCTCACGTTCAGGTGCGTTTCCAGGTTTGGCTCGATCCGTTTAAGGACGCCCAGGGCCAGGGCTACCAGATCGTCCAGTCACTCTTCTCGCTTGCCGATGGCGGTCTGGTCGGTGTTGGCATCGGCAACGGCATGGCCAACAACATCCCTGTCGTCGAGTCCGACTTTATCTTCTCGGCTATCGGCGAGGAGATGGGCCTTTTGGGCGGCGGCGCCGTGCTCATCCTGTTTATGCTCTTTGCCGTGCGTGGCCTCACCACGGCTGCCCGCGCTAAATCCGACCTCGCCGCCTTTAGTGCCACAGGCCTTACGGCCGCCATCAGCTTCCAGGCCTTCTTGATCGTTGGCGGCGTAACCCGCCTGATCCCGCTGACCGGCGTCACCCTGCCCTTTATGAGCCAGGGCGGCTCCTCTCTGCTGGCGAGCTTTATCATCGTCGCGCTCCTGCTGCGCGCCGGTGACGAGGCGACCGGACGCGAGGCCGAGCTTACCGGCACCGGCACCATGGCCGCCATCACCGATGATCAGGTCGCATCTGCCGCCGCCCCGACGGGCACGCGCTTTGCCACCTCGTCTTCCTACGGCAGCGGCAGCCATTCCGTCGGCTCGCGCATGCGCCGTCGCCTGCTCGACACGCCTGAATCCGGTGTGCTCGGCCGCGTTGCTCTTGCCAACCGTCTAACCCGCGCGGTGCTCGCCTTTACGGCGCTGTTCGCCATCCTTATCGGCAACCTCACCTATGTCCAGGTCATTAAGGCCAAGGACTATCAGGACATGCCGACCAACAACCACACCATCGCCCGCTCCAAGTACATCCAGCGCGGCTCCATCATCACGTCCGACGGCGTGACGCTGGCCGAGTCGCTGCAGCAGGAGGACGGCACCTACGTACGCTCCTACCCCAACGGTAACCTGGCAGCTCACGTGGTTGGCTACGTGAGCCAGCAGTATGGCACCACCGCCATCGAGAGCGTCATGAACGACACGCTCACCGGTTCTAAGGACTACTCCAGCTGGAACAATGCCATCGCGTCGCTCGCGGGCCAGACCCAGCCGGGCAACACCGCCAAGCTCACCATCGACTCGCGTATCCAGACGGCGGCCGAGCAGGCACTCAAGGGCTTTAAGGGCGCTGTAGTGGTCATCGACCCGCGTACCGGCGCGGTGCTCGCATGTGCCAGCTCGCCCACCTACGACAACACCAACATCGATGCCCTGCTGCAGACGGGCGGCGGCGAGGACGGCTCCATGTACAATCGCGCCATGGACGCGCTGTACACGCCGGGCTCCACGTTTAAGGTCGTTACGCTTTCCGCGGCACTCGAGACCGGTACCGCCAGCCTGACCAGCACCTACCAGGCGCCCGGCTCCATGGATATCGGCAACGCACCGGTCACCAACTCTGCCAACGAGAGCTACGGCACCATCAGCCTGCAGCAGGCCTTTGCCGTGTCCTCCAACGTCGTCTTTGGCCAGGTGGCAAACGAAGTTGGCGCAAACACGCTCGTGCAGTTTGCCAACGCCTTTGGCTACGGCCAAAAGCTCGGCCAGGACCTGACCTCCGCGGCCTCCATCATGGCCGACCCGTCGCTCATGACCGAGTGGGAGACCGCCTGGGCCGGCGCCGGCCAGCCTGTCGGCATGGACCACACGCCCGGCCCGCAGACCACCGTCATGCAAAACGCCGTGATTGCCGCCGCCATCGCTAACAGCGGCGTGGTCATGGACCCGTACTTTGTAGCCCAGGTACTCGCCCCGGACGGAACCGTGGTCAAGACCACGCAGTCCCGCTCGCTTGGTCAGGCCGTCAGCTCCGCCACGGCCGACCAGGTCAAGCAGGCCATGCTTGCCGTCGTCCAGTCCGGCACCGGCACCGATGCCCAAATCCCCGGCGTCAAGGTCGCCGGCAAGACCGGCTCAGCCGAGACCGGCGGCACCAACGTCAACTCGATGTTCGTTGGCTTTGCACCTTACGATTCACCCACGGTCGCCATCTCGGTGGCCTTGGAGGATTTCGACAAGCATGACGTCGAGGCCGCCAAGATCGCCGGTATCGTCCTGACCGCGGCGCTTGCCGCACAGGGAGCGTGATGCCCATGATCGAATCGGACACCCGAGGCGCGCCGCGGCCTAAGGGTTAGCGGCAACGCGCCACACGGCCCCAGCGGCCACATCATAGGTACTACACACATCGTTGAGCGAATAGTTATGTTAGGAGCAGGAATGGAACAGAGGGTCCTCGGGGGAAGATACCTCCTCAAGGATAAGGTAGGAACAGGCGGCATGGCGACCGTCTACCGTGCACAGGACCAGGTTCTCGACCGCACGGTAGCCGTCAAGATCATGCTGCCGCAGTATGCTGGCGACGCAACCTTCGCCGCACGCTTTAAGCAGGAGGCCCAGGCAGCAGCCGGTCTCTCCTCCCCCTATATCGTGGGCGTCTACGATTGGGGCAAGGACGGCGACACCTATTACATCGTCATGGAGTACCTGCGCGGCACCGACCTTAAGAGCGGCATCAAGAGCCACGGCGCCCTCGACCCCAAGAAGGTCGCCCAGATCGGCTCGCAGATCAGCTCTGCGCTTTCGGTCGCCCACAAGCACGAGATCATCCACCGCGACATTAAGCCGCAGAACATCATGGTGCTGCCCGACGGCAACATCAAGGTGATGGACTTTGGCATCGCGCGCGCCAAGAACAGCCACCTCACGCAAGACAACAACGTGCTGGGAACCGCCCACTACGTCAGCCCCGAGCAGACCCGCGGTCAGGACCTCGGCCCCACCTCGGATATCTACTCGCTGGGCGTCGTGATGTACGAGTGCGCCACCGGCCGCGTCCCCTTTGACGGTGACGACGCTATCTCGGTCGCACTCAAGCAGGTCAACGAGCTGCCTATTCCGCCGAGCCAGATCAACTCCGGTGTCGACGCCGACCTTGAGCGCATCATCCTCAAGTGCATGGAGAAGGACCCGGCAAACCGCTTCCAGACCGCCGACGAGCTGCGTCAGGTGCTCAACAGCTACCTGTCGGGCCGTGCCGTCAACGTCTCGGAGCCCACGCGCATCATCGGTGCCCCCAGTGAGCTGGGTGCCACCAAGACTCGCGAGCTTTCCGATCAGACGCGCGCCATGGTGCGTCCCGTCTCGGGCGTGAGCGGCCAAAATACCGCCCGTAGCTCGGTTTCGGGCTCCACCGGCTCCTACGAGGTCGAAAAGCCCAAATCCAACAAGAACAAGATCATCGCCGCCGTGGTGGCAGCCGTTGCCGTCATCGGCATCGTGGTGGCCTTTGCCACAGGACTCTTTGGCGGCGAGCAGGTCACCGTGCCCGATGTGCTGGGCAAGGACCAGCAGACTGCCGTCGAGCTGATCAAGGAAGCTGGCCTCGAGGTCGGCACCATCGACCAAAGCTACAACGACGATGTCGACGAGGGCAAGGTCGCCGAGCAGACGCCCAACGGCAACACCAAGAAGACCAAGGGCACCAAGGTGAACCTGGTAATCTCCAAGGGCCCCAAGCCCTCCGAAAAGGTTGAGGTTCCCAAACTTGTCGGCCTGACCAAGGACCAAGCAGAAGCCGCACTGGCAAGCGTTGGCCTGAAGGGCAACGCCTCCGAGGAGGCCAACGAGGCTGATGAGGGCCAGGTCTTTGAGCAGGGCACCGAAGCCGGTAAGGAAGTCGCGAAGGGCACGACCATCTCGTACAAAGTCTCGAGCGGCCCGGATACCACGTCCGTCCCCGACCTGACCGACATGACCGAGGCCCAGGCGCGCAACGCCCTCGATATGGCAGGCTTTGGCGTCGACGTGAGCTACCAGGAGAACGACTCGGTTACCGAGGGCACCGTGATCAGCTGGAACCCCAGCGGCAAGCAGAAGCCCGGCGCCACGATTACCGTCGTCATTGCCAAGAAGTCCGGCAAGGCCACCGTCCCGGGCAACCTGTACGGCAAGAGTATTTCCGCCGCCGTTACCGCGCTCAACAACGCCGGTTTCTATAACATCGGCTTCTGTGACCAGAACGGCAATCCCGTGAGCGGTAACGAGGATGCCACCGTTACGGGCGTCTCCCCCACCGGCAAGCAGTCCACCGACAGCACGATCACGCTGACGGTCGCACTTTCTGGCTCCACCTCGGGTGACGATTCCGGCACGACGACTAACTAGTCGACAACCCATCACCTGCAGCGGCTATGGCCGCAAACATATTCGCTCAGAAGCGCCCGCTTGCTCCCCGGCAAGCGGGCGCTTTGTTTATCGACAGGCCAGGGCTCCATAGCAACACAAAGAGGCCCGCAAAAACAAGCCTCCCAGGTGACAACAGAATATGTAATGCAGTAATTACTAGCCGCAGAACTTCACCATGGTCTCGACCACGAGCTTCTCGGAGTTGAGCTGCTGTATCATGATGCCCTGCTGGAACAGCGGGATGTTGGCGCGCGTGCGCTCCGGATCGGAGTGCTCGACGAACTCCTTCTTATCCAAGGTGCAGACCGAGCGCGACAAAACGACTTCGAAGCGACCCATTACGGCATCGCGCATGCGCTACAATCTCGGTTAATCTGTTAACCACCCGAAAGCAGCAGGAGGCCCCATGCCCACACCAGGCAAGCGCCCATCCATGCGCCAGATTGCCGTCGCGGCCGGCGTATCCGTCGCCACGGTCTCCCACGTCATCAACGGCAGCGGCCGTTTTTCCGAAGACACCCGCAAACGCGTGGAAGCCGCCCTAAAGGAATACGGCTACGTCACGAACATGGCGGCGAAGAGCCTCCGTATGGCCCAGTCCCGGACCATCGGTATGATCGTGCCGGACATCTCCAACGACTTCTTTTCCAAGATCGCCCTGCATGTGGAGCGCGAGCTGGCAACCGAGGACTACTCGGTCTTTGTTTGCAACAGCGCCAATGACCCCGCCCGCGAGCGTGACTACTTCCGCACGCTGGCAAGCAAGCAGGCCGACGGTATCATCTGTATCTCCGGCCTGCGCAGGCTCGACGGCGAGTTCGTCCCCCACGGAATCCCCGTGGTCTGCATCGACCGTGCGCCCGAAAACGACCTCGGTTTCCCACACGTGGGCTCCGACAACATCGGCGGTGGCTACATGGCGACCGAGCACCTCATCGAGCGCGGCTGCAAGGACATCCTGAGCATCTCGAGTTTTACCGCCAACTACCCCGGCAACGAGCGCCAGATGGGCTACGAGCGGGCGCTCGCCGCGCACGGAATGCCGCTACGCCGCGACTACCAGCTGTTTGTCTCGGGTAAGCAGCCGAGCATCATCGAGTCGGAAGAGCTCGTGACCGACTTCCTCTCCACGGGCTACCCCGTCGACGGCGTCTTCGCCCATAGCGACCACGCAGCCGTGGGCGCGCTGCGTGCGCTCGTTGCCGCCGGCAAGCGCGTACCCGAAGACGTCCGTCTCATCGGCTTCGACGATTCCGTTTACGCGCAGCTTCCGACGCCGCAAATCAGCACCATCCGCCGCTTCCCCGAGCGCCTCGCGCACGAGGGATGTCAGGCCCTGCTCGCCCTGCTGCGCGGCGAAGAGCCCGAGATGGAGACGCTTGTCCCCGTTAAGCTCGTGCAACGCGCGAGCAGCTAGACAGCGGGCAGCGAATAGCCGCGTTTTTCTCTCGCATGTGCTCTATCCCACGCGCGACATGCAAAAAGCCCGCCACCACACGGGTGACGGGCTTTTCCGCTACCAGCCGCGTGCTTCCTCCGCACGTACGAGCTGACGAGCCTCGATCTGGCGAATCATATCGATGCGTCGCTGGTGACGGCCGCCCTCGAACTCGCCGGTGAGCCAGGCGTCGACAATCATTTTGGCCAGCTCGATGCCTACCACACGAGCACCAAATGCGAGCATGTTGGTGTTGTTGTGCTCGCGCGACAGGCGAGCGGAATACGGCTCAGAGCAGGTGCAGCAACGGATACCGCGCACCTTGTTGGCGGCAAGCGAGATGCCCACACCCGTACCGCAGATAACGATACCGCGATCAACCTCGCCGGACATGACAGCGTCCGCCACGGCCTCACCCGCGATGGGATAGTCAAAGCGCTCGGTGCTGTCCGTACCGAAGTTCACGACTTCGTAGCCGTACTTCTCCTGGATATACGCCGTGATGGCTTCCTTGTACTCGACTGCGACGTGGTCGTTTCCAATACCGATCTTCAAAAGAGACCCCTTTCCATAAGAACCATTCGCGCATGCCGCGCGCTCAATCCGTCCTAATTCGCCGTTCCGCTTCTAATACACCTCGCCGGCGCGCAGACGGCGCAGGCACTCCTCGTAACCGGCGTCCTTGCCAAACAGCGCACTGGTGCCCAGGATAAATCCGTCCGCGCCAATGGCGGACAGGTCGCGCACGCGCTCGGGCGAGCAGGCGCCGTCGATCATGAGCTTGAAGCCAAAGCGCTCCTTCAGCGCGGCAAGGCGACGCACCTTGTCGTTCGTGAACTCGATAAAGCTCTGACCGGCAAAACCCGGATTCACCGTCATGACCATCACGTAATCGCAGAGGTTCAACATCTCCTCGATCTCGGAGATAGAGGTGTCGGGGTTCACGGCGATACCGGCGCTCTTGCCGAGGGACTTAATCGCGGCGAGTGTCTTGACCACGTAACGCTCGGACTCCGGATGGATATAGATGATGTCCGCGCCGGCGGAGGAGAAAAGTTCAACCTTGCTGGCAGGATTCTCGACCATAAGGTGCACGTCGACGAGCTTGTTGGTGGCAGCTCGCACGGCCTTGATGTCTTCGAGACCCATGGCGAAATTGGGAACGAAACTGCCGTCCATCACGTCGCAATGGAAGATGTCGATGCCGGCGGCGTCGAGATCCTCGACGGTCGCACGCAGGTTGCCGTAGTCGGCACACATGAGGCTGGGGCAGAGCAACATGGTGAACTCCTTATCTGCTCGGTGATTATCTACTCGGTGGTAATTAATCGTTTAACCTTTATCTACAGTCTGGCTGATTAATCGTTTAACCACATTGTTAACCTGCAGGCTTTTCCAGATTCACAACGTTGCCATATTTGCCTATCTAGCTGGTATCATGCAGGAGCCCGCACCACGAAACGCTGTCGTATTCCCTAGGAAGAAATCCCGCTACGCGGACAGCAGCAGCCAAGGGCCGCAATCCGCAGACCTGAGCCCGGACCCCCTACGCTCCAGGCGTGATCAGGCGCGCGCACTGGGCGATCTTCTCGTCATAGGACTCCGCGATAATCGACACACCATCGAACCCAAACGCGCGAACATTCGAGAACTGATGGAACTTCGAGCTGTCGCACAGCACGTACGCCTTATTCGAATTCTCGCGCACGATGCGCTTCTTCGCCGCCTCAACGTAGGAGGGCGTCATGACG
The DNA here is from genome assembly GCA_048384935.1 of Collinsella aerofaciens. GTDB lineage: Bacteria > Actinomycetota > Coriobacteriia > Coriobacteriales > Coriobacteriaceae > Collinsella > Collinsella aerofaciens_CH. Next base: position 6,739 of record DBEWII010000023.1, on the reverse strand, counting down.
CCGCGGTCCTCGTCAATCGCGTTGGTCCCGATAAACGCCTTATCGAAGTACAGATCGCGCAGGATCGATTCGGTCATAGAACCGCAGAACGAGGAGTTCACATAGTTGAACTCGCCACCCACCACGATGAGCTGGGCGCGCGTCTCGCTCTTAATCAGGCACGCCGAGGCATCCGTCGTGTAAATTGTCACGTCGCGGTCGAGCAGCAGACGCAGCAGCGCCGTGCAGGTGGAACCCGAGTCCAAGTAGAGCGTGTCCCCGTCCTCAACAAAACGCAAGGCGACTTGGGCAATCTGTTCCTTCTCACTCCCGTGTAGGCCCGAACGCGTCGAGATACTCACCTCGTGGACAGCCGAGAGGAGCCTCACCGCGCCGCCCGAAAGATGCTCAACCTTGCCAAGCGCCTCCAGCTCCTTGAGGTCGCGACGTAGCGTCGAAATAGAGACGCCCGGCAGCTCCTCCTGCAGCTCGGAAATCCTCGCGAGGCCCGACTTCTGCAGGCACTCTACAATTCGCTCCTGGCGCTCATACGGAATCATATTGGGAACCTCTCCAAACCACTCTGCTTCACGCTCGTTCACTTCTTTTCGAAAAGTGTAACGCACAAGCAGAATAGCGGCCGCCACCTGTTGCGATGACGACCGCTTAATCGATTGACCTACCCTCTCGTTCACAATTTGAACGAGGTTGACACACCTCGCGTAAGCGCGACGCTCTTCAAGCGAAGAGAACGACCCTAGGAGAGGCGGCGCATCCGGGGCTCTTAGGCGAGCTGATCCTCCTTGCCGGTGAAGGCGAAGGCAAGAACACCGGCCACGACGGCGGAAATGAGCATGCCGACCATAGCCCAAGCGAAGTTCATGGGGTCGGAACTCACGAAAGCCGGGAACGTAGTGACGGAACCGAAGGTGAACGCAGTGGTGACGACCTTCATGATACCGAGGAACGCGCCGCCGACGGCACCGCCGATGATCTGCGCAAGCCAGACCTTCTTGTTCTTCACGAGCATACCGAACAGCGTGGGCTCGATGATGGCGGACAGGGCGATCGATACGACACCGGTCATCGCGAAGCTCTTGAGCTTCTGGTCGCGGGCCTTGAGGAACACGCCGAAGGCGCAGCCGATAACGGCGAAGTTGCAGGCGAAGGTGAAGGGGCAGATGTAGTCGAAGCCGTTCTGAGCGATGTTGTTGATCATGATGGGGTTCACGGCCCAGTGGATGCCCATGGACACCAGCACGGACCAGCCGCCGCCAACCAGCACGCCGGCGAACACGGAGCTGCGCTCGATCAGCCAGTTGACCACGAAGGCGATGGCCTCACCAGCGTAGACGCCCAGGGGACCGATGACGAGCATGGTGAGCGGAACCATAACGATCAGGGAGATGGCGGGCAGCACGACGAGCTTGAGCATCTCGGAGACGTGCTCATCGAGCCACTTGTACAGGAACGAGTAGACCCAGACGGACAGGATGGCGGGGATAACCGTGGAGTTGTAGCTCATGAGAACAACGGGGATGCCGAAGAAATCCGTCATGGCGCCGTTGCCCGCGTCGCCCATGAGGGCGATGAAGTCCGGGTAGAGCAGGCACGCGCCGAGCAGCGCCGACAGGTACGGGCTCGCGCCGAAGCGCTTACCGGCCGAGAAGCCGAGCAGCACGGGCAGGAAGTAGAACACGCTCATGGCCAGGGTGTACAGGATGGTGTAGGTACCCGTACCCTCGGCGATGATGCCGAGCTGGGCAGCCAGGATGACGAAGCCGCGCAGGATACCGGAGCCGGCCATGGCGGGCAGCAGCGGGGCAAAGATGCCGGAGATCGCAGAGAAGATCTGGCTGACGATGCTCTCGCCCTCGTCCTTGGTAGCAGCGGAGATCTCCACGCCCGAGCCCTTGACCAGCGGCTCAAACTTCTCGTACAGCTTCGGGACCTCAGTGCCGATGAGAACCTGATACTGACCAGCCTTGTTCAGCGTGTTCACAACGCCTTCGACTTCCTTGACCGCAGCGTCGTCACAAGCCGCGTCGTCCTTGAGATTGAGGCGCAGGCGCGTCGCGCAGTGCGTCATGCCCGAGATGTTCTCGGGACCACCGACGGCGTCCAGAATCCCCTGAGCCATCGCGTTCCAGTCGCGTTTCATTGGTTACCTCCCCATTGCGCAGAAGAGCTCGCGGACAAGCTCGGCTGCCTTAATCGCGTCGTTTGCATCGATAACGGATTGGATCTTCTCCATGCCTACGGTCTCGATTGCATCGTTGAGCAGATGAATCATCTGGTCGTTCTGCGTAGCCTCGCCGGCAGCGGGTTCGATGACCGGGAACGTGTCGAAGTAGATCGCGCTGTCGTACCCGTGCTTCTTCACGTAGTAGAGGAACTCGAGGGTCTTCACCGGCGTGGACGTACCAATCATAAGGCCATCATCGAAGCGACCGTTGCCGTCGTTTAGGTGAATGCCGTAGAGCTTGCCCTCGCGGCCGAACAGGTCGACGGCCATGGCGGGGTTCTCGTGCTTCATGAGCATGTGGCAGTAGTCCAGCGTGACGCCCAGGTTCGGGCGGTCTGCAGCGTTGAGGATCATGCCGGTCATGCCCATGGAGTCGTTGAACGCGTACGCGCGCTCCTCGTAGGGTTTGTACTCGATCGAGATCTTGAGGTCGGGCGCATAATCGCAGACCTTCTGGAATGCGGCTACGAGCTGGTCGAAGACGCGAGCATAGGCGATCTGGAAGCTGTAGTCGAAACCGTCGTGGCCGAGCCAGATGGTCACCGTGTTGCCACCGGCAGTGCGGCAGTAGTCGCACGCCTCGTAGCAGAGCTCAAGGGCTTCCGCGGCAAGGGCATCATCGGCATTGCCCAGGTCACCGTTGAGGAACGCGTTGCGGAAGCGCAGCGCGCAGCCGTTCAGCTGCAGTTCGTGAGCTGCGAGCTTGGCGGCCATGTCCTCCGCCGTGACACCTGTGCAGTGCTCGGGGTAGTTGAGGTCGACGTGCGTGAGGCCCACGCTCTGGAACTCCGCGAACACGCGATCAAGATTCTTGTCGCCATCGCGAAAATAGGAGTTGATACGAGTTGCAAGCTTCATGCTTCTACGTCCTTTACCTTCGTCCTTAATCGTTTCTGCTCGTTCGAGCACCTGATCTATATCCGTAATTCGATAAGGGCCGCCGCCTGCGCGCCGGGGCTTACCCTGTGACATGTAGATTACTGCCACGTAAGTTCATTTTCAATCAATATTTTTCATTCTTTTTCTCATTGTGTCAGAGTTTTTCACTGCAAATGGCCATCCACCTTGTGGTTTTGCTGTTAATCAAGTTTGACCATTCTTGAAATTACCTGATTTTTTCTGAATTAATTTGCCGTTTATCGGTAAAAATCGACCGCTCACGGCTGACGGCGACGCAAGATGGAAGATACTTGCATGAGGGAAAGCACTGAATTCCCAGCGCCGATTCGAATGACGCGATTGGTGACGCGAGCGTCGACGGCCCGAATCTGCCGTCGGCCCCCACTAACCAAAAACGGCGCCGCTCACGCGACGCCGTCATATTCCCTGGTGCCCCCGGGCGGATTCGAAAACTCCCCCCCGCGGGGAAATTGGTGACGCGGGTGTCGACGGCGCTGAGCGCTCCGTGTTTTGGTATGTGGATATGGCAGCCATCAACCTTTCTCGGCATGTGAAACTCTAGGCACATATGAGCATACCTGAGCGACGCAACACATGCGCTCCATCTATCCCAACAAACTCCAGCGGTACCCGCACTTCCCATTTCGTGTAGAAAAGGGCCTGTATATACTTCCCATTTCGTGTATTGAATCAGGTAACCACACTTCCCATTTCGTGTATACAGCAGCTAGATTGGGCAATCATGTCAGTATTCAGACGTACGGCCTACAATAAACTCCTCGATTGGAAAGCGAGCAATGGATCCCGAGCCATCATGCTCGAGGGGGCCCGCCGCGTTGGAAAAAGCACCCTTGCCCAAGAGTTTGCGCAGTCCAAATACAAATCCCACCTCGTGATCGACGAATCTGTTGCGAGTGAAAAAAGAAGACCGGAGACTCAACTGGTCTCCGGCCTCATTTCTAAAAAACGTCTCGTGGTTCTACTCGTGCTGTCGGGCTTCTACCAGCCTGCAGAAGTCGTTGACGCTCATGAGCCATTCCCTTTGCGCGGGCGTGTAGGTTTCGAACAGCGATGAGGGCACAACGAGGCTGAGCCTGTCCTTAGCCATAGCTCGTGTGTAATCCTCACTTACGGCGGGCTCAAGTGTTACAAGATGCTTGTCCTCGATTCTGTCAGCCTCATCAAGCACCTGACGCCAACGCTCCTTGATGGTTGTCTTGGCACCGAGCATCGTCAGTCGAGCGACAGGGAACTTGGGGTCGTGGTAATCGTCAATAGAGGGAAAGATGAAATCCGGCTTTGATTTGCCCTCGGTGTATTTCTGCGCCGAGTAGCGTATGCCCCTAGCATCGAATAGCATCGAGAGTTGATTCTCGAACGCCGTCCCCGCACGGGACTTGCGGCGCTGGAAGGCCGACATAGTGGTGCGCAGCACGCCATCAACATCAAGCGCCGAGCCAAGGTATGGCGCGAGGTCGCGCTCCAAGAGATGCCGCTCGAAGACGCGGAACAGCATCTCTTCGCGTTCGTAACAAGCGACCAAGCAGCCATCCGGGTCGCCCGTCCAATCGAGCTTTCCAAGGGTGGAAGCTGAGTAGGCTGAGAAGTCTGCCCCTTTGGGGAAGGACTCGCCGAATTTCTCGATCATACCGTCGAGGAAGTTCTCCGCTGCGATCGGCATGCTAACTTCGATGCCGATGGACTCCAAAATCCTTGCGGCGATCGACGTGATGCGCGTATCCTCCCGAGCAGAGGGCGTAAAACCCTTCTCGCCAACCCCGTCGAGCGCGAAGAGCCAGCGAACTTGAGATTCCGCCGTACTCCCCGCTCGGGCAAATAGGATTACGACCTCCTTGGCTTCGTGTAGGGCCAAAACCATGAGGTCGCCCGGACGGGCCATGCCCATGGCAGCATTATCGTTGTAGTAGAGCCTATACTCAGTTCTAGTTGGATGCTTCCTGCGGGCGTCGTACCAAGTGGTATAACCATGGTCGAATATAGGGTCTGCACCATCATCGAGATATGCGAAGGTAGTTCGCATCCCCTTTATGTCATCGTCTCCGAAAAGCGCGCGCAAAGGCCCCACGCCGTTGAATTCGTGCTGGTGGCTTTTATTGGCCCCCATGATGTCAACGCCCGCGAGGGTTTTCGCGACAGCACCATCAAAATACGCGCCAAGTACTCCATAGTCCATCCTAGAACACCTCCATCATCAACTTCGCGACCGAGCGCACGACCGGCACGGTCACGGAGTTGCCGAACTGCCTGTATGCCTGAGTATCCGACACCGGGATGATGAACTCATCGGGAAATCCTTGCAGGCGCGCGCATTCGCGGGGAGTGAGTTTACGAGGGTTTTTTCCTTCCTGCCCGACCAGAATCTCGCTGCCATCCTTGTGGTACCGGGCGGAAAGCGTCCTTGTCGTGTCCTCTGGGCCGACCATCGAGTATCCAAAGCCGTGGCCCGCCGCCTCATGCTTTTCGCGATAGGCGCGCAGATAGGCCCATAGCTTATCCGAAATGGTGTAGCGTTCGTTTGGTTGCTCTTCGAGGATTTCCCCTAGCGTATGTCCCGGTCCCGGCACCTCAAGGTCATCCCACGAGAAGGGAACTTCCTCCCTGAACCCCACGATGTAGATGCGCTCCCTGTGCTGGCACGTCCAGTTTTTTGAATCAAGCACTTTCCAGAAAATATGGTATCCAAGGTCCTCCTCAAGCGTCTGTCGTATGACCTTGAAGGTCTTCCCGCCGTCGTGACTCGTAAGGTTCTTAACGTTCTCAAGCAAGAAGGCCTTCGGGCGCTTGTCGCGTATGATGCGAGCGACCTCGAAAAAGAGAGTTCCCTGCGTTTTATCCTCAAAGCCGGTGGGTCTCCCCAAAGATTGCTTCTTCGAAACGCCTGCAAGGGAGAATGGCTGACAAGGAAAGCCTGCGAGCAGGACATCGAAGTCCGGTATATCGTTTGATGCGACCTGACGGATGTCGCCCGCCGGGGTCTCTCCATAGTTCATCCGGTAGGTTTTCTGGGCGAACTTATCCCACTCGCAAGAGAAGACGCACCTACCGCCAAGCTCCTGGAACGGCATTCGTATACCGCCGATGCCCGCGAAGAGATCGCAGAAGGTAAAAGGCGCGTCGCTGCGCTCCCCTTGGTCAAATGGAGCCCCCGCATCGAGCGATGCGATAAAGGCGCATTCAGCCGCCGTTGGACTAGTATCCCCAGACTCCCAGCGCCGAACGGTGCGTTCGCCAGACGAGCCCATACCAAGGGCGGCGGCGAACTCCTTTTGGGTGAGGCCGAGGTCAATTCTCTTTTGCGCTATATCAGCTGCATTTAGTTGCATGGGACGCCTATCTTGGTTGAAAAACGGTCAAACTGTCCTGTATTTACCACAGCGTTAGTCTATCACCCCGAGCGGACATGTCTTCCCCTTGCTTCAGTCCGCCTCTAAACCCCGTAGCATCAACTGGGCTTTAGGGCTTGGACACTCTACCGGAGGGCTCTAGACGCAATTGGTGACGCGGGTGTCGACGGCCCTAATCCGCCGGCGGCCCCCGCAAACCAGAAACGGCGCCGCTCCCGCGACGCCGTCATATTCCCTGGTGCCCCCGGGC
>DBEWII010000022.1:0-3702 GCA_048384935.1 Collinsella aerofaciens | reverse complement strand
GGCCTCGTTGGCGCGTGCAAGCTTGGAAGGCACCTCGGCCTCGGGCAGAGCGGCTACGGCAGCGTCGACGTCATGGATCTGCTTGTGACCCATGCCACCGACCTTCTCCTGATAGTCCTCCACAGCGCGGCCGCACTCATGGAAACGGACGTCGGCCAGGGCGCCGATCAGGCGGTTGGCCCAGTAGAAGTTTTCGGACGTTACGCGAGCCTGCGTGTCGGCATAGTACTCGGGCATGGTCTCGACGTTGGCGTACAGCGGAACCAGCGCGTTAAACGAGTTGGAGCCAAACGCCATCCACTGCACGGCGCGATAGGCCGGCTGCGCATAGGGGCGCAGCTGCAGCACGGCGAGCTGGCTGTTGCGGTTGATGCCGATGGGGCGATAGGCGCCGCGCGTGGCGGGCGTGCCCTTGCTGCCGTAGCAGTCGTACTCCGTACCCTGGTAGTGGCTCGAGAGTACGTACTTGATGTCCTCGATGGTCACCTTACGCTCGGGCACGCGGCTCCAGGGGATATCGTCGCTCTCGGGCGTGTAGTCGGCGTCGGGGCCATCCCACACGTCACTGGGGTTGAGGCAGCGCTGCATGTACCAGGCGCGCGGCGTGTTGTAGACGTGGTCGCTGTCGCTGTGCGAGCCAAAGGCCTCGCGCGGGTTAAAGACCGCAGCCGAGCCGTAGCCCTCGACGCCCAGCGTCAGGTCCAGATGCCACTCGGCCATCCAGGAGCGCAGGTCGGCGGAACACATGTGGTCGGCCTGGGCGCCCTCGGCGTCATCCAGGTCAAAGCTGTCGATACCCAGTTGGTTGGGCATGGTCACATAGGCGTCATCGGGCACACGCTTGGCAATCCAGTGGTGGCCGCCGATGGTCTCGAGCCACCAGATCTCGTCCACATCACTAAAGGCGATGCCGTTGTTCTCGTAGGTGCCGTAGCGCTCGAGCAGGTCGCCCAGGATACGAACGCCGTCGCGAGCGGACTTGGCGTACGGCAGGACCAGGGTCACCATGTCCTCCTCACCCAAGCCACCAGGCTGCGCCGGCACATAGCCGTCCTCACCCTCGTTACCCTTGGCGGGCACGTAGTCCACGAGCGGGTCGGCGCCGCGAACGCGCTCATTGGTGGTGAGCGTCTCGGTTGCGGACATGCCCACATTGAGCTCGTTGAAACCGGCCTCGGCCCAGATGCCGTGGCCCGGGACAACATCGGGGACGCACGTGTAGCGCATGGGGTTATCGGGCAGTTCAACGGTCAGGTGGCTCAGGACGCTCGTGTAGACGCGCGGCTGCTCGTCGGGATGCACCACGCGCATACGCTTGGGCTCAAACACCCCGTTGGACGAGTCCTCGTTACGCGCGACCAGGGTCGACCCGTCGTAGCTCGCGTTCTTACCGACCAGAATCGTTGTGCACGGCATGCGCATCCTCCTTGAGCGAAGAAATCAAACGGCAACAGTGTATCGCTTCGGCGCAAAAAGGGCGAAACCGCGGCCCCTCGAGACCCCTCGGGACCCCTGTGGTCAAAAAATGCCAAATATGAGTACTGTCACCAATTTAGTAGCAGCAAATTTCCTTGTAATGAGTGCCGAAAATCCCTATTTGTCCAAAAGCGAGACAGCGTTATTCCCCATAGGTTCAATAAAATGAGCTTCTTAACGATAATGGATATCATTAGGAAGCCCAAATGTCATGAAATATATGTGACTATCTTGGCAGCAGTACTCATATCTGGCATTTTTTGACCGCGTGGTGTATAGCTAACCCCTCAAACAGCCCAAAACACCTATTTCGATGCGCGCTCCGCCGCCTCGATCACGTGCTTGGCGAGAATCGCCGTGGTCACAGCGCCCACGCCGCCCGGCACGGGAGTAATTGCGCCAACGATCGGTTCCGCAGCATCAAAATCGACGTCCCCGACCAGCTTGCCAGCGTCCTCATCCCAGTTAATGCCCACATCAATGATCGTCTGGTCCTCGCGAACGGCATCCACGCCAATCGTACGCGCGCGTCCAACGGCGGCAACCACAATGTCGGCAGCACGGCACTCGGCAGCAAGGTCGCGCGTATGCGTATGGCACGTCGTCACGGTCGCATTGCGCGCCGTAAGCACGGCGGCAACAGGACGCCCGATCACCAGCGAACGCCCGGCCACAGCAACCTTAGCTCCATCCAGCTCAACACCGTAATGGTCCAGCAACGCTAACACTGCCTCGGCCGTGCAGGGAGCAAAACCCTCGCCGCGCCCCGAAAGCGTGGTAAGCAGCGAAGACGGCGTCATGGAGTCAACGTCCTTGGCGGGATCGAGCGCTGCGGCGACGGCGTTCTCGTCAAGGCCGGCGGGCAGCGGGCGGAACATCAGACAGCCATGAACAGCCGAATCAGTATTGATGTCCTCGATGGCCGCCAGCAGCTCGTCCTGCGAAACATCGGCAGGAAGCAAAACGCGGCGCGCCTCAATGCCAACCTTCTCGCAGCGCTTGAGAGCGCCGCGCTCGTAGGATAGGTCGTCCTCGCGCTCACCCACACGCACGATAGCCAACGTCGGAACAACGCCCCGCTCGCGCAGCGCTGCGCAGCGAGCGGCAAGCTCCTCAGTCAAAGCACGGGCAACGGGAGCACCCTTCAGCAGTTCAACCATAGCTATCCTCTCTTCCTTGCAGCGTCGGAGGCGCGGCGCGCCAGCGCATCGGCGCGCGGCAACCATGTGTCGAGCAACTCATCACACGCGGTCTCGAGCTCCTTAGCACGAACGCGATCCTTCATAGACGTGGTGTTCGCAAAGAGCGTCAAGCTCGCGCCCTGCATAGCAGCACGGCAGAACACGGCGCCGCACGCCACATCGGACAGCAGCTGACGCGAACCCTTGTCGGCCATGTCCTCGAGCAGCGCCAGCGCACGCCCGCAGGCATCCATAATGCGATACGGCGGCATAGCGGCCACATGCAGAGCATCCTGAATCGCGGTCGCTCGAGCCGGATCGTCACGCGGAATACCGTACGCCGCGGACACCCGCCCGTAGGCACGAACGTCCTCGGCAACCAACTCGACAAGCTCCTGGGCCAGCTCATCCGCCTGGGCAAACGCACGCGTCAGGTCATCCGCACGATCAGCAAGCGCGGGATTGGTCGCACCGTAGCGGGCAACCATTCCGCACAGCGAGGCGCCCAGCGCGCCCACAAAGGCGCTCGCGCTGCCACCGCCGGGAACCGGCTCGCGCGCGGCAAGCGCCTCGGCAAACCCGCGGCAGGTCTTGTCCATCATCTCTTGGCTCATACGCACGCACCTTCAAGTCATATACATCGGTCGGGTGGCAACCACCGACCGACCGCATCGATCACATAATGGTGCTAAGTCTAGCCCATAAGTACTCAAGCGTCAGCGCACCTGGCCATCGCGGATTTCTATGGCACACGATAGACCATGCCAACGCAAACATGGGGCACATGGCTCAACTTTCGGGACTTCCGGACGTCACAAACTGGGACATATCTATAAACAAGGAACCTATTGGGGCAATGCCCGCGTACACGCGCCCCTTTAAAGCACTGGGCGCCCAACCCCGGTGAGGGCCGACAGCATCGGCTCTCCCCTCTTTTGGACCCGCGCATATTGCCACTTGTCGGCGCAATTCCAGCCCTCAGAATGGGACACATGGCCCACCCGAGCGAGCCGCTCGCGCGTACAGTAAAGGCAGGTAATCCATG
>DBEWII010000021.1:0-4618 GCA_048384935.1 Collinsella aerofaciens | reverse complement strand
AAAGGTCCGGGGCCTCGCTACGGGGCGGCCAAGTTGACGTAGCTGAGATGCATCATGCGGTCTGCTCACTCCTCGAAGTTCTTAGCGGAAATAATTCGAGCTGCAGCAGCGATTTACTTGCGATGGCGGTTGAGTTGCAACAAGGTTTTTATTGGACCTCGAACCCTATACTCGATGTTCGCTTCGTTCATTGAGTTACCCTTTGCATGAGGCCGGGACATATCGTCCCGCCCGCAGTTTCGCAGGCCGAAGGCCGAGAATGTTTGAGGACGGGATGATATGTCCCGGCCTCCCGGGAGAGTTACCTATGAATTACGCGAACATTAAGTATTTCGACATTGCTGATGGAGAAGGCGTTCGTACTTCTCTGTTTGTGAGCGGGTGCCGTCGTGGGTGCAAGAATTGTTTTAACTCTGTCGCGTGGGACTTTGCCGCTGGCGAGCCGTTCGATAGCGCCGTCGAGGACAAAATTATCGAGAGTCTCGATCATCCCTTTATCGATGGTCTGACGATTTTGGGCGGCGAGCCTATGGAACCTGAGAATCAAGCGGGGCTTGTCGACTTTATCGAACGCGTGCGTGCGGCCTATCCATCGGGGTCGGGCAAGACCATTTGGTGCTTTACCGGCGATGTGCTCGAGGAGCTTATGCCGGGCGGTTGCCACCATACCGAGGTCACGGACCGTATCCTTACCTGCCTCGATATGTTGGTGGACGGTCCGTTCGTTCAGGATTTGTACGATATCTCGTTGCGCTTCAGAGGCTCGAGCAATCAGCGCGTGATCGACATGAACGCTACGCGCGCCCGTGCTGAGCGCGAGGGCGTTGCGCTTTGTGATGCGGTTGAACTTTGGCGTGATGATCCGGTCTATTCGACCCATACTATGTAGCTTGTGGCCGATGCCGGAGGGCGTGGTACCATAGCGCGAACGCAAAATCGGAAAAGTGAGGCCCAGATGGTCGATCAGGAAAAAGTCGAGGCCGCCATTAAGCTGTTGCTTGAGGGCATAGGCGAGGACCCAACTCGTGAGGGCCTGCTGGAGACCCCGGCGCGCGTTGCCCGTATGTATGGCGAAATCGCCGGCGGTATGGACCAGAGTGCCGAGGAGCACCTGTCCAAAACGTTTGCCGTCGCTTCGAACGATTTGGTTATCGAGCGCGACATCACGTTCTACTCGCTGTGCGAACATCATCTGCTGCCGTTTTATGGCAAGGCTACCATTGGCTATATCCCCAACGGCCGTGTCGCAGGGCTCTCTAAGCTTGCTCGCACGGTTGAGGTTTATGCCCGCCGTCTGCAGCTGCAGGAGCAGCTGTGTGCGCAGGTTGCCGACGCCCTCATGGATTATCTCGCTCCCCAGGGAGCGATTGTGCTCATGGAAGCTGAGCATATGTGCATGACCATGCGCGGCGTGCAAAAGCCCGGCACCAAGACCGTGACGCTCGCTCGCCGCGGCGTCTTTGAGACCGACCCCGCGCTCGAAGAGCGTTTCTTTAGGATGCTGGGCCGCTAACCATGAGGGTTGTCAACGACTTTACATCGAATACTGACGAGGGAACGCCGCGTCGCGGTTTTATGGCTTCGGGCCTGGCGCCTTTTGGCGTCATGCCTCGTATCGATTACATCTGTGCCAACGGCCTGTTCCGGCGCCACCTGGGCAACATTGCTCAGCTGGAATCGGGGCGCATCTTCTGCCGCCACGGTATCGACCATCTGCTCGATGTCGCTCGCATTATGTGGATTAAGAATCTCGAGGAAGATCTCGAGTTTGACCGCGAGGTCATCTACGCCACGGCACTTCTTCACGATATCGGCAAAGATGAACAGTATGAATCGGGTATATCCCATGATGTTGCAAGCGAACGCGTCGCTGATGCAATTCTCGGCGGCATGCCTGATGACGTGGCGTTTGAGCCGGCCGATGCCGCAGCCATTAAGACGGCCATTCTGGGCCATCGAAAGCTGCGCGTGAACAGCCAACCGCTTGAGCGTTTGCTCTATGCAGCCGACAAAGCGTCGCGCGCCTGCTTTGCATGCCCCGCGCGCAATGCTTGCAACTGGAGCGATGATAAAAAGAACCTGTCGATTCGCGTGTAGTTAGTTTGCGCGGTCGGGGTTCTAAACGAAGGAGACGATCGCGATGAGTAACAAAAAACTGCCCGAGAATGCAACCAAGACTGAAGGTGCCGAGCTCGCACGCCGTGGAAGGGGCGAAATATCCACCGCAACGGCGGTGCCCCACGTGAGCTATGACGATCTGCGCCATGCCGATCGCATTACTATCGACGGTCTCGAGGTCTTTGCCAACCACGGCGTGTATCCCGAAGAGAACGCGCTGGGCCAGAAGTTCATCGTGTCCTTGGTGCTCTATGCCGACCTGCGTGCAGCGGGGGAGCACGATAACCTGGACGCCTCGATTGACTACGGCTCGGTGTGCCACGATGTCGATGGCTATCTGCGCGAGCATACGTTTAAACTCATCGAGGCGGCAGCCGAGGGTGTGGCCCAGATGCTGCTGCGTCGTTACCCCTTGCTGCTTGGTGTGCGCATAAAGCTCGATAAGCCGTGGGCGCCCGTCGGTCTTCCCCTGGCAAGCTGCGGCGTCGAAATCGAGCGCGTGCGCTAACCGGTTCTAATACGTCTCTATGGGTGGCTGCTTGAGCCGCTGCGACAGGGCTCTATTGTTGGGGCAGTACGTGTCGAGCAGGGCGTGAAACCGCTGATTGTGGCTTGGCTCGAGCAAGTGGACGAGCTCGTGGGCGACAACCATGTCGAGGCATTCGACAGGGTAGGCGGCGAGCTCGCGCGCGATGCGAATGGCGCCGGTTTTGGGTGTGCATGAGCCCCAGCGCGTCTTCATACTGCGTACGGAAACGCGGGAAACGGCGACACCCATTGCGATTTCGTATGCATGCGCCATATCGCGCAGCGCTGTGGTGACCTCGGAGGCATAGAGCTGGTCGATGTGGGCTTGGAGCTCATCGGACGTTAGGTCGTCGAGGATTGCGTGCCGCTTGGCCTGTAGGCCTTCGTCCGATTCATCGGTACCCATAAAACTTGCGAAGGTGGCCTGCTTGGGTCGCGGTGCAGGTGACGCAAAGTTGTGATCGAGCGCATCTTGTACCGTGATGGGCTTGCCCCAAAGCGCAATGATGGACGAGGGACTGAGCGGCTCTCGCGCTGTCGCCTGATGTTGCTCACGCTGGTCAAGTCGGCTGATAATCCAGGCGCTGTTGCGCTTCACAAACGCTTCGATACGCTCGCGGCTGGCGCCGAGCGGTGCGCTGGCGTGGGCCTCACCGCTCGATGTGATGCGTAGGTTGAAGTTCTTGACGCGCTTTTTGGTAACGACGACGGGGATGGATGTGCCATCCGGTCGGGATACGGTAATCGTAAATTGCTGCGTCAAAAGCGGTCCTTCAGATTGGGGACGGGCCGGCATGTCGACCGTTCGGCATGCCGGCCCGCTCAAGGGATGTGAAATTAATAACGCTCAAAGAAGGCAAGCGCGTTGTCGCTACAGAGCTTCTGCATCACTGTCTTGCCAAAATGCTTGGAAAGCATGTTCTGGAACCCGGGCATCATGCTGGCATCGGAGAGGAAAGCGGGCACCGTGGCACCGTCCCAGTCGCCGCCGAGCGCGATGACGTCCTCGCCGCCCAGGTCGAGCCAGTGCTCGATATGTGCCGCCAGCTGGTCGAAGGTGACGTCTGCGGCGGTCTTGTCGGTTGCGTCGTTGGAAAGGAACTCGCTGCAGTAGTTGAGGCCGACGATACCGCCCATGTCGCGAATGGTGCGGAACTGGTCGTCGGTGAGGTTGCGCTTGACGCCACAAACCGCACGGGAGTTGGAGTGGCTGGCGACGAAGGGGCGCGTGGCGTGGGCGACAACCTCGTCAAAGCACTCATCGTTGAGGTGGGAGACGTCGAGTACCATGCCGGCGTGCTCCATCTGCGTAAGTGCCTCGATGCCGGCGGCGGTGAGGCCGGCGTGGGTATCGTGTCCGCTCGCGAGCGGTCCCTGCGCGTTCCAGCTGAGTGACGACATAAGCACGCCCAAGCTCTTGAGCACCTCGATTAGTGCGGGGTCCTCGGCAAAGAACGTGGCGTTTTCGATGGTGTGGATGCAAGCGACCTTACCGTCCTTGAGCGCGGGGCGAATGTCTGCGGCGCTGCGTACGTTGACCATGCGGTCGTGGTTGAGCATTGCCTGGCCGCTCATATGCGCCATGATTTGCGCCTGGAAGCGCGCGGCGTGGGCGGTGGGAATCTCGTCGGGGACAAACGTGGCGAAGCACTGTGCCCACGGCGTGTTGCCGATCTTTGCGAGCGAGATGGCGCAGGCGTTGCCCTCGATGAGGTCGAAATCTTGCGGATGCGTTTCGTCGCCGGGGAAATAACCGTCGGTGCCGGCGGTAAAGCGCAGGTCGAGATCGAGCGTGGCCCAGCCGATTCGGTCGGCGGTGTCGCAGTGTAGGTCAAATACGGGATATGCCATGGTTCCTCCGGTTGCAGCGTTTCTTTGCAAACTGTCATTGAATTGTATGACTAGGGTATAGTTAGCGCCATATGTTCACGGCGGCCTGCGTTGTGCGCCGCCCTTATCACGGAGGTTACCA
>DBEWII010000020.1:0-7298 GCA_048384935.1 Collinsella aerofaciens | reverse complement strand
GCGTTCGATTTCGTAGGCGGAGCCGGCCGCGTCGTCGAACGCCGCCGCGCGGATCACGTCCCTGACGGACTCGATAGCGCGGCGGCGCTCGGTCTTGCTGAGGTTCGCCATGCCCTTCTTGAAGTTGAGGACCAGGTCTTCTGCGTTCATGCTGCCCCCATCATCGCGGTCTATGGGGTCAACGATATGGCACCGTGGGGACACATGTATGTCAATCCTGGTCTAACAGAGCCAAAGATAATCGTTGAGCGGGGAGAGTACAGTTATAAAAACAATCTGCGCGAGCTAATCCATATTGCGATTGACGAAGGTCGCGTAAAGAATATGGATCAGTTCAAAAAGCTACTCGCCTCATGGGGCGTAGACATTTTCATCAAGAACAATCGTGTCTACGCAACCGATCTCGATATCAAAGAAGCCGGTAATCCGAAGTGCACTTTCAACCTGACCCGTCTCGACGGGCGCTTCGCGTTGAAGTCGTTGCAGACGGCTTTCGAAAATAACGTGTTGGAAGCCGAGCGAGCCCTTCCATACGAGAAACGTTGTGAGATTTACATCAAGCGTCTCAAGAAAGCGTATTCGGCGTGGGTCGAGCAGGCAAAGGCGAGCAAGGGCGTCGCCTACAATCTCTTCCCTAAGTTCATCGCACCGAAGTGCGATGAAGATCTGCTCGAGGATCCGGCGGTTCGTGATGAGCTTCTTGCCCGGCGCGGTTACGCAAGGGAGATTCGCAACCGTTACGCCGGCGCCGTTCTCGATGCTGGCGATGACCGCGTTCGCGCCGCAGGCCGAGCCCATGGTGGCAACGTCGACATCTCGCCGCAGGTCGATCGCGCGGTCGACCGAGGCGATTACGCTCGCGGAGACACGCCTCGCTAGTTTTGGAAAGCCTATCGCCGGTGCCCTAGCGCGCTGCCATCCAGTGCTGATTCTTTCATGCTCGCAATTCGGCGAGGGTGAGGAGTATGAATTGATCGGCGGGAGTCAGCCGCTCTGATAGAATCGTCCTTGCTGTCGGCAGTCCTCGTGCCGGGCAGAGCCCTCCATTTGATGGGAGGTGATGCCCATGACCGATTTCACCGAGCTCGTGAAGCTCCTGACCGCTATGGTCTCGCTCCTCACGGCCCTTGTCGGCCTTTCCAAGGCACTCAAGCAGGGCTCGAAGCCCAAAAAGAAAGGCCACCGTCGCTAAGACGATGACCCAACTTCATTAAGCAACGGCTCTGCCCAGCTCTCTACAACTTGGGCTGCCGTCGGCACCATTTTACCCTCCTGGCGAGGAATTCGTCCATATTTCAAAAATCAAATCCTGTTCGCGCGTGGGCGTAAACTTTTAGTTGGGCAAATCCGGCAGATTGGAGTTTGGAACATGAGGGATATGCACCTCATGTCGCTCATAAAACGTCTCCTGACCTCGAAGGAGAACGTTTTTTAGCGACAGAAGGAGACATATATATGATCTGGTTTACCAGCGACACCCACTTCGGGCATGAGAACGTGCTGAAGTTCACTGACCGCCCGTGGGAGACGATTTGGCAGATGAACGACGCCATCGTCGACAACATCAACGGCAAGGTTGCCGTGGACGACGAGCTCTACATCCTGGGGGATTTCTCATTCAAGATGACCGCCCAAGACGCCTACGGGCTGCGCAAACAGATCGCCTGCAGGCGCATCCACCTCGTCCCGGGAAACCACGACAAGGACTGGACCCAGCCGGCGGTCGCAGGCGCGTTCACCGTGGAACCGCCGATTTGCGTGCTCAAGATCGACGGGCAGAAGATCGTCCTGTGCCA
Organism: Collinsella aerofaciens; assembly: GCA_048384935.1. GTDB lineage: Bacteria > Actinomycetota > Coriobacteriia > Coriobacteriales > Coriobacteriaceae > Collinsella > Collinsella aerofaciens_CH. Next base: position 5,502 of record DBEWII010000020.1, on the reverse strand, counting down.
TTACCCCATGGCCGACTGGCAGGGCATGAGCCATGGATCGTGGCACCTCCACGGACACATCCACAGCGGCGGCGGCGCGTACAACGAGTTCAACCGCAAGCAGGGCCTTCTGCGCTACGACGTCGGTTGCGATGCCAACGGGCACTCCCCGGTGAGTCTTGACGAGCTGAGGGAATGGTTCGCCGGAGTCGACGAGCCGTGCGGCCGGGTGAAATGGCCCTGGTGGGTCAACGAGACCGGCGACAGGCAGGTCGAGCGCGAGCTGGCGGCGTACAAGAGGGAAGAGGCGATCCGATGACGGTCTATGTGACGGGCGACATCCACAGTGGGCTCGACATGCAAAAGCTCCGCGACTGGGAGCTTGGGGATGGCCTTACCAGCGACGACTATCTCATCGTTGCCGGTGACTTTGGCTTTCCGTGGAACTTTTCTGCCGAGGAATGCGCTGACATCGCTTGGCTCGAGTCGCGCCCCTACACGGTTCTCTTCGTGGATGGCAACCACGAGCGCTTCGACCACTGGGAGGAGCGTCCCATGGAACCGTGGCACGGCGGGCTGACGCAACGCCTGTCGGATACTTCGTCTATTCGGCGCCTGACGCGCGGCGAGGTCTTTGAGCTCGACGGTTCGACAATCTTCACCATGGGCGGTGCCACGAGCGTGGACAGGGAATACCGCGTGCCGTATTCCAGCTGGTGGCCTCAGGAGCTCCCGGACGAGCGCGATTTCGATACCGCGCGGGCAAGGCTCGACGAGGTCGGCTGGAAGGTCGACTGCGTCATCACCCATACCTGCGCCACGCGCATGCTCTCGCCGACGCTCTACCCGGACCCAGGCTGGGAACGCCCTGATGTGGACCGGTTGACCGGATTCCTCGACGAGCTCGAGGACCGCCTGGACTACAAGCGCTGGTATTACGGACATTTTCACCGAGACGGCAATCCGGACGAACGGCACACGGTGCTGTATGACCGGATCGCGAGGCTCGGCGACAAACTCCTGCCGTGGGGCGCGTACTGATGACGGTCTATGTGACAGGCGATGTCCACGGCAGGGCCGAGTATGGGGCCAGCAGATTCGCCTTCAAATCTTGGCCGCTGGGGCGCACGCTGACGCGCGATGACGTGGTGATCGTGGCCGGCGACTTCGGCTTTGTCTGGGACGGCTCGAATGCTGAGAAATACTGGCTCGACTGGTTCGAGTCGAAGCCGTGGACCACGTGTTTCGTAGACGGCAACCATGAGAACCACCGGATGCTGGCAGAACTGCCGGTGCGGGAGTGGAACGGCGGGCTCGTCCATGAGGCGCGACCGCACGTGCTGCACCTGATGCGCGGTGAGGTGTTCGATATCGACGGGCTCACAGTCCTTGCCATGGGCGGCGCCACGAGCAACGACGGGCAGTATCGCAAGGAGGGGAGGAGCTGGTGGCCCGAGGAGATGCCGAGCGAGGAGGAAATGGACCACTGTCGCGCCTCGCTCAACCGCGTAGGCTGGAGGGTCGACTACGTGATGAGTCACGAGGCGCCTGTTTCCCTGGCAGAGGAGCTGTGCCGGGAGCGCGGACGCGAGTATCGGGGCGACCGGCTGCAACGATTCCTTGGCGAGCTCGACGGACGGCTCGGCTACCGAACCTGGTTCTTCGGGCATTACCACGGCGACGAATGGCGCGACGCCAAGCATCGCCTGATCTACCGAGACATCGTGCCGATCGAAGATGCTGCGCCCGGTTCTAGGAACCTTCTGGAAGCGCTCTAGAAGATTCCTAGAAATCAGCCGCCTGATAGGAGAAGCGCGGGGCTACTCGCCCTTCATCTGGGTCATGACCTCGACCTTGGCCTCGGCCACGGCCGCCCGCTGCTCGGAGGCGGCGAGACGGTCCTTGAGGGCGGCGATCTCGGCCATCAGGTCGCGCTGGGCCAGGAGTGTGTCGGCTTGGGCTTTCAGTGCAGTGTCACGCTCGCCGCGCAGCCGCTCGATCTCGTCGACCATGGCCTCAGCCTCGGCATGGAGTTGGACAACCTGCCTGCCGAGTTCCTTGGCACGGGAGAGGTACCTGATGCTTGCGGCGTGGAGCTCGTTGTTCTCGAGTTCGAGGTTCGCGGTATCGAGTTCGAACTTCTCCTCTATAAAGGCAATCCGCTCATTGCAGTCGGCCTCAATCTTTTCATTCCGATCCGTCGCCTCGGCGAGCTTGCGGCTGAATTCATCCACCTGGGCCATGAGCAGTGCGTTCTCGGTCCTGAGGTCGGCGGTCTCGCGAAGCAGCTTCTCCCGCCACCTCGCCTCGATTCGCTCGGCGGCCTCATCGAGGACGGACTTCATGCCGTAACCGTAGATCTCCCTGATTTTTCTCTCGTCTGTCATCGTGCGACATTCCAATCAACAATGGGCATGGCTCCGCCACGCCGTACGGCTGGGAACAAATACGCGGCCGCTGTTGATTTGTAGTCGTCCTGCGATCGGTGAGTTCTAAAAAGGCGTCTCAAGTCATGCGTTCACGCAGGTTTTCGATTGGAGAAATACCGCACGTTTTCATGATATCACGTGCCTTAAAGACCATGAATGGACGGCCATATCGATTCGTTGAAAATGGCACCAACGACGTGTTGGTGGCGGGGGAGTGATGGCGTTAAAGATGTCGAGAATGATTATAGGATTGTTTTAGATGCGGGCATGAAAAAGGGTCGAATCGAAGTGTCTGGCCGGACGCCAATTGTCCGGGAACTGTTTCGATTCGACCGTGTTTCATTTTACATCCGCGGCATGCTCTTATAGACGCCCGGCGATTACCGACCTTCACGACCTCGATAGTCGGGCTATGGACTTAAGATTTCTTGGGCTCCCAGCCGTTTTCGATTGCTGCGGGGTAGACTGCGGCGTAATTAAACATCCAGCTGCCATCGCCCGCTTTTTGAATAAACCCCTTATCCGTCAAAGAGGTATAGGCCCGGGAGATCGTGTTCTTACTTAGGTGGTAGCGCTCCTCAATCCATTTGCTTTTTGCGTAAAAGCCCATGGCTCGTTTGTTTTTGGAAGGATTTCCAAGCTTCCATACTAGGCCGAGGATGAGGCGCTCGGCAGCGACAGTGGTGGCACAACACGCCCAGTCGGGCACCGAAATAAAATTCGCGTTATCCATTTTCCTTCTAATCTCTCGTTGCTCATTAACATCATCGCGATATTTGTCAGAAATTGACGGTAGCTCGCTCATGTTTACCGCCTAGTCAAGGTGGGCGGTACGACCTTCAAGCTGTTTGAAAAGTTCGTAGAATGAGCTTTCAAACATGTAATTAGAGCGATGGACCTGGATGAGCTTGCCGGACTCGCGCATGAATTTGCGTGCAGTGTTCTCGCTCCAGCCAGTGATTTCGCGGATATCGTTAACGCGGAGCAACCGATCGCACTGAGCGGCACCAGTAGGGAAAGTCGGTGTGGACGCCTGGGTGCTAATCTTTGGAGTAGCCATGATGCGCTATCCTTTCAATGAGGGCCCTCCCTGTGCTTGTAAGACGTACCAGGTTCATAAGCACTTGGGGGGCCGGTTTCTATGACTACATGCGTAGTCATCTGACAGCTTTAGCATGTATTAAAACTCATTAGATGTCAATCAAATAAAGCATCTACCTGCGGAAACGGTATTATAGTACCGTAATATTATGAAAAAAACGATGAATGAAAAACATGCTATTTCTCGCTTCTCTGTATATAGGCGTTGATGAAGTCTTCGTAGCCTTTAACTGCTTTTATTTCTGATTGTTGAACGAGGCTTGTATACGTTTTGAGCGTGATATTGGGGTCCGCGTGGCCAAGAATACCTTGCACGCTTCTAACGTCCGATCCGTTCGCCAGCATAAAAGTGCTTACACAATGCCTGAGCTGATGCGGGCAGATGCCCTTATATAGTTTTCCGCCAGTCGAATTGTTCGGCTCATAGATTCCAAGATTGCAGCTAACTGCGAAATCGCGAAACCAATGGTTGAAGATGTAGTTTTTCATGTGACAGACAGTAGGGACCCGGTAATGTCGAGAAAGTTGGTGTAGCGCCCGATCCGAAGTGAGTCGGCCCGGCGTCCTGGAATCTGGAATACGGTTGATATCCTATGCCGCCTCGACCCTGTCCGCAAGCTCGAGGCCGGACTCGAGCATCTTCCTGGCCTCCGCCTCAAGCCGCGCCCACTCGACGGGACCGTCGATTCCCCGAGTGCGACCGTCATCGTAGAGCTCGTTCATCCTCACCTCCGAGAAGTACCTGGACTCCTGCCATATCTCGTCCTGCTCGCACATGACCGCGCCCGCGAGCCGCACCAGCGAGCCCGTGGAGGGGAACACCTGCACGACGCGCGACCTGCGCTTTATCTCCCGGTTGGTCCTCTCCTGCACGTTGTTGGTGCGCAGGCGCTTCCAGTGGGTCGGCGGGAAGTCGAGGTAGGCCAGCGCGTCGGGCTCGGCCTCCTCCAGCACCGCCGCCGCCCTGGGGCAGCACCCCTCCAGCATGTCGCACGCCGCGTGGTACATGGCCGTCACGGTGGCGGCGTCGCGCCCGCGGAACACCTGCGACACGATCCTGCCCACGCGGCGCCTGAGCTGCCAGGAGCCGGCCTCGCGCATGCAGTCGCGCATGAGGTGGACCGCGCAGCGCTGCCACGCGGCGCCCTGGAAGACCTCGCCGAGCGCCCGGACGAGCCCCGGGTGGGCGTCCGAGACGACGAGCCGCACGCCCGCCGCCCCGCGCGAGCGGATAGCCCGCAGGAAGGCGAGCCACGAGTCGTAGGACTCGGTGTCGACCACGTCGACGCCCAGGACGCGCCTCCAGCCGCCCGCATCGCAGCCGATGGCGGTGACCACGGCGGTGGAGGCGACGCGCCCCTCGCGGCGGCACTTGACGTAGGTCGCGTCGAGCCAGACGTAGGGCACCGGCGAGCCGCCGAGCGGCCTTCCGCATAGGTCCTCGATATCTGCGTCCAAGCTCGAGGCGATGGCGCTCACCTGGTCCTTCGAGAGCCTGGAGACGCCCATCTTCTCGGCCACCCTCTGCACCTTGCGGGTGCTCGTGCCCGTGGCGTACATCTCGGCCACGGCGGCCACGAGCGCGCGGTCGACGCGCTGGTAGCGCTCGAGCACGTCCTCAGGGAAGAAGCTGCCGGAGCGCAGCTTGGGGATGCGCAGCGTCAGCGTGCCGACGCAGGTGGCGAGCGACCTCTCGCGGTAGCCGTTTCGGCTGTTCGCCCCGCCGCCGCACAGCTGGTCGGCCTCGGCGTCCATCACGGCGTTCACGACCTGCTCGGCTAGTCTGCGGAGCAGCTCCTGCATGTCGATGGCGCCGTCGTCGAAACGGGGCATGGCGAGCATGTCCGGCGTCGGGTCTGATAAGATTCCCATAGCGGTCTTCGTCCTTTCCTAGAACCTGTTGTTGTGGTGATTTCAGATTCTAGGACGAAGGCCGTTTTTCGTTAAACGGGCGCTAGGGTGTCACCCTTACACCAACATTTTCGACGCGATC
>DBEWII010000019.1:0-7280 GCA_048384935.1 Collinsella aerofaciens | reverse complement strand
CGGGGTGGCTCACGATACCCGTGACGGTCTTGGTGTCCATATCGAGGACGCCGCCCTGCTCGCGCTCCTTGAGCAGCAGGTCGAGAACCTCGCCCCACAGCTCCTTGGTACGCTCGGTCGGGCCGGCGAGGAACGACTCGTCGCCCTCGTAGGGGGTGTAGTTCTTCTGGATGAAGTCTCGGACGTCAACCTCTCCCGTCCAGATGCCTTCCTTGAAGCCTTCCCATGCCTCCTGCATTGTGTAACCACGCTCCTAGTTACGTGTAATGCGGCGCACTCTCACACCGCTGCTTATTGAATTCTTGAATGTTAGACCTGCATGACCGGCTTCATTCGCCTTCCGTCGCGCGTTAGCGCAGGGAAAAACGTTTATTCACCTTGGTCTTGCAACCCTAAACCCAAGATTTCACCCGTTAGTGAAGGATAACATAGCCATCCCCTTCATCAGGGCTGTTATATGTTCCTTTTTTTGTGTCATTAGAGCGTTTTCAACAAATCCGCAGGAAACGCGCCCGCCATCATCTACCGTTCACCGAATTATTTGATATTTCCCCTTGCCTTTATACGTCCTTCACTCTAGCTGTTATGCCAGCTTTAGCAGGGTAAAGTACCCACCGATAGATTTTTGGGACATGCCTAGAAATCTACTTTTTCGCCGCGACGGAGGCGGTGGCATGAAATGCCCACGAAGGTAGTTTTCTAGGCATGACCCAAAAATTACCGTATAGGGTGCGCGTGCAAGGGTATCATCTTTCACCGAAAATAGTTTCTAGTGTTAGGGGTTTTCGGTGGAAGATACCGATTTCCATGAGCTTGGGCGTCAGCTCTTTACCGAGTTTGGCAGCATGCACCAGCGCGTTTCGCGCTTTGCCGACCAGGCTCTGGGTGGCGAGATGGCCGTCATGCGCGCCCTCATGCGCGCCGGCGGCTCGCTCACGCCGAGCGAACTCGCTGATCGCGCCTGGGTCTCGAGCGCCCGCATCGCCAATATCCTGCGCGCCCTCGAGGCCAAGGGCTGGGTCGAGCGCGAGCACTCAAAGACCGACCGTCGTCGCGTACACGTCACGGTGACCGACAAGGGATTCCAGGTCATCGAAATCAAACGCCGGGAATTCGAGGACCGCACCGCGGCCTTCCTCGAGCAGCTCGGCGAAACAGATACCCAGGAGATGGTGCGCCTTCTAAGACGTGCCAACGAAATTATCGACCGCAATCAAGAAAGGAGAGATGCCGAGTGAGGATTCTCAAGCTCTTTAAAAAACATATCCTGGCACTGTTCGCAGCTATCGTACTTATCGTAATCAGCTGCAACGCCGATCTGGCGCTGCCTACCTATATGAGCGACATCGTCGACGTGGGTGTGCAGCAAGGCGGCATCGCGTCGCCCGTGCCCGACACCATCCGTGCCGAATCGCTCGACGACCTCGAACTCTTTATGAGCACCAAGGACGCCAAGGCTGTGGAGGCCGTGTTTAGCAAGGCGGACAATAACGGCATTCGAACGTACAAGGGCACCGAGGAGGAGCGCGCCGACGGCGGCAAGATTGCCGACATCATGAGCCTGCCCGAGACTGTCGTCCTTTCGTTCAACCAGGGCATCGATGCCAACTCCATGGGCGACATGACCGGCGCATCTACCGAGGCAAGCGATGACGGCGCCGCTCAGGCCATGCCCACCCCCGAGCAGATGGCGGCGATGACGCCCGAGCAGCTCGCCGAGATGCAGCAGAAGGCCGCAGCGGCGCAGAACATGCAAAAGCAGATTGATGCCGACGGCGGTAAGATCACCATGAAGGGTCTGCGTCTAGGCGTTGAAGGCGGCCTAATCGACCAGGGCAAGCTCGTCGAGGGCGCCAACGATATGGCAGACAAAATGGGCTCCATGTCGGGCTCCATCGTGACCCAACGCGCCGTGAGCTATGTGCAAGACGAGTACAAGGCGCAGGGCATCGACCCCGCCGACGTGCAGAACGCCTACCTGGGCCGCATGGCGACCACGATGTTTGGTCTGTGCCTGGTGTCGCTCGTCGCCACCATCCTGACCGGTGCCGTGGCTTCGCGCACCGCCTGCTCCATCGCCCGCGACCTGCGCCGCGAGACCTTCAACAAGGTTATGCACTTCTCGCCGGCCGAGGTGGGCAAGTTTAGCCAGGCCTCGCTCATCACCCGCTGCACCAACGACATTCAGCAGATCCAGATGGCCGCAACCCTGTTTATCCGCATGTGCCTGATGGCCCCCGTCATGGGCATCGTCGCCGTTATGCGCGTCCTGGCCAACCACACCGGCCTGGAGTGGACCATCGCCGTGGCCATCATCGCGGTTTCGGCCGTTGTCGGCGTGCTCATGGGCCTCACCATGCCCAAGTTCAAAAAGATGCAGAGCTTTGTGGACCGCGTGAACCTTACCGCCCGCGAGCTGCTCGACGGCCTTATGCCCATCCGCTCGTTCAACCGTGAGGAGCATGAGCTCGAGCGTTTTGACAAGGCTTCGCTCGACCTGATGACCACGCAGCTCTACACCAACCGCGCCATGAGCTTCATGATGCCGCTCATGATGCTCGTCATGAACTGCATCACCGTGCTTATCGTCTGGTTTGGCGCGCAGGGCGTGTCCGACGGCGTGATGCAGGTCGGCAACATGATGGCGTTCATCTCCTACACTATGCAGATCGTCATGGCGTTTATGATCCTCACCATGGTTTCGGTCATCCTGCCCCGTGCCGAGGTCGCAGCCGAGCGCGTAGATGAGGTCATCACCTGCCCCACGAGCATCAACGACCCTGCCTCGCCCAAACTGCCCGCTGCCAGCGCGCCGCGCGGCGAGCTCACCTTCCGTGACGTGAGCTTCCAGTATCCCGATGCCCGCGCCGACGTCATTAGCGGCGTAAACTTCACCACGCACGCCGGCCAGATGCTCGGCATCATTGGTTCCACGGGCTCGGGCAAGTCCACGCTCGTGCAGCTGATTCCGCGCCTGTACGACGTCACGGGCGGCAGCATTTCGTTCGACGGCATCGACGTGCGCGACATGACCCTTTCCGAGCTGCGCCGCCGCATCGGTTATATTCCGCAGCAGGGTCGTCTGTTCTCGGGTACCGTCGAGAGCAACCTCAAGTTTGCCGGCGACATGGTGAGTGACGAGGATATGCGCCAGGCAGCACGCGTCGCCCAGGCGGAAGACTTTATCGCCGAGCGCGAGGGCGGCTACGACTCCCCCATCAGCCAGGGCGGCTCCAATGTCTCGGGCGGTCAGCGCCAACGCCTGGCCATCGCCCGCGCATTGGCCAAAAAGCCCGAGGTCGTGGTGTTCGATGACTCGTTTAGCGCCCTCGACTACAAGACCGACGCGCGCCTGCGCGAGGAGCTGGCAAAAAACGTTACCGACGCCGCACTCGTGGTCGTAGCCCAGCGCATCGCGACCATCATGCACGCCGACCAGATCATCGTGCTCGACGACGGCCACGTAGTGGGCACCGGCACGCACGAGGAGCTGCTGCGCAGCTGCCCGGCGTACCTGGAGATCGCACAGTCGCAGCTTTCCGCCGAGGAGCTGGGGCTTACCCAAAAAGAAATTGCAGCCGTCATGGAAGGAGGCGAGCGCTAATGGCAGACGAGACCAAGACTCAGATTCCCAAGCCCACCCGCCAGCGTGGTCCCATGGGCCGCATGGGTGGCATGCGTCGTGGCGAAAAGGCCAAGGACTTTAAGGGCACCATGAGGCAGCTGCTCGGCTATATCGGCCAGCACAAGATTGCCGTGTTTGCCGCCGTCGCCTTTGCCGTGTGCTCGGTCATCTTTAACATTGTGGGACCCAAGGTGCTCGGCCAGGTTACGACCAAGCTGTTCGAAGGCCTGGTCGCCAAGGTCAACGGCACCGGCGACGTTGACTTTGACTGGATCGCCAAGACGCTCGGCTTTTTGCTCTGCCTGTATCTGGCGAGCTCTGTTTGCAGCCTCATCCAGGGCTGGCTCATGACCGGCGTCACGCAAAAGATCTGCTACCGCATGCGCAAGGAAATCGCCGCCAAGATTGCCGTCGTGCCGATGAGTTACTTCAACGGCCACAGCAAGGGAGACGTACTCAGCCGCATCACCAACGACGTCGATACGCTGGGTCAGTCGCTCAACCAGAGCGTGACGCAGCTTATCACGTCGGTCACGCAGATTATCGGCGTGCTCATCATGATGCTTTCGATCAGCCTGCCGCTTACCGGCGTCACCGTGCTCACGCTGCCGGCCGCCGCGATTATCTTGACCGTAATGATTCACTTCTCGCAGCCGTACTTCCGCGAGCAGCAGCAGGTTCTGGGCGCCGTCAACGGCATTATCGAGGAGGACTTTGCCGGCCAGAACGTCATTCAGGTGTTCGACCGCGCCGAGGCCTCGATCGAAGAGTTCGACCGTCAAAACGACCGCCTCTTTATTAGTGGCTGGCGCTCGCAGTTCCTGTCGGGCCTGATGATGCCGCTTATGAGCCTGGTGGGTAACATGGGCTACGTGGGCGTTGTCGTGGTGGGCGCACAGCTCGCACTGACCGGCAACGCCACGCCCGGCGACATCCAGAGCTTTATCCAGTACGTTCGCAACTTTACGCAGCCCGTGCAGCAACTGGGCAACGTGAGCAACACGATGCAGTCGATGGCAGCCGCCACCGAGCGCGTCTTTGAGTTCCTGGCCGCGCCCGAGGAGGAGCAGAAAGCCGACGCGCAGATTCCCGAAAAGCGCCCCGGCCATGTGGAGTTTGATCACGTCAAGTTTGGCTATACGCCCGACAAGACCATCATTCACGACTTTAGCTGCGAGGCGCAGCCCGGCCAGACCATCGCCATCGTCGGTCCTACCGGCGCCGGCAAGACCACGCTCATTAAGCTGCTGCAGCGCTTCTACGATGTGGACGGCGGTTCGCTGCGCGTCGAGGGTGTCGACGTGCGCGACTGGGACCGCGCGGCGCTGCGCGGCGAGTTTGCCATGGTGCTGCAGGATACCTGGCTGTTTAACGGCACCATCCGCGAGAACATCCGCTACGGACGCCCCGATGCAAGCGATGCCGAGGTCGAAGCCGCTGCACGCGCCGCACGCTGCGATCACTTTATCCATACGCTCGCCGGCGGCTACGACTTTATGATCAACGAGGAAGGCACCAACCTGTCGCAGGGCCAGCGCCAGCTCGTGACCATTGCCCGTGCCATTTTGGCCGACCGCCCGGCGCTAATTCTGGACGAGGCAACCTCCAACGTTGACACTCGTACCGAGGAGCTTATTCAGCGTGCCATGGATGCGCTGATGCAGGGCCGTACCAGCTTTGTTATCGCGCACCGCCTGTCCACGATCCGCAACGCCGACGTGATCCTGGTAATTCGCGACGGCGATATCGTCGAGAAGGGCACGCACGACGAGTTGCTCGCCCAAGGCGGCTTCTACGCCGATCTGTACAACTCGCAGTTCGACGAGGCGGCGTAAATTCTGCCGCGGGGAACGAATAACGCCCGAGAACGGGGGCGCAGGACAACCTGCGCCCCCGTTTTTGCTCTGCGGCCCTCAAACCGCCTCCCCTGGGACCTGATTGACAGCCCCTTCGAGGCCCCGTGGGCAAAAAATGGCAAATATGAGTACTGTTACCCTTTTAGTAACAGCCAAAACAGCCCCAAATGCCGTTTTCACGGCTCACACGCGTCCCTAAATTGATCAAACAGCCCTATAGCGGACTTATATGTGTTTGCGTTAATGAACATATTTTGCTGTTATGTCTATTATTTTGCGAAGGCAATATGCTACTAAGCTAGCAACCGTACTCATATTTGGCATTTTTTGCCCACAGGGTGTTTCCTGGGGAACCGACAATAGCCTTAGGGTCCCGCGCGACGCCACTCCCTCCCGGTATCCGCCGACGTTCCCCCATATAAAACCTGCCAAAATAAACCTGTCCCTTTTGGCAGGTTTCGGGGTGGCAAGGGCTTGCACTTTAGCGTGCGACAGCGGATAATGCCGAGCATTCGAGAATACGCTTATTGCTCTTTCTATAGATTGAGGAGGCCCCTATGGCCATGGAATTCAAACGCAGGCTGCCGATCCCCATGGAGATCCGCGAGGAAATGCCGCTTTCCGCCGAGCTTACCGCTAAGAAACAGGCATTCGACTCCGAGGTCGCCAAGGTCTTTACCGGCGAGGACGCACGTAAGGTGCTCATCATCGGCCCGTGCTCTGCCGACCGCGAGGATTCGGTCCTCGAGTACATGAACCGACTGGCCAAGACCGCCGAGGAGGTCAAGGACAAGCTCATCATCATTCCGCGCGTCTACACCAATAAGCCGCGCACCAAGGGCACCGGCTACAAGGGCCTGCTGCACAACCCCAACCCCGAGGCTCCCGACGACCTGCTCGAGGGCGTCAAGGCCATCCGCCATATGCACCTGCGCGTTATTGAAGAAACGGGCTTCTTTACCGCCGATGAGATGCTCTACCCGTCCAACTACCAGTACCTCGTTGACCTGCTGAGCTATGTCGCCGTGGGCGCACGCTCGGTCGAGAACCAGGAGCATCGCCTGGTGTCGAGCGGCATTTCGGTGCCCGTCGGCATGAAGAATCCCACTGCCGGCTCTACCACCGTTATGCTCAACTCCATTTACGCCGCGCAGGCGCACCAGAGCTTCATCTTCCGCAACTGGGAGGTCGAGTGCGGCGGCAATCCGCTCGCGCACGCCGTTATGCGTGGCTACATCGGTCTCGATGGGCGTACCTACCCCAACTACCACTACGAACACCTGGAGCGCCTGGCCGAGCGCTATACCGAGCATGCCGGCTACGCCAATCCGGCAGCGATCATCGACTGCAACCATGACAACTCGGGCAAGCGTCCGCTGGAGCAGTACCGCATTTGCAAGGAGGTGCTCGACAGCTGCCGCCGCAACGAGTCCATCTCTAAGCTGGTCAAGGGCTTTATGATCGAGTCCTACCTGGAGGACGGCAACCAGCCGGTCGACGGCGGCGTCTTTGGCAAGTCGATCACCGACCCGTGCCTGGGCTGGGAAAAGACCGACTACCTCATCCACGAGATCGCGGAACGTATTTAGTTACGCGGTTTTACCAGACGCCGTAACGGCTCGACGCTGCGCGGGTCGCATTTGAGACAATCTGACGTTCAACTTCAAGGGCGCGACCAGAAGGTCAGCGCCCTTTCGTTTCACGTCACCTTGTCTCAAATGCGACCCGCTCGCTGTCCGTCCTCTACCTGCGGCGTTATCTTGCTCCGGATGTGGCAGTTAGGGACGCTCCTTTTCTGC
>DBEWII010000018.1:0-4456 GCA_048384935.1 Collinsella aerofaciens | reverse complement strand
CAATCCTGAGATGGTTATTACCTTCCCGGCCGAGCAGGTTCCCAACATCGAGCAGATCGAGAAGGGCATGAAGCTCTTCCTGTCCACGCCGAGTGGCATGCCTGTCCCCGCCGTCGTCATTGACGTGACGCCCGAGGCCGTGACGCTCGATGCCAACCACGAGCTTGCCGGCAAGGATCTCAACTTCGATATCGAGCTCGTCGAGGTCGAGGATTAGGCTATGCCTGCAAATCTGGTTTCGACAACGTGCCTCGGAAATCTCAACGACCCGTCCTATGAGCTTTTGCTTCGCCGGGAGCTGGGCGGTGTCTTTGAGGTCGATGAGCTACTGCTCGATTGGGACCAGGCTGATGTATGCGCGTTTGCGGGCGTGACGGAGCTGGGGCGCACGATCGATGTTCGGCCGGATGCTACCGACGGTGGTCGTCTTGCCGACGGCGACGTGCTCGCCATTGACCGTTCGGGCGTGGTGCCCGTGGCGGTTGTCGTGCGCCTGCGCAGCGCCGAGGTTTATTTGGTCGAAGTCGACCGCATGGATCCGATTGCGCTCGCGCATGCGTGCTGGGAGATCGGCAACATGCATGCGCCGCTCTTCCGGGGCGACTCGGACGAGCATACCGTGCGCATGTATACGCCGGTGCAGCCTGTTTTGGGCCGCATGCTCCGGGGTGTCGAGGGTGTTCGGCTCTCGGTGGTCACACGTGAGCTCGATGCCAGCCGGCGCTTTGCGTCGAGTGCGGCGGAGGTCGTCGTGAGCATGGCTCCGGACTTTACCATCGTAAAAAAGACGCGCGGCTAAGCGCGCGTATGCGCAAGACGGGCTTTGAGGGGCGACCAATCAAGGTCCGTCTTGCTGTTGATAGGAGGCTTTGGGGAAGCGTATGGGTCTTGAGGGAATCAAGCTGATTGCATGCGATTTGGATGGCACGTTGCTGCATCCGGGGGAGCGCGAGCCGCGTCCTGAGGCCTTTGAGCTTATCGATGAGTTGCATCGTCGCGGTATCGTGTTTATGCCGGCGAGTGGCCGTCAATATGCGAGTTTGCGTCACCTATTTGCCCCGGTGGCCGATGAGCTCGCCTATGTATGCGAAAACGGAGCCCTGGTGATGAGCGAGGGACGTGCCGTTGTCAAGCGTTCCATGGAGCGCAGCCTTGCTATGGATATCGCGAATGCCGTGGTTGCGTATCCCCATGCCGACGTGACCCTTTCGTGCGAGGGGCACCTCTACACCATGAGCGGCAACGATGCGTTCGTCGACCATTTGCGCTATGAGGTCCACTGCGATGTGGCGGTGGTCGACCGTCCCGAGGACATCGACGAGGACGTCATCAAGATTGCCTTCCAGACACCCGAGGTGGATCAGCCGGCGGCCCTGGAGTATTTTGAGCGCCTCTTTAGCGACCGTGTCGACGTGATGACGTCGGGAACCGAATGGACGGACTTTATCGGTTTCGGTTCGGGCAAGGGCTCCGCGCTTGCCGATTACGGTCGTGCCCTGGGTATTTCGCCCGATGAGATGATGGCGTTTGGCGACAATGAGAACGATCGCGACATGCTTAACGTCGTGGGCCATCCCTATCTGATGGAGAGCTGCAATCCCTCTATGCGTGGCATCAACGACCGCGTCCGCTACGTGCGCACGGTCGAAGAAGAGCTGCGTCGTCTACTTGCTGAGTAGACATTTGGGACATGTCTAGAAATCTACTTTTTGCTGCAGAGTGCGGAAAGGTGGATTTTAAGGCATGTCCCAAACATCTATCGGCAGTCGGGGCAGAGACCCTCGAAGATGGTGTAGTGCGACGTGACGTGCCAGCCGATTTGCTCGGATGCTTTGGCGTCGAGCTGGGCATCGAAGGGGAGCGGTACGTCGATGACGCGGCTGCACGAGGTGCAGATGATATGCGCATGCGGCTCGATGGTGCGATCGAAGCGACTCCCGCCCGGCGTCTTGATCGAGAGGATTTCTCCGGCATCTGCCAAGAGATTGAGGTTGCGGTAGACCGTGCCGCGGCTGATCTTGTCATCCTGTTCGCGCACGGCGTTGTAGATTTCGTCGGCGGTGGGATGGTTATAGCTTTGGCGCACGGCGTCAAGAACCAGCTTTCGCTGCTTGGTATTCCTTCTTTGCACCGCCATGCGCCTCGCCTCTTTTCTATCAATGGTCGTAGGTAAATGATACCGTATTTAGCACACAATACTAATAATGAGGACTGAAACCGTCTTCATTGGCAAGTGGGGCTCGGGCCTGGGCATCTACAAGGCGAAAACGCGTTCCCATGCGCTCGTAGGAGGCATGAAGTGCCTCGAGATGAGATAGGATGTCTGCCGGAGCTCCCTGTATCTCCATCTCGACTGAGCCGTCTTCCATGTTACGCACCCAGCCGGTGAGTGCGCGTGCCTGCGCGAGGTTGGTGTTGGTAAAGCGAAAACCAACGCCTTGGACTTGCCCCGCCCAGCGCAGGAAATAGCGCTGCGGGGCGTCTTGAGTGGCCTCGTCGCTTGCGAGCACGGTGAGCCTACGACGCAGCTCAAGCTCGACGCCAGAGGGCTTTTGGGGTTCGCGGCTGCCGCCGGTGACGCCCGAGAAAAGCTTGTCGAAAAAACCCATCGCTATGCCTGCTTGTTAGAGTCAGCGGGGAAGACGATACCCGCCTGCTGGCGCACGGCATCCATGATGCGCAATGAGACGAGCGTGACATCGCGGAAGTGGCCAAGCTCGTGGCGTCCTGCCGGGGTCTCCCAAATCTCTTCCTTAACGTTATCGATGCCGCCGATGGCGCTGATAAAGTCTGTGAGTTCGTATTCCATGGTGTTGCTCGATTTGGGCAGGTCGAGCACGCGGCCGTTGTCGCCCTGTTCGCGCGGTGCCTCGGTCGCCGAGCCGCGTACGACATCGCCGCGATAGTCGATGCGGACGTTGCGGGGCGTGGACAGATGGTCGATCTGGATAGTGCCACGCTCGCCTTCAATCTGCGAGGGCAGCAGGTCATTCGTAATTTTGGAGTGCGCGAGCTCGACGGAGATGCGGCCTCCGCCATAGCTGGCGAGGATGGAACCGCAGCCGTCGATGGGGCCGTGCGTGAGCTGTCGCGTGGTGGGGTCGAGCAGAGTAGTCATGCTCGTAAGGCCGGAGGGCATGCCGAAAATCTCGACCATGGGCTCGACGGCGTAGACGCCAATGTCCATGAGGGAACCCGATGCCATATTGCAGTCGAAGATATTGGTGGCGCGTCCAGCGAGGATTTCGTTGTAACGCGAGGAATACTTGCCAAAGCGCAGCGAGGCGCGGCGAATGGGCGCAATTTCGCCCAGAGCGTCCTCAATGGCGTGGAAGGCGGGGTCGTGAAGCGGGCGCATGGCCTCGAGGGCCACAACGCCAGCTGCTTCGGCAGCCCGGAAGACCTCGAGCGCTTGCGCCTCGGTGGCGCAGAAGGGCTTTTCGACGATAACGTGCTTACCGCCGGCGATGCAGGCGAGCGCCTGTTCGTAGTGAAGTGCATTGGGGCTGCCGATGTAGACGGCATCGACGTCGTTGGCGGAAGCGAGCTCGTCGAGTGCGGTGAAGTTGCGTTCGCCGCCGTGCTCGGCAGTAAAGGCGGCGCCGCGCTCGGCATTGCGCGAGAGCGTGCCCACAAACGCGGCTTGGTCGTTGGCGTTGACGACCTGGATAAAGTCGTCGGTAATCATGGATGTGCCGATGGTCGCGATGTGCAGCATACGTCCCCCTTGCGTTGTTTGGTCTACAGGATGAGTGTAGCGCGTGGGGATATAAAGCTGCGCGAAAACGCTATTACAGGTCGCTCTCGTTGAAGCCGGTGTCGATATCGAGGTTGGATCCGTCGGCCGCCGTGGTGGCGAGCTCATCGCAGCGCTCGTTGAGCTCGTGACCGGCGTGACCCTTAACCCAGATGAACTCAACCTTGTGCTTGCTCTTGGCGGCGAGCAGGCGCTCCCACAGGTCGCGGTTCTTGACGGGCTGCTTGTTGGCGGTTTTCCATCCGCGTTTTTTCCATCCGTCAATCCAGTGCTTGTTGAAGGCGTTGACGACGTACTGCGAATCGGAATGGACTTCGACGTCGCAGGGGCGGTTGAGTGCCTCGAGCGCCACGATGACCGCCATGAGCTCCATGCGGTTGTTGGTGGTCTTGGCGTAACCGCGCGAAAGCTCGGAGGTGAAGGTCTTGCCGGCGGGGTTGGTGTATTTGAGCACGGCGCCGTAGCCGCCGCGTCCCGGATTTGATCGGGCCGAGCCGTCGGTATAGATGATGACCTTCACGGGCTTCCTTTCATTGGGTACGTTTCGTGTGAGTGACCATTGTAGCGCCATGCCCGCGGGGGGCTAGCAATCTACGATTTCTACCCCGTCTTCTGACAGTTAGTTGGCATGGATGATGCGGTTAAGTTCGTCGAGGTATTGCTGCAAGAGGGGAGAGGGCTTGCGCTCGTCGTGCATGA
>DBEWII010000017.1:0-3278 GCA_048384935.1 Collinsella aerofaciens | reverse complement strand
TAAAAAGCGCCTGAACCGCAGCGATAGGCAGCACCTGCTTAAAGATACAAATGGCGATGAGACGCGCAATCTGCTCACGGCCATACTGCTTTTTAACCGGAGCAGGAACGAGGCCGACCTTCACGTAGTTATTGATCATCGATGGCGTGATAACGGGTTGCTCTACGCAAATCGAAAGCGGCTCCATCCACTGCGCAACATATTCAATAACCTGATCGCGATAGAGCGATACGTTGGGCAGCTGGTCATAGCGTGGCAGGCTCAAAGTGTTAAGTTTACCCACCATATCGGACTGAATAAATGCGTCCGGCAGTACCGTCGGTTGAATATCCTCCGGCTTAATGCCGACCGACGTATCGGACATCGGGATAACATGTTTGACGTGGTTCATCAGAGGCCTCCGTTCGTTTGCTATATTGTATTCTAGGTTATCTAGTTTTGCATACCACATAGCCGCTAAGTAAAAGTGGTTGGACTGCACATTGATGCATCGTCCAACCACTTTGTTTAAAGATAGCAACCTTACATAAGATATATTATCGTACTTATCCGCGTAGGAAAGCGTATGCGCTGGTTACCGCTATAGCACCGTCCGATACGGCGGTCACAACCTGGCGTAAACGCTTGGAACGAATATCGCCGGCTGCGAATAATCCGGGTGTGCGGGTGGCCATGGAATCATCGGTGACAATGCCGCCGTCGGGAGCCAGATCGACTAGGTGCTCAACGAGCTCGGTATGTGGCTGCGTCCCCGTAAAGACAAAAATGCCAAACGAGCCCGGATCAAAAGACTCGGAATACGTTTCACCGGTTGCGTTGTCCTTAAACGTGATTGTCGTGGGCATCGCTTCACCAGAAAGCTCAACAATACTAGTTTGGTACCTAACTGAAATATTGTCTTTAGCAAGCACCTTATTCACAACGCCCTCGGGTGCACGGAACTGATCGCGACGCAGCACGATAGTCACGCTGCTGGCAATGTCGGACAGGAACAGTGCCTCCTCGCATGCTGAATTGCCGCCTCCGATAACAAAGACCTGTTTGCCACGGAAGAACATGCCGTCACACGTCGCGCAGTACGAAACGCCACGACCGCGATACGTGTCCTCGCCGACAAAACCCGCAGGACGCGGCGTGGCGCCCATGCACGCAATGACGCTCTTGGCCGCTGTGTCGCCCATGTCATGATGGATGGTATATTGAGCCGCATCGGCATCGTAATCGACGCCCGTCACCATACTCCATACAACCTGAGCCCCCAGGCCTTCAGCATGCTGTTGGAACCGCTCACCAAGTTCGGCACCGCTCAGTAGCGGAATGCCAGGATAATTCTCAATCTCGTTGCTCGTGGCGATCTGTCCGCCCGACATGCCCTGCTCAAGGACAGTCGTCGACAGGTTGGCACGCGCCGCATAAATGGCGGCAGCATAGCCCGCAGGGCCGCCGCCGATGATCGCAACATCGATTGTCTGATCGGTAGTCATGAAGAGTCCTCTAATCGAAACGTTGTCGTTCTTTGCGCTCATACCCAAATTTACGTGAACGTGACACTCATGCACTACAATGATAAATCCGTGTTACAACGTCGAAGGGGAGTTATCGATGGATCAGACGCAGACGAGCGACGACGCTCCCCTGCTCACGCACAGCACTCCCCAATCGGAGCAAACCACGCTCTTGACTCAGCAAAAACCTCTCGTGACCATCGTGCACGCCTCGGTCGGCTCGGGTCACAAGGCCGCCGCAAATGCGATTGCGCAAGCATTCGACCTCATCCGCGGCACCAATGGCATCCCCGAGGATGTTGAGATTGAAGTGCTCGATATCCTTGATTTTGGACGTATTAAATTCGACGGCAATAAGACCGCGGCTTCTTTTACGGGAGCCACGCGCCCCATTTATGACCTGACCTGGCGATATACGCTTACGGGACATCTTCTCTGGGGTGGCGGCACGGCATGGTCGCGAATTATGTTCCCCGCCTTCAACGAATATATTCGTAACCGCAGGCCCATAGCCGTGGTCGCAACGCACATCACGGCAGCCAATGTTGCCGTTGGCGCCCGCGTAATTACGGGTATCGATTATCCGGTCATCTGCGTCCCGACCGACTACGAAGTCGAGGGCTGGTGGCCCCACAAGGACACCGATCTATTCTGTGTTGCCAACGAATTTATGGCCGAAACGCTGCGACCGCGCAAGGTGCCCGAGGCAAAGATTCGCATTACCGGCATTCCTATTCGCGCCGGATTCGACACGGATTACGATCGCGAGGAAGAGCTTGCCAAGTTCAACCTCCCCACCGACAAGACCGTCGTGCTGGTAATGGCCGGTGCCAGTTTGCCTCAGCCTTACGTCCGGTTTCGCGCGGCGATGGACCACACACTCCCCTTTCTGCGCAGCTTCGAAGACATGCACTTTGTCTTTTTGCCCGGCAAAGACGTGGAGTATGCCACCCGGCTGAAGACGCTCTTCGATGCCATGAAGCTCGAGAACGTCACGGTGTTGGACTATGTCGACGACATGGCGGCCCTCATGCACGGCTGCGACCTGGCAATCCTCAAATCGGGCGGGCTCACGGTCACCGAGTGCCTCTGCGCACATCTGCCGATGATCCTGCTGGGCAAGTCCTATGGCCAGGAAAAGGCAAACACCACCATGCTCACCGGCATGGGCGCCAGCATGCACGTCACCACGGCACGAGAGCTCATCGTAACCCTGCGCCACCTGCACGACCATCCCGAATCACTCAAAGCCCTACTCATCAATGGCGAAGTACTACGCCGCCCCCACGCAGCCGAAGACATTGCCGTCGCCACCATGGAACTCGTAGGCAAGCCCCAGAAAAGAAAACGCGCATTCTGCCGCTTCTACTGGGGCGATAAGCCAGCGCATATCCGCTAGCATTGGACTGTCCGCTTGCCTGTGGGAGGCCCCTATATATCATCCCGTGCTCAAACATTCTCGCGGGGCGCTCGTATCCCTCCCGCCCGCTTCTCACACATATCATTCCATGCTCAAACATTCTCGCTTCGCTTCGCTCGCTGCGAAACTGCGCGTGGAACGATATGTGAGAGAAGCGGGCGGGCGGCTACTCGCTTGAAAACAACAATCAATCTTTCTGATAAGCAGATGCGGCAAAGGAACAGTCCCTTTGCCGCATCTGCTTACTGGAATTAATTACTTTGGTTCGCCTTTGCAGCTTTAAATATGGAGATCCGGCGCAGCTGGTAGTGCGTAAACGCAGCTGACCGGCCCGCCCCGCCTATATATAGGCC
>DBEWII010000016.1:0-38338 GCA_048384935.1 Collinsella aerofaciens | reverse complement strand
GACTTTTGCATGTCATACTGATATGCAAAAGTCTGCACGTTAGGAGATCGCCGTGGATACCCTTCCCATCACCACATCGCGCCAAGCTGGCATCTACGTGCGCCAGTCACGCGAGTCGCAGGGAATCACCCGTGCGACCCTCGCTAAAAAGGCCGGTGTTTCGGAGCGCCTGCTCGCATCGCTCGAGTTGGGCGACGCCACCGGCATTCGACTCGACAAGTTGCTGACCGTCTTTAACGCACTCGGCATAGGTCTCTTCGCGCAAAGCGATAACGACTCCATCGCATCGCCCTCCGAACATCCGACGACGATAGTGAACCTCCCTATCGCGAACTCGAATACTCTGCCAAAGCCAAGCGTAGGCAGACGACCCACTCGACAAGGAACGCCAGCTTCCTATGGTGCCTTGCTGGCCCAAATCGCAGCCGAGCAAGGCCTTTCCGGCACTTCAAACCTCTCCTTTGGCTGCAAGGTTGTGAAATAAATGGCAGAGATGGAGCTCACGACCCTCATTTGTGGCGAAATCGCCGGCACTCTCCGGCAAGACGAGCATGGACTCTGCAGCTTTGCATACGCCCCAACCTATCGCGGAGCACCGTTATCGCTAACAATGCCGCTTTCCAATCGCACGTATGGCCATAACATCGTCCGCCCGTTCCTATTTGGCCTTTTGCCCGACAGTCAAGAGCAGCGTCGCGCTATTGCCACCGAGCATGATGTTGCATCCAACAACCCCGTCGCCCTCTTGTGCCATATCGGTCTTGACTGCGCGGGGGCCGTTCAGTTTTGTCGAGCCGATCAATTAGACGCCGCCCGCGGCAGGGTCTCGGCATACCGCCCGCTTACCAATTCTCAAATCGCTCACAAGCTCAAAGCAATTCGCGATGACGAAAGAGAGACATGGATGGGCTCCAACGAAAGCTGGTCCCTGGGCGGCAATCAAGGCAAATTTGCACTAGCTTGGCATGATGGCCAATGGTGCGAATGTCTAGGGTCATCCCCCACTACCCATATCTTCAAAAATGGTGTCGTTGGGTTCAAACATCAGGCCTTAAACGAATTCGTCTGCATGAAAACGGCTCGGCGTGTTGGCATTCCAACTGCCAACGTCTCCTATTACACATTTGAAGACGAAGCCGCGCTCGTCGTTGAACGGTACGACAGAATGGTCAATAGCAGCAGAAATATCGAAAGGCTTCATCAGGAGGACTTTTGCCAGGCGCTTGGTGTATTGCCAAGCCAGAAATACACCGCCGACGGAGGACCAACTACACGAGACATCCAAGAACGACTGATTAACACAGTCCCCCACCACATGAATCTTGTGCTTTTTACCTATATGTTGTTCTATAACGCCATTATCGGAGCGCCTGACGCACACGCTAAAAACTACTCGCTCATCCTTGGCAAAGGCACAAACGCGGCACTCGCACCCATGTACGATGTCGCATCGGGCTTAGCATACGAACGTATGCGGCGAAAAGCGCGCCTCGCCATGAGCGTTGGCGGCGAGAACCGTGTGGGGCGCATCGGACCCAACGCAATTCGCCGATACCACGGTATGGGCGACCCCGCGCTGGAGGCGGCGCTCACCGATGCCGGGCTATCCGAGAAGTTTTGCTTTGCGACCATGATGGACCTCGCCTACGAGGTACCCATTTGCATGGAAGAGGTCATGGACGAATACGCCGACCTGCCCGGCATGGCGGACCTGCGCGAGCATATGCTCGGCCCCGTCCGCGAAAACTGCCAGCGCACCCTCGACCTCATCAAGGCGGATATGGGCTAGACGCCCGCAATTTCCCATTTCCCAAAAGAAGAGAGGGGGCACCTGTCGCAAAGACCGGGTGCCCCCTCTCGTAATGTCATCTGCAATCCGCTAGCACGTGGCTCGGACTGCCGTTAGCGCAACCTTTACGCAGCGAGGCGCTTGAGGACGTCGATGAGCAGCTCGTAGAAGCGCTCGGCAGAAGCGAGCTCCATGCTCTCGTCCGGGGTGTGGACATCGGAGAGCGTCGGGCCCACGGCGATGGCGTCCAGGCCGTGCAGGGCCTCGGCAAACAGGCCGCACTCAAGGCCGGCGTGAATGGACTCGATGCGCAGCTCGGAGCCAAAGAGCTCGCGATAGCTCTCGACAAAGACGTCGCGGACCGGCGAATGCTCGGCATAGCTCCAGCCGGGATACTCGAACTCAAACTTGGCGTCGAAGCCCAGGACATCGGCCAGCGTCTGCAGGCGGTCCTTGAACTCGTTCTGCAGCGAGGTGATCGAGGAGCGCGGGGACAGCATGATCTTGACTTGGTCGTCAGAGGTGGCAACCACGCCGATGTTGGAGGAAACCTCGACGGAGCCGTCGGTGGCGACATTGCGGCGGATCACACCGTTGGGGGCAAGACGCAGAGCGCGAATAAGGGCAAGTGCGGACTTCTCGTCCACGGCCTCGACCTCAGTGTTGTCGGCAATCTCAACCGTGCAGGTAAAGCCGGGGTCGAAGACCTCGAGCTCGGCAGTGACGTCGGCGATGATGCCCTTTGCGATCTGGGCCGCGGCCTCGGCTGCAGCGTGGTCGGCGTAGACCAGAACAGCCTTGCACTCACGGTTGATGGCGTTGTCCTTGGTGCCGCCGTTAAAGCTAACGATGGCGGGCTCGCCGGCAACCATCAGGCGGTCGATGATGCGGGCCATGATGAGGTTGCCGTTGCCGCGCTCCAGGTTGATATCGCTGCCGGAGTGGCCGCCCAGCAGGCCGGAGATGTCGAGCGTGAGGGTGCTACCGGTCTTGTGCTCGCGCGTGATCGGGCAGGTGTAGGTAACGACGACACCGCCGGCGCAGCTGACGGTAGCAACGCCCTCTTCCTCGGAGTCAAGGTTAATCATGGTGCGGGCGCTAATCTGGGACTTGTCGAGCGTCTCGGCGCCGACCAGGCCAGTCTCCTCGTCGGTGGTGAATACGCACTCGAGGGCGGGGTGAACGATCGAATCGTCATCGAGAACAGTGAGCATCAGAGCGACGGCAATACCGTTGTCGGCGCCCAGAGTGGTGCCGTTAGCGGTGAGGACGCCGTCCTTGACGACCAGGTCGATACCATCAGTCGTAAAGTCGTGCTCAACGGAGCCCAGCTTGTCGCACACCATGTCGATGTGGCCCTGCAGCATCACGGTCGGGGCATTCTCGGCACCGGCAGATGCGGGCTTGCGAATGATAACGTTGTAGACCTCGTCCTGATACACATCGAGACCGCGCTCCTTGGCAAACGCGACCAGGAAATCGCTGATGCCCTTCTCGTTGCCAGACCCACGGGGGATCGCGCTGACCTCCTCAAAGAAATGGAACAGCTGGGCGGGCTCGTAGCCGGTAATCTTGTAGTCCATGGTGCCTCCTTGGCGCAACTGGTTAGACAGTAAGACATGCGACTTGTATATTCCCAGACTTTGCGTGCATAAACCAGTCGAAAACGCCGAGCGCCCTCGCATCATCGGCTAACGGCGAGGAAACGCCACTTTATCAAGATAAAGCATGTTAGACGGGCCGTGCCGAAGGGACGTTGGACCCTTCAACCAACTTCAACGCCTGTTGAACATTAATGCATACACCATTGGTATGTTTGATGAGATTTTTGTCCTCTGTCACGACGTAATCGGCATCAATGCGATTGGCGACGCCCAGCATCAGGTCGTCCTCAAAGTCGTTGTGATGATACTTGAACACAAAGGAGTCGAAGACCTCGTCTGCACCGACCGAGGCAATAATCGACTTTTGCCGAATCAGGCGAACGCACGCCCACGCTGTCTCGTCGGCACCGGCGATGGCTTCGGGAGTGAGAGCCCCCTCACGGCGGGCGTCGGCCTTCATCGTCCTTCCCAGAATGTAATAGACGTCTTTGACAGACAGGGAGGACGAGAAGAGGACGATATCCTCCGCTTCCGCCGCGCGAGAAAGGAGCTCGACTATCGGCCTGGTCGCATTCGTACGAGCGAGAAAGTAATCTAGCCAGACGTTCGTGTCGATCAACAGCTTGAGCACACGTTTCGTTCCGACGCCGCTCATAATTCGATCCAATCGCTGAATCTCTCGATCATCATTTGATCGTATAACTCGTCGTAATCAAAGGCTTCATCGGGGCTCGGCCTCTGAATCGAGAACCGCTCATAAAAATTCGAAATTAACGCAGCCCCTTCCGAGACGCGGGACGAACTCGCCTTCGATCGTATGTCGTCAGGCAGGACTTCGTCATCATTCTTTTTTGCGACGGGCATATGACCGTTCTCGGTCAAGTACTGCCACAGCTCCCTCACAGCTTGTGACGGCGTCATGCCAATATGAGTCAGTACGGCGTCTCCTGCCTCTTTGAGCTGGCGATCTATACGCACGTTCATCTGAACTGGCCGCGTGTCGAGTATTGATGTAGGCATATCAACTCCTTTGCTATACTGAATCTCAATTTCAGTATAGCACGGCAGATTGAAGCACATTTCAATAGAAACGGGGCGCCTCCTTATCGGAAACGCCCCCGTTATACAAGGTATGTTTATTCCCTACAGCGCGCCGGAGCCGGCTTGCATCATGCCGCCGGGGCCCGAGGTCACGCCGCCGCTCACGGGCGCGGCGTTGCCGGTGTGCGGTGCCGCCGGGGCGGTATCGCCGCCGAGCGTGCCCGCCGGACGCGGTGCCGGGATCTCGCCCGTGCCGTGGCTAAAGACAAACTTGCCATCGGCCACGTCGCACAGGACGGTATCGCCCTCGCCCCACTCGCCGGCCAGAAGCTCCTCGGACAGCGGGTCCTCGATAAGCTTTTGAATAGCACGGCGCAGCGGACGCGCACCGTTGGTGAGGTCGGTGCCCTCGGCCACGATCTTGTCATAGGCCGCATCGGTGAGCTTGATGTTCATGCCGTTGGCAATCAAACGCTGACGCAGGTCGTCCACCAGCAGGTGCGCGATCTTGGTGAGATTCTCGCCCGAGAGCTTCTGGAACACCACGATGTCGTCGATACGGTTGAGCAGCTCGGGGCGGAACAGGCGCTTGAGCTCGCCCATCGCGCGACCACGGATCTCACTCGACGTGAGACCTTGCTCGCCGGTGGTGCCAAAGCCAACGCTCGCATCCTGCGCAATCTCGCGAGCGCCCACGTTGGACGTCATGATGATCACGGTGTTGCGGAAGTCGACCGTCTTGCCCTGGCTATCGGTCAGGCGGCCCTCCTCCAGCACCTGCAGCAAGATGTTGAAGATATCGGGGTGCGCCTTCTCGATCTCGTCGAACAGCACGACCGAGTACGGGTGGCGACGAACGGCCTTGGTGAGCTGGCCGCCCTCGTCGTGACCAACGTAACCCGGAGGGCTACCGATGAGCTTGGAGACCTCGAACTCGCTACCGAACTCGGACATGTCGAAGCTGATGAGTGCATCCTTGCTGCCAAAGAGGTACTCGGCGAGCGTCTTGGCGAGCTCGGTCTTGCCCGTGCCGGTGGGACCCAGGAAGATAAAGCTGCCGCCGGGGCGACGCGGGTCCTTGAGCGGCGAACGGCTGCGGCGCACGGCCTTGGCAACTGCCTCGACAGCCTCATCCTGACCGATGATGCGCGTCTTGAGCACGCTTTCGGCTTGCAGCAGGCGACGGCTCTCGCTCTCGGTAAGCGAGGACACCGGCACGCCCGAAGTCACGGACACGATATCGGCGATCTGACTCACATCGATGGTGAGCGGGCTGGCGTCGAGCTCGGCGGTCCAGGCGGCCTTGGCCTCGGCGAGTTCAATCTCGGCGGCCTTCTGCTGATCGGTGATCTCGGCGACCTTGTTCATGTCGTCGCTCTCGGTGGCCTCCTGCGCGGCGGCCTTAAGCTCCTCCACGCGATGCTCGGCCTCACGCACCGGCTCGGGCGCGCGATTCGCGGCGATGCGAGCGCGGGCACCGGCCTCGTCGATGAGGTCGATGGCCTTATCGGGCAGGAAGCGATCCTGGATGTAGCGGTTGGAAAGGTTCGCGGCAGCCTCGATAGCGCCCTGCGTGTAGCGCACATGGTGGTGCTCCTCGTAGCGCGGCTTGAGCGCGGTCAGAATCTTGACCGTGTCCTCGACGCTCGGCTCCTCGACATCGATGGTCTGGAAGCGACGCTCAAAGGCCGGGTCCTTGGTGAGGTACTTGCGGAATTCCTCGGCCGTGGTGGCGCCGATAATCTGGAAGGCGCCGCGCGCAAGCACGGGCTTGAGCATGGAGCTCGCGTCGATGGAGCCCTCGGCAGAACCGGCACCGATGATGGTGTGCATTTCATCGATAAACAGGATGACGTCGTCGGCTTCGGTGGCCTCCTGGATCACGTTCTTGAGGCGCTCCTCAAACTCGCCGCGATACTTGGCACCCGCCACGAGGCCCGGCAGGTCGAGCGTCCAGATATTCTGGTTCATGAGGTTCTCGGGCACGTTGCCGGCTGCAATCTGCTGAGCCAGGCCCTCGACGATGGCCGTCTTGCCCACGCCGGGGTCGCCCAGAATAAGCGGATTGTTCTTGGTACGGCGCGAAAGAATTTCCATCATACGCTGGACTTCCTTTTCGCGACCAATTACAGGGTCGAGCTCGCCGTCGCGCGCCTTCTGCGTGAGGTTGGTCGCGAACTGCTTAAGCGTATCGGTGCCACTCCCCTTTTGCTGAGAGGCATCCGAGCCGCTAAAGAACGGCAGGCCCGTACCGGGACGACCAGCACCGGCGCCGGCGAGTGGACGCTTCTTGTCCTGGTCCTTGGCGGTGAGTTTCTCGATAGCCTTTTTGATAGAGGCGGACGACACACCCAGGCGCATGAGGATGTCCATGGCCATGCCGTTGCCCTCTTCGACGATGCCGATCAGCAAGTGCTCGGTCGACACGTAGGTCTGGTTGTTCTCACGCGCCACGCGGAATGAACGCTCCATCACGCTAATGACGAGCGGCGTAAAGGCGAGCTTGGCCGCCTCGGTCTCCTCACTGGGCTCGGGAACCGTGGTCTGGACCTCTTTGAGCGTGTCCATGATGTCATCGTAGGAGATATCGAGCGAACGCAGTGCCTCGGCGGCAATGCCCTCATCCTCCTTGGCAAGCGCGAGCAGCAGGTGTTCGGTGCCCACCTTATTTGAATGAAGATCGAGCGCCTCCTGCTTGGCCATGGACATGACCTTACGCGCACGATCGGTAAATCTATCTAACATGCTCGTTTCCTTACATGAGCTCATCGAAATCAAAACGCCCGCCCGTCGGCGGCGCTTTTGTCTCTTTACCCACAGGTTGTCTATGTTAACAGCTGGAGGAATATCTATAAACCCGGCTCACATGAATGCAGGTTATGACCGCATCGCGGGACTCACCGCGCGATGCGCGACAGGCGCCCCGCAAGAGAAACCCTAGGCGTCTTTCACCACGTCGGGACTCGTCGCACGCGATGCGCGATAGGCATCGGCCTCCTTGGAGACGCGTTCGAGCAGCTCGGATGTATCGACGCCCTCGACTTGCGCGACCGTTTCCACCGTCTGCATGGCGACCGCCCTCAGGTACGCGCACGCGCTGTCCCCCAGCTGCTCGAGGTCTATCTCCTCGCCGCCCTCCCGGGCAAAGCCGACCGCCATCACAAAGCCCATGATGCCCGAGACCAGAAAGCCCACCGCAAAGCTCGAATCTGCCTTGAGCTCTTCTCCGTCGGGGTGGACGATCTCTCTCACGCGGTCGATGATGATCGTATGGATGCCCTGCACGACCTGCTCGGCGGCACCCGCCCTCATGGTGATGACGATGCGCCGCAGCAGGCAGCGGACGTCGCGCCGGTCGAACGCCGAAAGGTCGCCCTCGCTCGAAAAATGCCAGAGGGCATCGGTGATGAGCTCGTTATCCTGCAGCAGCTGGGCTATGGCGATGGCGACGAGTTCATCGAAATCGTGAAAATAGTAGTAAAACGTTCCGCGATTGCACTGGGCGGCGCGGGTCACCTCGCCAACCGACAGCTCGAAGATGCTGTTGTTCTCGATGAGCTCCCAAAACGCCTCGATGATACGGGTGCGTGCATCGGGCGCATCGGCGTCCTTACGCGGTCTCGCCATGCGCCTCACCGCACCCCTGCGCCTTGGCGTTCATGATGAGCATCTGAAGACGGTTCTCCACGTTGGCGAAGCTCACGTCGGGATCGTAGTCGAGCGGCAGGAACTGCGCCGTGGGATACTGCTCCTTGAGCGCATGGATGAGCCCGCGCCCCACGACATGGTTGGGCAGACACCCGAACGGCTGCAGGATCACGAAGTTGCGGCAGCCGCGCTTGGCGTGCTCGAGGATCTCCGCTGGAATCAGCACGCCCTCGCCCGCATCGAACGTATGGTGCAGGATCTTATCGCTCGCGCGCACGAGCTCGGGCATGCGCGTCGGCGGCTCGTAGAGCGGGCTCGCCGCGCCCAGGCGGTCGCAACGGTCGTGCGCGAGCTCGAACAGGTTGTCCGCCGTGGCGTACCAGGCCTTTTCGGGCAGCGACAGGTCGACGTGGAACTCGCGCGACTGCGCATGCTTGTAGAAATAGGTCTTGCGGATCACGTCGGTCATGCGCGCCTCGATGACCTCGAGCCCGTTGTCCTCGAGGTAGCGCTCGATCTCGTGGTTGGCGCCGAGATGGAAATTGAGCAGGTACTCGCCCACGATGAGAACGGTCGGATGCGGGTTCGAGCGGTCGTACGGAACGGCGTCCATGATCGCAAGCGCGCGTTTGAAGCCCGTCGCCTGGCCTCTCAGCCCGGAGCGCTCCATGCCCTCGATAACCTCATCGAGCGCGCGGTCGAACGCAGCGTCCGCCGCGCCCTTCTCGAGCTCGTAGGGACGGATGCGCCTAAGCATGGCCTCGAGGGCATCGATCATGGGAAGACCGTAGGCGATCTGGATGCTCGGGCCAAGGCCGAGCTTGAAGCCCGGATGCGCATTGTGGGCATCGACGTCGTCGTTGGTGAGCACCGGGACATAGTCGTATCCCGCGTCGTCGAGCGCGCGGCGCAGCAGGGGCATGTAGTGCGTCAGGCGGCAGTCGCCGATATACTTGCCAGTCACCACGGCGACGTCGTGCGGGTCGTACTTACCGCTCTCGAGTGCCGCGAGCGCCTCGCCGATCACGATTTGCGCGGGGAAGCAGATGTCGTTGTGCACATAGCGTTTGCCCAGGCGGATGGCATCCTCGCGCCCGATATCAAGGGCCTCGGCGCGCACGCCCTGATTGCGCATCGCCGCGGTCATGAGCCTGCAGAACGCATGGGAGGTGTTGGGGACCAGCGCGATCTTGTCGTGCCGGTCGCGCTTGGTGTACTTGACCTTATACGGGTCGTCGAGCGGATGGACCGCGTGCACCCGGGCGCCCTCGGCACGCTCCTCCGCGCGACGACGGTTGACCGACTCGATAAACGAACGCACGCGAATGCCCATGGGACCGGCGACGTCGCTCTCATCGAGCTTGATCATCATCGGAACCTTGGAGCCCATCTCGCCCATCATGCGCGCGATCTCGTCGGTGAGATACGCATCGTGGCCGCAGCCGAAGCTGCCCATCTGCACGAGCTCGAGCTCGGGCGTCGATGCGACGATGACCGCGCACGACAGCATGCGCGCATGGTAGTTGTTCACGATGTCGATGCGGCTGTTGGAAAGATCGACGTTGCAGACCCCCGGCACCGCATCGGGCGTCAGCACGGGGATGCCGCGCTCAGAGAAGAGCTTGGGCAGCCCGTGGTTGACCAGCGGGTCGTTGTGGTACGGGCGCGAAGCGATCACCACCGCGTAGCCGCCGTCCTCGCGCACGTTCTCGAGCACCTGCCTGCCGCGCAGCTGCAGCTGGTTCTCAAACGTCTCCTGCGCGCGGTCCGCCTGCTCGGTCGCCTTGGCAACCAGGTCGGCATCGATATCGAAGGTCTCCTTGCACCACGCCTTGAGCTGGCGGTTTCGGTCGCCCTCGTCGTACCAGTGGAACAGCGGCGTATCGAACGGAACGCCGAAACGCTCCTCCGGGTTATCGGAATTGCGCATCACGTAGGGGTATCCCTTTACGACGGCGCACATCCACTCGCTGGTAGAGGCGGTGTTTTCGGTGGGCACCGTCGTGATGATGGGCATGAAGATGCGGTCGACGCCGGCGTCGACGAGATTGCGGATGTGCCCGTGGACGAGCTTGGCCGGGAAGCACACGGTGTCGGATGTGACGTGCGCCAGACCGCGCTCGTACATCGCCTTGGTGCTGCGTCCCGAGACGCGCACCTTAAAGCCGAGCGTGCTGAAGAACGTCGACCAGAACGGCATGGTGTCCCAGAACTCAAGCACACGGGGAATGCCGATCGTGACATCGCGCCCCCCGCAGACGGGAACCGTGGGGTACGACTCGAACAGCAGCTTCTCGCGGTCGACAAAGAGATTGGGGGCAGCCGCGGTCCGGTCGCGCCCCGTGCCGGGTGCCTGTGCCTCGCAAGCACCCTGCGGACGCAGCTCCTCCGCCGCGGGAACCTCGCGCACGAGCTCATCCCATGAGATGGCGCCGCCGCGCGGGCAGCGATTGCCCGTGACGTAAAGCGAGCCGTCGCCAAATGCCACGACCGCGCGCTGGCAGCGGTTGTTGCACCGACGGCAGGTAACGCCGCCGAACTCGCGATGCTCGAAGCGCTCCACGGCATCGAGCCCGATAAACGACGTGCCGGCGTCGCCCTTGCGGCATTCCTCGCGCGCGAGCAGGGCGATACCGATAGCGCCCATCAGCCCCGGGTGGGGCGCACGCGTGACGGGTTTGCCCAGATACTGCTCGAATGCGCGCAGCACCGCGTCGTTTCGGAACGTGCCGCCCTGGACGACGACTTTGTCGCCCAGACGGTTGAGATTTGAAACGCGAATGACCTTGGTGAACACGTTCTCGATAATCGAACGGCAGAGACCGGCCATGATGTCGCCCGGACCCTTACCGCGCCGCTGCTCGGAAACGACGCTGCTGTTCATGAACACCGTGCAGCGGCTGCCGAGAACGGCGGGGGCTTTGGACGAAAATGCCTCGGTCGCGATATCCTCAACGGCTATTCCGAGGTTTTTGGCAAAACCCTCGAGGAACGAGCCGCAGCCCGCAGAGCACGCCTCGTTGACGACGATATCGGTCAGCACGCCGTGGTTGAGCCAGATGGCCTTCATATCCTGTCCGCCGATGTCGAGCACGAAGGTCGCATCGGGAACGCATGCGCACGCGGCGCGGGCGTGCGCGACCGTCTCGACCGTATGGTAGTCGGCGTGGAACGCGCGCGCGAAAAGCTCCTCGCCGTATCCCGTGGTGCCCACGGCATCGATCGCAAGCGTGACTCCCGCTGTCTCCCAGCGGTTCTTCAAGCTGACAAGACCCTGTTGGGCGACGTCGAGCGGTCTGCCGTTATTAGACGCGTAGAACGAATCGACAAGCTCACCCGCCTCATCGACCAGGGCGAACTTGGTCGTCGTGCTCCCCGAATCGATACCGAGCGCCACACGCACCGTCTCTCCGGGCGCATACGCATCCGGACCCTTTGCCGGCGTCTCTTTGCCATGGCGTGCCGTAAAATCCGCCTGCTCGGCAGGTGTGGCAAAAAAGGGCTGGGCAAGACGTCCCTCCCCGCTTGCGGGCGCGACCGTCTCGAGCTTATCCAGCCGGACAAAAGCGTCGGGAAGGTCGATCGGTTGGGACGATGCGAACATGTCGGTCAGCGACAGGGCGGCACCGCGCGCGACCATGATCTGCGGATCGCGCGGGACGATAACCTGATCGTCCGATAGATTCAGTTGCTCCCGGAACACGCGGACCAGCGTGGGGTTGTAGGCGAGCGTACCGCCCTCGAAGATTACCGGCGGCTCGATGTCGATACCCTGGGCCAGACCGCCGATCGTTTGGCGGGCGACCGCGTGAAGCGCCGAAAGCGCCAGGTCGGTGGTAGGAATGCCCTCGTTGAGCAGCGGCTGGATATCGGTCTTTGCGTACACGCCGCAGCGGCCCGAGACCTCGTGGACGGTCGTTCCCCGGCTTGCGAGCTGCTCGAACTCGCCCGATTCGGTGCCGACCCCCATGAGCTTTGCCATCTCGTCGATAAATGCACCGGTACCGCCTGCGCACGAGCCGTTCATGCGCATGTCGGCAACCTCGATGTCTCCCTTATCGTTGGTGCAGAAGAAGATCATCTTGGCGTCTTGGCCGCCCAGCTCGATGGCGCAGCGCGTCTGCGGATAGAACCTGCTGATCGCGAGCGCGTTGGCGACCACCTCCTGAACGTACGAGGCGCCCAGCGCGGTCGCGATATCGCGCGCACCCGAGCCGGTCACCGCAACGCGCAGCGACTCATGGGGAAAGCGCTCGGCGAGCTCGCCGAGCATGGCGCGCACGCTCGCTGTCTGACACGCCCCGTGGCGGCGATATCCCCACCACGCCTCGGTCATATCCTCGTGCATCGCGTAAACTTTGGTCGTCGTCGACCCTACGTCCAGTCCTACTAGCAACGCCATAATGCTCCGTCTCTCGCATTTTTCCTGCTAGAGATTTACCACTCTACGTAATACAACAGACTGTTGTATTTAAACTCCGTATAAAAAGCGGCTGCCGAAACGCTTCAGCAGCCGCCGAATGCACCAACAGATTGTTCTGCGCGCTAGCACGTCGGGCAACGGAGCAGCACGGGCCCTCCGGTCATGCGCACCGCTCACGCCCGCGATGTCGCCGAGAGAGCTATCCACGCTTAGGGCTCCAACCAAGCAAGTCGCCCGCGCTCAGCAGATCCCTAAGCGAGCTACTCGCACTCAGGAGCCATAGCCTGCTCCAAGAGCTCGGCATGCTCCTCCTCGAAAACCGTCCCCACAGGGAAGGCGCGACGGAAGACGAAGTGGGAAATCGGACCGGCTACCAAAAGGTTCCACGGCAGCGCCATCACAAAATTATGCGGGATGTTGATCATCCAGATCGCGGGCACGGAATACAGGTTCGCAAGGATGCCGCCGGGCATGTGCGTCAGACCCTCGCAGGCACCGTACAGCGACATGATGATGACCATGGGAACGACCATGCAGGAGCTGACGGCGAGCGTCATGGCAAGCGGCGAGCTCTTGCCCGGCGTGACCAAGTACTTAAAGGCGAAACCCTTGGCGAGCGGGCTGGCGACGAACCAGTCGCAGCACATGGCAAAAATGCAGGCAACGGGGAAGCCGAGCCACGCAGCGGCAACGACCTCGCCGTTGATGGCCCCATGCTGCAGGGCAACGTTGTAGATGCTCATCCAGAGCACCATGCAAAAGCACATGATAAAGGTGAACAGCAGGCTCTCTCGTTTGTTGATAGGCATGAAGGGCAGATTCCTTTCCGCGTTACGTCGCGGCGGCGCCAACAAAAACGGGCGGGCGAGATGGAGTTACTGGGACTTCATCTCGCCCGCCCGTGGTACGTGCGTCTGCGACTACTTATGTGGTGGAACCAGCCTAGCACGAAACGCATGCGCTTCGTAAGCGTTGAGTTTATGAAGATGCAGGGCACCGATAATCCCCCGACCCCATAAGTTGCGGTGGAATACGGACTGTTTTGACCCGTTAAGCAGCAATTCAGTCCCTATTTCACCGCAACTCATTTGGTGCAAAGTAACCTGCCCCCCCCTGTACCAATTAGCTGGTGTGGCGCCAGCGAGGGTCGGTGAGCGTACGCGCCACGCCCAAGCCAACGGGCAGAAACGCTACGATGAGCACTGCGCGCACAAACCAGCCGAGCATATTGACTGTGTCGAAGGTGCACATGTAATACATAGAGCGATAGAGATACAGACCGGGCACCATAATGACAATCGAAGGCACCGTGAGGGCGATGCGCGGGTAGGTGAGCTTGACTTCGGCCAAGCTTGCCAGCAGACCCGATACCAGCGCGCCGATAAACGCTGCTGCCTCGGGAGGCATTCCCGTGCTGAGGCCCAGGAAGGGAATCATCGTCGGCGCATCGACAAGGGTCAGACGCAGGGTATTGGACACGGCGCCGATCAGCCCAGCTGCCGCGGCCATCTTTACCGGGCTGTTGAACATCACCGAGAAGCCGAATACGCCAACGAAGCTCATCACCACGCGCAGGAGCGTAAGAGCAAGCGGCGAAAGGCCGAGCGGCGCAAAGTCGTCCGGCGCCAGGCCAACACACTCGGCAACCATCCAACCTACGAGCGTCGCCATCACAATAATCGATACAGCATACGAAAGACGTTCGATACCGCTTCGCATGTCGAGCTTAGCGATGTCGAGGCCTGCCGTAATGAGCGGAAAGCCGGGAATCACAAAGAGCATGGCGCCGATATAGCCTTCTTGGTGCGACATTGCCCCCGGTATGACCTGGCCAAGGCCGAGCAATGCCAGCAGATACGAAACGCAAGCGAGCGCAACGCCGGTCGTCAGCGCGCTGAACTGACCAAGGCCTTGCTTGAGAATATGGGAGCGGGCAAAGTTGCCGACACCCGCGCCCACAAACGCGCAGGCCATCTCGATAGGGCCGCCGCCGAGCAAAAAGACGAAGGCGCCGCAAGCACAGGCTGCCGCAAGGCCCTGTTGCCAGGGAGAGTAATCGGGCTTTGAGCTCTCAACGGTCCTGAGCATCTCGTGATACTCGTGTACCGTGAAGCGACGACCATAGGTCTCGATTTCCTTGAGGAAACTCTCCATCATCCAAATGCGATGGGTATTGACTCCCGTTGTGGGCAGGCTGACAACCTCGTTAAAGCAGTGGCCATCTTCGATGCAAGTGCACTCAAACGACAGAAGACTCAGGTCGACGTGAATCGTGACGCCGAGTACGGCAGCAACACGATTCATGGTATCGCGCACGCGCCAGGCACCTGTTCCGCTTGCCAGCATAAGCATGCCGGTGCGGCAGATGATGGATGACTTGTCGGTGAGTGGCGCATCGACGGCAAGCTCATCGCCTGCCGTCACGATCTGGTGCCAATCAGTTTTCATATGGAGCGCGCCGGCACGAACGCCGTGGTGCATGGGGGCTCTCGAAAGCAGCGAGTCAAGGCGCGAAGGCTGTGGGGGCTCCGTTGATTCGTCCTCAACCTCATCAGTCTCTTCATCGACCAGATCAAAGGAATCAAGCGGCGCTGGCTCGCGACGGTCGATCAGCTCCTCGTCCTCATCATCAAAGTAATTGAACTGATCGAGCATGTCCTCTTCAATCGCGCGCTCGCTCGCATCGTCCATCCCGGTGCTCCCTTCCTATCGACTAACCCCCATCCTAGACAGCGACGGCTAAAGGAAACATAAAAGAGACGGCTGTCATGCGAGCCATGTTCGCAATAGCCATTGGGTAGTCGTTTAAGAACGTCCCCAACGACTAGTCGTTTAAGAACGTCCCCAATGACTACTCCGACAACGTCGATGTATTGGCAACGCCAGCGAGCGGGTCGCATTTGTGACAAGGTGACGTGAAACGAAAGGGCGCTGACCTTTTGGTCGCGCCCTTGAAGTTGAACGTCAGTTTGTCCAAATGCGGCCCGCGCAGCGTCGAGCCGTTACGCGGTTCGTAGAACCGCGTAACTAATTAGTACATCTTTGCGCCGGCGGGGATGGAAGCGTCGAGCTGGATCAGGTTGAGACGCTCCTCGCCCTCCTCCTCGTGGATGGCACTGATGAGCATGCCGCAGCTGGGAATGCCCATCATCTTGCGCGGAGGCAGGTTGGTGATGGCGAGCAAGGTCTTGCCAACCAGGTCCTCGGGCTCGTAATAAGCGTGAATACCGGAGAGGATGGTGCGGTCGGTGCCGGTGCCGTCGTCGAGCGTAAAGTTCAGCAGCTTCTTGGACTTCTTGACGGCCTCGCATGCCTTGACCTTCACAGCGCGGAAATCGCTCTTGGAGAAGGTATCAAAGTCGACGAACTCCTCAAACAGCGGCTCAACGGCGATCTTGGAGTAATCGAGCGTGGGCTTAAGCGACGTAACGAATGGGCTCGCGGCGTTGCCGGCCTCGGCAGCCTTGGCGGCAGCGGCACCGGACTGGAAACCCTTCTCGGGCTTCATGTGCGGGAACAGCAGGACGTCGCGGATAGAAGCCTGGTTAGTAAGCAGCATGACCACGCGGTCGATACCAATGCCAATGCCGCCCGCGGGAGGCATACCGTACTCGAGGGCGCGCACGTAGTCCTCGTCATACTCCATAGCCTCATCGTCGCCGCCGGCCTTCTCGGCCATCTGGGCAGCAAAGCGCTCAGCCTGGTCGACCGGGTCGTTGAGCTCGGAGAATGCGTTGGCGTACTCGTGGCCGGCGATGACCAGCTCAAAGCGGTGGGTCAAACGCGGGTCGTCCTCAAAACGCTTGGCGAGCGGGCTGACCTCGATGGGGTAATCGCACACGAACGTGGGGTTGACGATGGTGTCCTCGCCCAGCTCATCGTAAATCTCGGCGATGATCTTGCCGGCAGTCCACTCGGGCTTGATCTCCAGGCCCTTCTCGCGCGCGGCGGCAGCAAGCTCCTCGACCGGCGTGTCGATGGTGACCTGCTTGCCGAGCACGTCGGAGACGATGTCGGTCATGGGACGGCTGGCCCACTCACCAGAAAGGTCGATGGTCTGGCCCTGGTACTCGATGACCTCGGGGTTGCCGATGGCCTTGTTGGCAGCCTTGATGACACCTTGGGCGAGTGCCTTCATGCCCTCGAGGTCGGAGAAGGCACGGTAGGCCTCCATCGTGGTGAACTCGGGGTTGTGGGTAAGGTCCATGCCCTCGTTACGGAAGATGCGGCCGATCTCGAACACGCGCTCAAAACCACCGACGATGCAGCGCTTGAGATGGAGCTCGGTGGCAATACGCAGGTAGCACTCCTGATCGAGCGCGTTGAAGTGGGTAATGAACGGCTTGGCGGTAGCGCCGCCCTGGATGGTCTGCAGGATGGGGGTCTCGACCTCCATGTAACCGTCGGACTCCATAAAGCGACGGAAGGTAGAGAGAATCTGCGAACGCTTACGGAAGGTCTCGCGAACGTCGTCGTTGGCGATCAGGTCGACATAGCGCTGGCGATAGCGGGTCTCCTTGTCGGAAAGACCGTGGAACTTCTCGGGCAGTGGACGAACGGCCTTGGAAAGCAGGGTCGCGCTCTTAGGGGCAACGGAAAGCTGGCCGCGCTGGGTGCGCACGACCACGCCGGTCACGCCCAGGATGTCGCCCAGGTCGAGGGCCTTGAGCGTATTCCAGGCAGCCTCGTCCATGTCGTTGATGCGGCAGAACAGCTGAATCTCGGCAGTCGCATCGCGCACGACGATGAACATTATCTTGCCCTGGCCGCGCTTGGCGACCACGCGGCCGGCGATCTTCACGACGTCCTCGGTGTCCTCGCCATCGGCAAGCTCGGCGTACTTAGTCTCGATATCGGCGACGTAGTCCTCAAGCTCAGAGTGCTCGGGATAGGGGTTCTGGCCCGCCTCGAACAGGGCGGCGCGCTTGGCCAGGCGGGTGGCGCGCTCGTCGTTGAGCGTCGATGCCTGATCGGCGGCGTTCTGGTTCTCTGCCATAAGTTAGCTCCTCAAACTAAAACGCTCCCCAGGATTCGGTCCCAGGGAGCGAAAACATACCTTTACGCGGGACCGTGGTCTAGCGTGCGATCTTGGCGATGGTGTAGACGCGAGTCTTGCCGGAAGGCGTAACGACCTCGACGGAGTCGCCCTCGCCGTGACCGATGATGGCGTGACCGACCGGAGACTCGTTGGAAATCTTGTGCTCGAGCGAGTTGGTCTCGGTGGTACCGACGAGCGTGACTTCCATGACCTCGCCGTTGGGATCAATCAGCGAAACGGTGGAACCGATGGAGACGGTCAGGTCGCCCGTGGTGGCAGCAACCTGAGCGTTGGCGAGGATGGCCTGGATCTCGGCAATACGAGCGGCGTTCTGGGCCTGCTTGTCCTTAGCGGCGTCGTACTCGGAGTTCTCCGAAAGGTCGCCGAACGCGCGGGCTTCCTTGATGTCCTCGACGATCTCCTTGGCGTAATCGCCCTCACGCCAAGCGAGCTCCTCGACGAGCTTCTGGCGGCCCTCAGCGGTCAGTACGATCTGGCTTGCGTCCATACGGATATCTCCCCAACTCTGATCAAACAATCAACTGTCAACAAAACGAAAAAGACCGGCTAGCCTGCGGGCAAGCCGGTCAGGTGCTCACCCCAAAGGGATGGGACTACTCTGCGTCCGCGTCGCTGTCCTCTGCCTGCTTCTTCTTGGCAGCAGCGAGCTTGGCCTCGAGCTCAGCGATCTCCTTGTCCTCCTCGGACTGCTCGACCACGACCTCCTCGGCCTGCTTGGTCTCGGCCTTATCGTCGCCCTCCATACCCTCACGGATATTCTTGACGGTAGAGCCGAGGGACTTGCCGAGCTTCGGCAGGTTCTTGGGCCCGAAGATAATCAGGACAACGACGAGAATAATGATGAGCTCAGGAGCCCTCAGTCCAAACATGTAGACCTCCACAATACAGCGAGACAAGCTCGAATGAGTATACCGCGGGTATCGCGGTATCACAACACTAGCTAAAAAAAGGGACCGCAAGAAGCGGTCCCTCCTTATGCTCTGGTCGGGTTGACTGGATTTGAACCAGCGACCCCTGCGTCCCGAACGCAGTGCTCTACCAAACTGAGCCACAACCCGTTAGCTCGACTATAGTAACAAAGATTTTCGCCGCGTGCTAGAGAAATTTTTATTTCTTTGGCGCGTCGATTTGAACCGTGTTGGAAATAAGCTCAGTCGCGCAGGCCCACCAGCCATTTTGCTGGGCAGCATCGGCAAGCCTTTCGGCCGTGGCAGCGGTGTCGCAAATGGCAAACGAGCAGGCACCCGATCCGCACACATCTACAGCAACGGTTCCGTCCTGTTTACGCAGCCAGTCGAGGACCGTTTGAATCTGCGACTCCATCTGTGCGGAAATGACACCAAGGTTGTTATGGATGAGTGCATATGCCGTCTCGGCATCACCAGCACGCAAGGCAGAAGCTATCGCGCCGGGCTTGTCCGCAGGCACCGGGGCCTCGTCAAAACGTCGATAGGCTTCAATTGTCGAAACGCTTGCCTCGCGCGGCTTGACCAGCACGACGGGCGTCGCGGGCAGCGCGGGGTACTCAGTTGCCAGCACGTCTCCCCCACCTACGTAGAACGCAGGACTCGCGTGCAAAAAGAACGGGACGTCGGCACCAATGCCCCGCGCAATATCGTCGAGCGCTGGGTCGGTGCGATCAATGCCCCAGAGCTCCGCCAAGGCGACAATGACCGCGGCCGCATCCGTCGAGGGGCCGCCCAAGCCAGCGCACAATGGAATGCGCTTCTCAATCGTCACGCAGATGTTTGCCTCGCGACCATAATGCTCGGCCATAGCAACCGCAGCCCGATACGCCGTATTCTTTTGCATGGGAAAATCTGATGCTGGAACCGTCTGGACGGTCAGCGCCTGCGCCGGCGTGACCGTCACGGTATCGGAAAGACCGACGGCTGCCATCAGGGAATCGACCCTGTGGTAGCCGCGGTCATCGCGCTCGGTATGAACCCCCAGGTAGAGGTTAATCTTTGCCGGCGCGGAAAGAGTCAGGGACCGATCGGTCACCGTTAATGCTCCTCGAGCTGATTGCCGAGCGGGGTAAAGATGTGCTCGCCGCTCTCGGGGTCGAACAGCTCGACCTGACCGGTGAGGACATCGATATACTGGTAGGACTGACGCGACTTGCGGCCGCGACGCTCGTCAACCTCGACGATAAAGACGGCGGGGTGGACGCTCTTGATGGTGCCCATGCGCTCGACGACGCGGGTACGGCCCATGTTGGCCTTAACCTTGACGCGATCGCCCACCATATCGGTCAGCTTCTCGTGGATGTCGTCGACGTGATTGACTTCCATCTCTTCCATGAACAGGGCCTCCAGAAGGTGCAATTCAAAAAGGGGATAATACCCCTAAGATAGACAAAACTCTAATACTATAGCACCCTGTTGTGGCCATACGCAAGTAGCTAAATAAGCCCCGTCCCAAATACGTACCAGACGACAACCTCGCATGACCAGTTGTTACGCGGTTTGGTAAAACCGCGTAACCTAAAGGTTGTCGGTGTCCAAGACGATGGTGAATGGGCCGTCGTTGACCAGGTCGACCTTCATGTCGGCGCCAAAGATACCGTGCGCCACATGCTCAACGTCCTCGTGCACAAGCGTCAGGAAGTACTCGTAGAGCTCGTTGGCAACATCGGGTGCGCCGGCATCCGTAAACGACGGACGGCGACCGTGGCGGCAGTCGGCGAACAGCGTGAACTGCGACACCACGAGCACCTCGCCGTCGACATCGGCAAGTGCCAGATTGGTCTTGCCGTTCTCGTCCTCGTTGATACGCAGCCCGCGGAGCTTGCCCCACAGCTTGTCGGCCTCGGCACGCGTATCGCCATGGCCCACACCCAGCAGCACCAGGTAGCCGCGTCCAATGCGGCCCACGCACTCGCCGTCGACCGTCACGCCGGCGTTGAGCACGCGCTGCACCACCGCACGCATGGCCTACTCCTCGCCCGTCAGCTTGGCGGACAGATGCTCGAGCGCGTGGAAACGATGGCTGATGGCGTTCTTCTCGTCAGCCGTCAGCTCGGCCATGGTCTTGCCCGGCGTGTCGACCGGCAGGAACAGCGGGTCATAGCCAAAACCATGGTCGCCGCGGCCCTCGTGCGCGATAACGCCCTCGCAGGCGCCCTCGCCATAGGTAACCAGACCGTCCGTGTCGATGAGCGCGACGACGCTCATAAAGCGCGCGGTGCGGTCCTCATCTGCCACGCCTTCCAGGTTAACGAGAAGCTTGGCGTTGTTGGCGGCATCGTCGCCGTGCACGCCCGCATAGCGCGCGCTATACACACCGGGCTCACCGTCCAGCGCGTCGACGACCAAGCCCGAATCGTCGGCAATGGCCATAAGGCCCGTCTCCTCAACCGCGGCTTGGGCCTTGATGATGGCGTTCTCCAAAAACGTCGTGCCGTTTTCCTCGGGATCCTCAAAATCACCCAGCTGGCCGAGCGCCACAAAGCGCACCTCGGGCATGACCTTGCCCAAAATGGCCTCGATCTCGGTGAGCTTATGGGCGTTGCCCGTTGCCACGACGATGGTCGCCGCCGGGTCGAGGGTGTCGATGTCAATCTTCTCAAGTGCCATGACTGGCCTCCTTGTCTCTATAGCAAGCCGCGTGAGGGGCGTTTGGGCACTTGACCTCTCCCCTCTCAGGCGATCGGACCTTTCAACGCAGCATTTCAGCAGATAAAACCTACCAAAATAAACCTGTCCCTTTTGGCAGGTTAGGCGATGGCTTGGCGCTGAAGCTCGATGAGCTCGGCGATACCCTTGTCGCCCAGGTCGAGCAGGGCGGTGAGGCGTTTGCGGTCAAAGGGCGCCTGCTCGCCGGTGCCCTGGAGCTCGATCATCTCGCCGGTGTCGGTGGCGACGAGGTTCATGTCGACCTCGGCATGGCTGTCCTCGGAATAATCGAGGTCAAGCAGCGTATTGCCGTCGGCAACGCCCATGGAGATGGCAGCCACCTGGCCGATAAGCGGGATGCGCTCGATCTTGCCCGCCTCGACCCACATGGCGAGGGCGTCGCGCAGCGCCACCCAGGCGCCGGTGATGCTCGCTGTACGCGTGCCGCCATCGGCCTGAATCACGTCGCAGTCGACGGTAACGGTGTACTCGCCGAGTGCCTTCATATTGACGACGGTACGCAGGCTGCGACCGATGAGGCGCTCGATCTCCATGGAGCGGCCCTTGCGGTTGGCGTGCTCGCGCTTGTAGCGCTTGCCGGTCGACGCCGGCAGCATGGCGTATTCCGCGGTCACCCAGCCGGCCTTAGCTCCCTTTCGCCAGCCCGGCACGCCCTCCTCGATAGTGGCGGCGCACAGCACGCGCGTGTCACCGAACTCGGCCAAACACGAGCCGTGGGCGTGCTTCATGACGCCACGGGTGAGCTTGACGGGGCGCAGCTCGTTGGCGGCGCGACCGTTAGCGCGGTTGACCTGCATATACTCCATAGAAATATCCTTTCGGCAAAAGATGTGGCGAAGGCCTTGACGGCTGCCTTACATCTATTTCAGCTCATCGATATCGATATGTTCGATGCTCTTGAGCGGCTGACCAAAGATAAAGCTACCCGCCACCGCAAACTCGGCAATGTTATCGGCCGTCGTGGCAAAACGATGCTGCGGCTCGGCGGCGTCGCCCGCCAGCTGCTCGCGGCGCGTGAGGATATCGGTCAGCTCGCGCGTGGTCTCCTCGGCGGAACTCACGACGCGCACCCCAGGCCCCAGCGCATGCCGGATAGGTCCCACCAACAGCGGAAAATGCGTACAGCCGAGTACCACGGTATCGATACCGTGGTCGCGCAGCGGCTCAACCGTGGCACCCACCAGCGCACGCACGGCAGGCGTATCGAAGATATCCTCGTTCTCAAGCCACTGTTCCTGCAGATGTGCACCCGAGGCGAGCTCGTGTTCGACAACCTCGACAAAGCTCGAGGCAGGACAGCCGTATACATCGACGCCGGCATCCAGGTCCTGAATGGCGCGCGTGTAGGCGCCCGAGCGAATGGTGAGGTTGGTGGCGAGCACGCCCACGCGACGCGAGCGGGTGCTGTTGATTGCCGCACGGGCACCCGGCGCGATCACGCCGATCACGGGAACGTCGAGCACCTGCTGGGCCAGACGCAAGGCCGCAGCGGTCGCCGTGTTGCAGGCGATGACCATAATCTTGACGTCGTGCTTCGAAAGCCAACGACCCGCCTGCAACGCAAACGAGCGCACCTCATCCTCGGTACGGGTGCCGTAGGGGCAGCGCTTGGTGTCGCCAAAGTAGTAGACGGACTCGTGCGGCAGCGCCGTCGCGATGGCGCGCGCAACCGTCAGACCGCCCAAACCAGAATCGAACACGCCAATCGGGCGCGTGTCGCCTGCCGGATTCTCGATATCGGACATTACCTCACCAGTCTCTCTCGAAAAGACATGTCCAAGTGCGGCGGCGGCGCGCTACGAACGCGCCGCGACCAGCAGCTCTGCCGTCGCCGCCCAACCGTCGACAATTTTGCCTCGCGTAACGAAAGCATTCTCGCAAGCAGCCAGGAACTCGGGCGCGCCGGCGCTCGTCAGGCCATTCTCGACCAAGCAGAACGTGCCCACGTGATCGGCCATGTAGAAGTCGGACTCGGAGTCGCCGAGCGCGAGTGTCTCCTCGCGCTCGATCCCCAGGTGCTCGCAGAAGCGCGCAATGGCGACGCCTTTGTTGAGGCCCGCGGGGTTGATATTGAATGCGCGACCGTCCTCGACGCGATCGAGCTCGAGCGTCGTCGGCTTGGACAGATGCGTCAGATGGCCGTTGCAAGCCCAGATCAGACCGCAGCCGGCCTCGTCCAGGATGGCCTGAACCTCATCGTCGGGCACATCGCCGCGCATGCCGACGGTGACCTCACGGTACTTGTAGCCGGTCGACATGTCGTTGTGATACTCGATCTTGTGCGGCCAGCGGGCGAGGATCTTCTCGCACACGCCGGTCTGCTCGATCACCTGGTGCGGCGTGAGGCCGCAAGAGGGGTCGTAGGGCATGTCGCCGGTCAGATACTCCCAATCGTTGGCTTTGAGGTCGTACATGACCAGGCCGCCCATCTCGCCGATGTAGGAGTTGAGGCCGAGCACGCGCGCGTCCTCGTGGATCATGGTACGGTTGCGGCCCGT
This sequence comes from Collinsella aerofaciens, assembly GCA_048384935.1. Classification (GTDB taxonomy): domain Bacteria; phylum Actinomycetota; class Coriobacteriia; order Coriobacteriales; family Coriobacteriaceae; genus Collinsella; species Collinsella aerofaciens_CH. The sequence goes on along the minus strand of DBEWII010000016.1, from coordinate 14,638 downwards.
GGTGGGAACCACCTTAATACCAGCGCGAGCGAGCGCCACGACGGCCTCGACGAGTTTGGTCGAGGGGTTGCCGTCGTTGTCGCGTAGCACGCACGAGCCGGGTGCAAGCATCGTGGCATCCAGATCGGTAAAGACGTACTTGACCGTGGCCAAGCGCTCGCGCATCTCGCCCGAAAGCTCGGCAACGGTCGGCAGGGTATTGTGGGACATGGTTACTCCGTTTACGTAGAAGGGTTTGGACTTGGACGGCATGTTTTGATTGAGGGAACACGCTTATGGCGACAGCGCACTCAGGGCGCCGCCGCCATCATGGTTCATTAGTCAAACTGGGTAACATCGATCAGGCGATTGGCCAACGAAAGGTCGCTCTCGATGGGCACGAACTCGTCGCCCACGTGCATGAGCTCCTCGTCACCCTTTGCCAGCAGCAAGACAATGGTGGGAGCATCGGGGTTGACGTACTCCTCGCGCGCCGCCTTGAACGCCGCATGCACAGCGGCTTCGCGGTCGAGGATGATCTTGTTCGGCGTATCGTCGGGAACATGCTCGGCAAGCTCGCGACAGACCTTCATCGGGTCCTCGTGAGCTGGATCCTCGTTGGCAAAGATCATCAGGTCGGAATACGGTGCGGCCTCGCGCGGAAGCTGCTCGCGGCGCTCCTGCGCCTTGCCGCCGGCAGCGCCAAACAGCGCAATGACGGGGCTAGCGGGAAACGCGCGCTTCACCGACGAGAAAAGCGAACGGAACGAAAGCTGGTTGTGCGCATAGTCGACAACGCAAATCACGCGGCCGTCCTTCGACTCCACGACCTCCATACGGCCCGGCACACGCAGTTTGGAGAGGCCCTTCTTGATAGCCTCGATACCGATGCCGATCTCGCGCGCAGCGGCGATAGCGACCAGCGCGTTTTCCACGTTAAAGTCGCCCGCGATGCCCAGCAGGACCTTCTCCCCCGCCTCGGACTCGTCGGCACACAGGCCATGCAAGTTGAACTCGATGCTAAAGCCAACCATGCGGACATCGCTTGCCCACAGGCTCGCCTCGGGATGCTCGACGCCAACGGTCACCAAGCGCTCGGCCGTCGACGCTGCCCCCAGCACACGGTCGACCTCTTCGGTGCCCAGATTCACCACGGCGGTCTTTGCCTGGTCAAAGATCCTGAGCTTGCTCTCAAAATAATCCTCAAACGTGGGGTGTTCGATCGGCGAGATGTGGTCGCGGCCGATGTTGAGGAAGCACGCCACGTCAAACGGCAGATTCTCGACGCGTTGGTACTTGAGCGCCTGGCTCGAGACCTCCATGACCATGGACTGGCGACCGGACGTGCGGCAGTTGGCGATATGGCGCCAGACCTCGGGGGCCTCGGGCGTAGTATTGGTGCTCTCGTAGCACTCGATACCATCGTCGGTACTCACCGATCCGATCATGCCGCAGGACTCGCCCGCCGCTTTGATAATCGACTGGAGCATAAAAGCGGCCGTGGTCTTTCCCTTGGTACCGGTGATGCCCACGATCTTGACGTCGTGGTCGGGACGGTCGTAGACCTCCGGCGGCAACAGGGCCATGGCCGTGCGAACACTATCAACAACCAGCATCGCAGCACCGCTCTCCTTCGCCAGCGGCTCCAGAGACTCGACCAGCGACTCCTCGCACACAAATGCGACGGCGCCCGCATCGAGCGCCATGCTCAAAAACGCGGGCTTAAAGGCAGCACCTTTGCAAAAGAATACGTCACCTGCCGAGACCGCGCGCGAATCAAACGAGCAGCCGGTCACGGCGCGCTCGTCAACCTGCTCTGATGCGCGCAGCTCGCCGCACACGTCGAGAAGCTTGGCAAGCGTATCGACCGTGGTCACGGTCGCGGAATCCGAATGGTGCATCTTTCACCTTTCTCAGCCATTTGGCAGGGACGGCTTTTATAGTAACTGAAACGCACCCACGCAAAAACGGCTCCCGGAGGAGCCGTTACGCGCAGGCGTTCGTAAGCCGAGGCTAGGCAGCCTGAACAGCGGGCTGGTCCTCGTCGATAAAGAAGCGCTTGTACCACACCAGGAACACGAGCGGCGTATAGATCTTGCGCTGGAAATCGCCCTTGCCCGCAAAGTGCAGATCGAGCAGGTGCATGAGCTCGTCGGTATTGAAGAACTCACTTGCCCACGGCGCGGTGAAGTACTCCTTGACATAGTCGTACCACTTTTGCTCGCGCAGCCAGTAGACAATCGGCACCGGGAAGCCCACCTTGGGACGGGTGGCCCACTCATCGGGCAGCGACTTGTTGGCAGCGTGGCGGAGTACCTGCTTGTTGCCGTTCTCGTTGATGCGGTAGCGATCGGGAATGTGCTCGGCGAACTCCATGACTTTGCGGTCCAGGAAGGGCACGCGCAGCTCCAGCGAGTGCGCCATGCACATCTTGTCGGCCTTGAGCAGAATGTCGCCCGGGAGCCACATGTTCATGTCCAGGTACTGCTTCTTGACCAGTTCGGGCTGACCCTTCACGCGTGCGTAGATGGGTGCAGCGAGCTCAAAGGCGCCGTCGCCGGTGTTGTACTCGGGCTTGAGCACGCCGTCGACCTCGCGCTCCGGCCATACCAGAGCCTGTCCCAGGAACGACTTCTCGGGGATCTCGGCACCCTTGACCAGGAAGTTATGTCCCTTGAAGTACGGCATATGCAGCGCCAGGTTACCGAGCGCGCGACGGATGGGCAGCGGCACCATCTTTTTGTACTTGCGCACCGGAACCGTGTCCTCGTAGTAGGCGTAGCCGCCAAAAAGCTCGTCGGCACCTTCGCCCGAAAGCACGACGGTGACGTCTTTGCGAGCCATCTCGGCCAAGAACCACAGCGGCACGGAAGACAGGTTGGACTGCGGCTCGTCCATGTGATACTGGATGTCCTCGAGTGCACCGAAGAACTCGTCGGCGGTAATCATCTTGCGAACGTTCTCGACGCCGAGCTTATCGGAAAGCTCCTTGGCGTAGTTGGTCTCGTTGAAGTTCTTGTAGTCAAAGCCCACCGAGAAGGTCTTGTCGGGCATGAGGCAAGCGGCGATGTAGCTGGAGTCGACGCCACCGGAGAGGAACGACGCGACCTTGACGTCGGCGATGCGATGGGCCTCGACGCTCTCGTGCACGACCTCGTCCAGCTCATCGACATACTCTTCGAACGGCTTCTCGACGGCAGAGTAATCGCAATCCCAGTAGCGCTCGATGTTCATCTTGCCGGTCGGGATATCGACGGTAAAGTAGTGCGCCGGCGGCAGCTTGTAGACACCCTCGAAGAAGGTCTCCTCGGTTGCCGAATACTGCAGCGTCATGTACGGACGCAGAGCCTTTTTGTTGACCGCCTTGTGGAAGTGCGGGTAGTCCAGGAAGCTCTTAATCTCGGAACCAAAGAGCACGCCCGGAGCGCCGTCGCCCGCATCGGCCATGGGATAGTAGTAAAGCGGCTTGATGCCAAAGATGTCGCGGGCGCCAAAAAGCTTGTTCTTCTTTTTGTCCCAGATGACGAAGGCATACATACCGCGCAGGCGATCGAGGACGGCCTCGCCCCACTCCTCGTAGCCGTGCAGGAGGCTCTCGGTGTCGGCGCCGCAGTGGAACTTGTAGCCCTTGGCCTCGAGCTCGGAACGGAGTTCTTGGAAGTTGTAGATCTCGCCGTTGAAGACAATGACGACGCTGCCGTCCTCGTTGGCCATGGGTTGAGCGCCGGCCTCGGTCAGGTCGAGGATCGACAGGCGGCGGAAGCCCAGGGCAACGCGGCCGTCGATAAACTGACCGCCCATGTCGGGACCGCGATGGACGATGCGGTCCATCATCTTGGTGAGCACCTCGGATTGGTTATCCGTCCCACCGACAAAACCGACAAAACCGCACATATACTATCCCCTCTGCTGTTGCTGGGCATCAAATCGAATCAGTAGCTTTTGAGTATACCCGAGGGCGTAAAGAGGGGCGGAATGTTCAGGCAATCTCAACTGAATCAGCTCCGCTGTGACACGCGCGAGTTACCTTTAATGGATATGAGGTGAATGAGGCGATTGTTTTGCTATACTCTCTCCGCACGGGCGATTGGCGCAACGGTTAGCGCAGGTGCTTTACACGCACAAGGCTGGGGGTTCGAATCCCTCATCGCCCACCACCGAATTGTTAGGCCTCCAGCGATGGAGGCCTTTCTTTTTTTCAGGCCCATCGCAGAGGGATTCGAACCCGACAGGGTGCGGAGCTGAGGAAACGCGAAGCGTTTTCCAGCGCAGCACGCGAGGAGCGAAGCGACGAAGCGGATGCGGGCGGCGCCAGCCGCACGCGGACATCCCTCAACGCCCACCATGGAATTGGAAACGGTCCTCGAACGGGGACCGTTTTTGTTTGGGCCCATTTCATGGGATTCGAACCCGCAAGGGTGCGGAGCTGAGGAAACGCGAAGCGTTTTCCAGCGCAGCACGCGAGGAGCGAAGCGACGAAGCGGATGCGGGCGGCGGAGCCGCACGCGGACATCCCTCATCGCCCACCACTGATTTGATAGGCTCCCAGCAATGGGAGCCTTTCTTTTTTGGGCCCAGCGCATGGGATTCGAACCCGCCAGCACGTCTGTCACAAAGGCCGTGGTCAAAAAATGGCAAAAATGAGTACTGCTACTTTGTTTGCAACATATAAATAGACAGTATTTGCTTAAGTTACGCAACATATGTCCATTATAAGGACTAACAGTCAGATCAAAATCGTGTATTCATCGCCATTTCGACTTGCCATCTGGCCTTATTAGTCCAAAATTGCTGCTACCAAATCGGTAACAGTACTCATATTTGATGTTTTTTGACCAGCAGGTCTCCCTGCCTTAGCAAATCTAAGGCAAAACGGGCTCCAGACCGCTGAATCATGCCGCATAGGGCACGTCCGCAGTCCGGAACTCGGTCCAAATTGAGTTATTGCGCCGCGTTAGCCCAAAACACCCGACAGGATCTCGATCAGACTGTCCACGTCGGCTTCCTCGCAGACGAGTGGCGGCAGGAAACGCAGCGTATGCGCACCCGTAGCGTTGATCACGGCACCGGCGGCCAGCGCGCGGGCAACAACACCATGCGCGTCGCCCGCGGCATCATCCAAATCACAGCCGAGCATCAAGCCGCGACCACGTACCTCGGTCACGTGCGGCAGCTTGGCGAGCTTTGCCTCCATATAGGCACCCACCTTGGCAGCATGGTCGGCATAATCGCCGCGCACAAGCGCGGAGAGCGTCGCGGCGCACGCCGCGACGGCCAAGCAGCTACCGCCAAAGGTCGAGCCGTGGTCGCCCGGCTTAAACACGTCGGCAATCTCCTTCTTTGCCACGACGGCACCCATGGGCACGCCATCGGCAATGCCCTTGGCAAGGCTCATGATGTCGGGCTCCACGCCATAGGTTTGGAATGCAAACGGCTTGCCGGAGCGGAAGATGCCGCACTGGACCTCGTCGGCGATAAGCACGGCGCCCACTTCGTGTGCCAGGTCGCGCGCCGTAGCCATAAACTCCTCGGTCATGGGATGCACACCGCTCTCACCCTGGATCGGCTCGAGCATCACGGCACATATTTCGCTCCCCAGCTGCTTAAAGATCACACGCAGCTCATCCACATCGTTGGGCGCGCAGGCCACAAAGCCACCCGGCAGCGGGCGGAAGCTGTCCTGCAACCAATCCTGCATGGTGGCGGCAATGGTCTCGAGCGTACGGCCGTGGAAGCCGCCGCGCATGCACACGATGGTGTTGCCGCCATTACCGGCACGCTTGGCGTACAGGCGCGCGAGCTTCATCGAGCCCTCGTTGGCCTCGGCGCCAGAGTTGGCAAAGAAGGTCTCCCAAACCTGCTCATCCGCAGCCGGGGCACCAAGAGCAGCTGCCGTGGTCTCATCGCCGGCGACAACGGCATCGGCAAGCACGCGCGCACCATCTACGTCGTCGTTAGCAAGCTTGGACAGCAGCGCCGCGACCTGTCCGCGCTGCTCGATGTAGAAGTAATTGGAGACATGCATGAGCTTTTTGGTCTGTGCCTCGAGCGCCGAGAGCACAGCCGGGTCGCCATGACCTAGGCTGCACACGCCGATGCCGGCAAGAAAGTCGAGGTACTCACGGCCATCGTCGCCGGTGAGCTTCATGCCGTGACCCTCGACAAACTCGACCGGAGAGCGGCCAAAGGTATGCATAACGTAATGGGATTCAAGCGATTGCTGAGCTGCAAGTGACATGGGATGCCTTTCGTTGGGCGCCAGACGGCGCGGGGCTATGGGTGCAGGAATGGGGCGGCTGCGGGTCAGCTAGACCGTCTGAAGCTTCTCGACCTCGTCAAGGTTTTCGGTCAGACGCGCAGCAAACGTCGAAAGCGGATGCGGATGCGTATCGAACTCGTAAGCCGTCTCGGTGGAATGGATCACGGTGCCGACGCCGGCATCGGTCAGCAGCTCCAGGAGCAGCGAATGCGGCGTAGTACCGTTAATGATGTGGGCACGAAATACGCCGCCGGTAAGCGCATCGACGGCCGCGCGCAGCTTGGGAATCATGCCCTTATCGACCTCGCCGCCGTAGAGCATTTCGTTAACCTCGTCGAGCGTTAGGTTGGAGATAAGCGAGTCCTTGTCGCTAAAGTCCTTGTACAGGCCATCGACATCGGTCAAAAAGATCGCCTTATGCGCGTGGAGCGCCGCGGCAACGGCACCGGCGGCGGTGTCGGCGTTGATGTTGAAGAAACCGCCGTCCTCCCCCGCCGCGACGGTAGCGATGACGGGGATGTACTCGCTATCGAGTAAGCGCTCGATATAGTCGGTGTTGACGTGCGTCACTTTGCCCACGCGACCGAGCTCGGGGTCGAGCGGCTCGGCGATGAGCGTGCCGGCATCGCTGCCCGACACGCCCACGGCCAGGTTACCGTGGTGGTTGATGGCAGCGACCAGCTCCTGGTTGACCTTGCCGCCCAGCACCTCGCGCACGATATCCATAGTCGCCGGCGTGGTCACGCGCTGGCCGTTCTTAAACTCGACGGGAATATCGTAATGGCTCAGCGCCTCGTTGATAGCCTTGCCGCCGCCATGCACGATGACGGGGCGCATACCGATGATCTTGAGCAAAACGATGTCGCTCATCACGTCGCGGCGCAGCTGCTCATCGACCATGGCGGCTCCGCCATACTTGATAACGACCGTCTTGCCGGTCAGGTTTTTAATCCACGGCAGCGCTTCGAACAGCAGCTGCGCGGTTGCTTCGTTGGATTCGCTCGAACGACAATCGCGTGCGAATTTCATAATCTGCCTCGTCTTTCGTATCGTTATCGCGCCGTGCTCCGCTGTCCGCAATCGCGGCAAGATGCGCAGCGTGCCTGGAATCTAGGAACGGTAGTCACCGTTAATGGAGATGTACTCGTGCGTGAGGTCGCAGGTCCACACGGTCGTTGCCGCGTCGCCTGCGCCCAGGTCGGCCGAGATCACGATCTCGGGCGCCTCGAAACGTCGTAGAGCCTCGTCCTCATCAAAGGGAACAGTCAGACCGCCGCGACAGACAGGCATGCCCATCATGTCGATGGAAACGTCTTCCTGATTAAACTTCACGCCGCACTTGCCAAGCGCCATAGCAACACGGCCCCAGTTGCAGTCGTGGCCGGCGATGCAGGTCTTAACGAGCGGCGAGTTGGCAACGGCGCGAGCGGCGATATCGGCCTCCTCGTCGTTCACGGCGCCGGTAACGTTGACCGTAACAAGCTTGGATGCGCCCTCGCCATCGGCGGCGATATTGCGCGCCAGGCTCTCGCACACCTCGTGCACGGCAAATGCCAACTCGTCGAAGGCATCGGAGCCCTCGACGATAGGCTCGGCATCTGCGGCAGCGGCGCCGGAGGCAAGCATGATGCAGGTGTCGTTGGTCGAGGTGTCGGAATCGACCGTTACCTTGTTAAAGGTCTGCTTGACGGTCGAGAGCAGCAGGGTATGAAGTGCCGCAGGCTCGACGGGGGCATCGGTGGTGATAACTGCGATCATGGTGGCCATGTTGGGCATGATCATGCCCGAGCCCTTGCACATGCCGCCTACCGTATAAGCGTTGCCCGCATGGCCCGCGGCCTCACTGACATAGGACACGGCGTACTCCTTGGAGTGCGTGTCGGTCGTCATGATGGCGCGAGCGGCATCGGCGCCACCGTGGGCAGAGAGCGCCTCGTAGGCAGCAGGAATGGCAGTCTCAAACGTGTCGATCGGCAGAATCTGGCCAATCACACCCGTGGAGGCAACCAGAATCTGCTGGGGCTCGCAGCCGATGACCTGCGATGCGATGCTGCACGTCTCGCGCGCGCATGCAAGGCCGGTCTCACCCGTGGCGGCGTTGGCATTGCCAGAGTTGACCGAAACGCCGGCGATGACGCCATAGCCCTTGTCGGCACCGCCCAGGTTGGCACGGCTCACCTGCACGGGCGCCGCGCAAAAGCGATTGGTGGTAAACACGCCGGCACCGGGACAGGGTTTATCGGGCACGACGAGCGCGAAATCCAGACGCTCGGGGTTCTTGCGGAACCCAGCGTGGATGCCTGCAGCCTTAAAACCAGCCGCAGCCGTAACGCCACCCTCGACGGCGCGAATCTTGATATCAAACAGCTCGGAATTCATCGTCTTTATAACTCCTTATGTCAAACAAAAAACGGACATCGGTTGGTGCGCCATGCCAGTCGTAATCATGAGACCAGCTTAAGAGTGGCGCCCCACTCGATGCCCGACTACCAAATCGTTAACAATCGAATGTGCTACACCGGGCACGTCACTGCGGGCAAGCCTCGTCGCTCGTCAAAGCCAAAGACGATATTGGCGCACTGGACCGCTTGGCCCGCAGCGCCCTTGCACAGATTGTCGATGGCGCCCGTCGCCACCAGCACGCCCGCGCGCTTGTTGAGCGCGAGGCCAATCTGGGCGGCGTTGGTGCCGACAACCGAAGCCGTCTTGGGCTGCTGGCCGGTATCGAGCACGCGCACAAAGGTGCGACCGGCATAGAACTGCTTGTAATAGTCGACAACGTCCTCAAGAGCCAAGGAGTCGATGGCCTGCGGCGCGAGCGGCATCGTCACCGTGGAGAGCAGACCACGCTTGAGCGGTGCCAGGTGCGGGGTAAAGACGACGCGATCGGTCAGGCCAAGGATTTGCTCAATCTCGGGCGTGTGGCGATGCTTACCCACGCCGTAGGCCTCCAAGTTCTCGTCGGCGCTGCAAAAATGCGTACGAGCGTTGCAGGACTTGCCGGCACCCGTCACACCGCTGATGGCATCGACAATCACGGGACCGTTCTCGGCCACCCAGCCCGCACGCACGGCAGGAGCGGCAGCAAGGCTCGTTGCGGTGGGATAGCAGCCGGCGCAGGCGACCAGCACGGGTTTGCCGTCGGCATGATCGGATGCAGCGGTCTCCAAATCCTGGGAGAACAGCTCGGGCAGACCGAAGGCGCGGGTCTTGAGCAACTCGGGGCTCGTGTGCTCGGCGGCATACCAGGCCTCAAAGGTGGCCGGATCGCTCAGGCGATAGTCGGCCGAGAGGTCAATGCAGGAGACTCCCGCGGCAAGCAGGGCGGGCACCTGAGCCATGGCAGCCGTGTGCGGCACGGCCAAAAATACCGCGTCACAGTTCTTGAGCTCGGGGGCATCATGCGTCGTGAAGACAAGATCGCTTACGCCGGTGAAGCTCGGGTACACCGCAGACAACGGCTGGCCGGCATCGGCGTTGGACGTAATGGCAACAAGTTCAAACTCGGGATGGCCGAGCACGAGGCGAATGAGCTCGGCTCCGGCATATCCAGCCGCGCCGACGATTCCAACCTTCAATGACATATCAGACTCCTTGTCTGCGATTTATGCACCGATGCGCATTTCGCAGTGGTCGTTATGAAGTGGGTTGAAACTTTAGCACCAAAAGATGCATGAACACTTAAATGGCTTGCATATTCATGCATTGAAACATTCCCGACACATTCGCTTGAAGGAATTGACAAATTGAGCGGGCCCCGTATTGACCGGCGCTCCTAACGGCGCCGGGCAATACGGGGCCCGCCCATGCGAAAACCAAGTTGTTAGGATGAGCCAGCTGGCTAGAGCTCGACCGGCACCCATTCGTCGTGATTGCAGATAAAAGCCTCGGGATCCTCGACGCTAAAGAAGACGAGCGTGGGGTCGTTAGGCCCCTCATAGTGCTCGCCCAGGCGCTCAAGATGCTTCCAACCGGCCTCGCGCATTTCACTCGAAGCCCGGTCTTCCAGCCCCGCACGCCCGCGCAGGATCAACCAACCATGGCCCGGCCACCAACTCGTGGCCTCAAAGCGCTGGTTTTGCAGAAGCTCTTGCCACACATCTTTGGTGCGCGCCGTCACAAACCACAGCTTGCCGTCCTGAATCTGTGCAAACGAGAACGGACGCACATGTGGCTGCCCGTCCACGCTTGTCGCCAGATACCACGCCGGCACCGACGTCAAATACTCCAAAACCGTATTCAATCCGTCCACGTTTCCTCCTGTACTAGCTAGTTTGGGAGCCTGGTTTGTGTGAGCTAGAGCTCCAGGCGCTCCTCGCTGCCGTCGATATCGCAGAACCGCGCGGCGATGTTGCGGACCGAGAAGAACGCAAGGCGGCCGTCGTTGGCGCTCTCGTGTTCCTCGCCGATGCCCACCATGTGCTTAAAACCCGCTTGACGCACCTTGTCGCTCGCAACTGCGTCGTCCTCAAGTGCGGCTTCGCCGGTCAATACGATCCAACATTCCCCCGGCTTCCAGCCCGAGAGCTCAAACTTGGGATTCGCGCTCAGCTCCGCCCACACATCTTTGTCGCGCGACGTACAAAACCACAGTTTACCGTCATCGACCATGGCAAACGAAAACGGCCTCACGCGAGGCTGATGCCCGTCGGCTACATCGGTCGTGGCCAGATACCACGCCGGAATGCGCCTGAGATACGAACAGGCGCGCTCAAGCTGAGCCGTGCGGTCGTTGTCGGTCATAGGGACCCCTTTCTTGCGCTCGAATCGCGCCTAAACAAGTTGAAGGTTGATGACGATGACGCAGATGAGCAGCAACGCCGTCACCACCGCCGCCAACGCATCGCCGCGGCCAAATGCAAGCGCATGCAGGCGTGTGCGCCCCTGCTCGCCGTGATAACAACGCGCATCCATGGCGGCCGAAAGCGTCTCGGCATGACGGAACACGCCGGTGAACAGCGGAATCGCCACGCTGCCGAGCATGCGCACACCGCCGAGCGGACCGCCCGTCACGCGCGCGCCGCGGCTTGCCTGCGCATCGGCCGTCTGTTTCATCTCGGTGGCAAATTGCGGTATAAACCGCAGCGCGATACCCATAATCATGCCGAGCTCGTGCGCCGGAAGCCCCACGCGCGCAAATGGTGCGAGCAAACGCTCAAAACCTGCGGTGAGATCGAGCGTCGGCGTGGTGAGTGTAATGGCACTCATGCCGGCCATCATCAGGGTCAGGCGGCACGCCGTAAACGTCGCAGAACGCAGCGAGCCCTCGCTCACCTGCAGAAAGCCGAGCTGCCACAGGATGCGCCCACTCTGATCGGTAAACAAGTTGAGCACCGCGACCACGACGACGATTGCCAGCAGCGGCGCCATGGACGACAGAATGCGACGAACCGGCACCCGAGACACGGCATAGGTCAGCACAACGAAAATTGCGACCGGGGCCAGTCCGCGGAAGCCACTGACCGTGAGCGTCGTGATCAGAAACACAAAGCCCAAGAGCAACTTGGTTCGCGGGTCCAGGCGGTGGATTGCACTATCGCCGGGATAGTAACTGCCAAACGAAAACGCCTCCATCAGCAGCCCTCCTCTCGCGAGACCGTCTTGGATTTAGCAATGTCCGCGACGTTAGAAGGACCGTCCGAGCGACCGATCAGCAAATCTACCAACTCGTCTGCCAGCGACTCAACCGTATAAAGGCCGTCAAAGCGCAGCGGCACGCCTGCCTTCGCAAGCGCCAGCGCCATGCGCTGGGCAGCGGGAACACCCAAGCCGATTGATTTAAGCTCATCCGCATGCGCAAACACCTGAGCGGGGGTTCCCTCGGCAAACACCGCACCTTCGTTCATTACGACGATACGGTCGCAGCAATTGGCCAGGTCATCCATGCTGTGCGAAACCATGACAACGGTCAGGCCCTCGCGATGGAGTCGATCGATGAGCTCCAGGAAATCACTGCGCGCCGCCGGATCGAGCCCCGCCATGGGTTCATCGAGCACCAGGACTTCGGGCTCCATGGCGAGCACACCGGCGAATGCCACACGCCGTTGCTGACCGCCCGAAAGCTCAAAGGGACTCTTGTCGCCGACCGTGGAAAGGTCGAGGCCCACGCGCGAGAGCGATGACTCGACACGACGGTCGACTTCATCTTGCGGCAAGCCAAGGTTATGCGGACCAAACGCCACGTCCTGCACCACGGTTTCGGCAAACAGCTGACGCTCAGGATATTGAAACACCACGCCGACCTTGGCCTTAACCGTGGCGGCGTCTTTCTTGTTTGACAGATCGAGCCCCAGCGCGCGAACGGATCCCTCCTGGGGGCGAATCAAACCGTTGAGATGCTGGACCAGCGTCGACTTACCCGAACCGGTATGACCTGCCAAGCCCAGGAACTCGCCGCGACGCACCGTCAGCGATACATCGCGCAGCGCCCACGGGCTGCTGGGGTCGTTTCCCCAGAGAGCCTGTTTGCTCGATTTGCCCGCAGTGGCCGAGCGCTTATGCCAGCGGCGGCGCTCGCGCGGACTGAGCGAATAACTGTACGAAACATGGGATAGTTCGATGACGGGCTCCGACGCGTTTTTCTCGTTGTCTGCCGAAACAGTGCCGTCAGCGATTTCCAACTGGGGCGCGGAAGGCTGCCCCGCGGTGCCCGCCTCACTTCGCTCGGTATAGACCTGCGCAACCTCGGCAACCATATCTGCCTCACGCACCTGCGAGTGAACAGGCACGCCCTTCGCACGAAGCGCCATGCCCAAACGGCACGACTCTGGCATGTCAAGGTTGAGCTGAGCGAGTTCATTCGCCCGCGTCAGAATCTCCTCGGGCGTGCCCAGCATGGCAACTCGTCCCGTCTGAAACACGGCGACACGATCGGCCTCGGCAGCCTCTTCCATAAAGTGCGTAATCATCACGATAGTCATGCCGCGAGCGTGCAACGCGCGGCAAGCCTTCATGAGGCCCTTGCGTCCACGCGGATCGAGCATCGAGGAAGCCTCGTCCAATATGAGCACGCGCGGTTCCATGGCGAGCACGCCGGCAAGCGCCACGCGCTGCTTTTGGCCGCCCGAAAGCGCATGGGTCTCGTGGCGCTCAAAGCCCACCAGGCCCACACCCTTCAGCGCCTCGCGTACGCGCTGCGCAATTTGCGCCGATGGCACGCCAAGGTTTTCGGGACCAAACGCAACGTCATCTTCGACAAGCGTTGCCACCAGCTGGTCGTCGGGATTCTGGAATACCATGCCCGCGGTCGAACGAATGTCGTAGACCAGCTCGGGGTCGGACGCATCCATGCCGTTGATGCGTACCGTGCCCGCATCGGGCTGCAACAGCGCATTCAGATGCTTGGCAAACGTCGACTTGCCCGACCCATTGCCACCGAGGATGCAGAAAAACTCGCCGTCCTCGATATTCAGATCGACGCCGTCGAGCGCCGGTACGGCACCGTCATAGCTAAAGGAAACGCCCCGACACTCAATCATGCGCGGCCTTTGACCTGGTCCTTTTTAGGCGTGATGAGGTTGGAGACCGCTTTATACACCGCCAGTGTCAACACCGAGTTAAGCACGGTCTTGATAAGGTTGAACGGCAGCACGGCAGGAATCATGAGCGGGGCGATCACATCGACCGAGCCATACCAGAACCATACGCCAATGGTAAGGTTTGCGACCATAGACAACGCCGTAGCGGCAATAACGCCGAGCACCAGGCCAATCACGGCACCCTTATAGGTATGCATCTTCTGATAGACGATAGCCGCAGGCAGAATGTAGCCCAGCGTGGCAACCAGGTTCATAAGCGCGCCGACCCAGTCACCCGTGGTGAGCGCATGGATAACGATAGCCATAGCGGCAACAGCAGTGCCGGCGCCAGGACCATACGCAAACCCGCACACCATCGCCGGTACCAGCGACGGGTCATACGTCAAAAACGGCGCCGAAGGAAGGATAGGCAGCTGCACGTACATAAACAGGGCGCCCAAGGCGCACATCAACGCCATGGTAACGAGCTGTTTGGTGCTCCACCTATTCGTGTTCTCAAAATGGATATGCTGCGACTGTTCAGACATAAGATCACCTGCCTCTTTCATCCGGACTCTAACCGTTGGTACTGGGATCTCACCAGTTCAGCCGGCATGCGAACCAACACACGCACGGGTCGCGGACTCATCGGCTCGGTCGCAGACGCCTCGCCTGCACCACGGCACCCCTTTGGCACCGCCCGATTTACCGCCAGTGGGGAATTTCACCCCGCCCTGAAACAGCAATTGCAAGTGTAGCACCAGTAGGCTTTCGCGCAAGTATGCCATGGGTAATTTATGGCGGGGACCAGTTACCGCAACAACCACGTTCCCCACCCGTCCCAAAGTAACGCGCCTTTCGCGGCAAAGCCGCGAAACAGCGA
>DBEWII010000015.1:0-37122 GCA_048384935.1 Collinsella aerofaciens | reverse complement strand
GGAGAGCACTTAATGTGCTCTCCGTCGTGAGCAGGACTGTAGAGCAGCAACCTTAATATGTCTCAGGCCCGCCCCCTCCGCCGCACACTGGGAACGTGCCACGCACTTTACCTGCGTAAACAATGTGAGTGAAATATGAATCTCGATGGATACGCCCGCAGCCGTGTATACTAAACAGCTGTGTGTAACCAGGGGAGTATTCTGGCTGGACAAAATGCCTGCTTAATAGGGTTGTCAGGTAGTCTGGACGCAATACAAGGCTGGGGAGCACGTCGTGTAAGTAGTGGTCCTCTAGGGGCGTACGCTCGGTGGTGTACGCATTGTCCCAAGACCACGCGAGAGTTGGGATCATATCTTGATCAGCATGATTCTCGGCCGCAAGATTGGCATGACCCAGGTTTGGGACGAGGACGACAACGTCGTTCCCGTCACGGTCATCCAGGCTGGCCCCTGCGCTGTCTCGCAGGTTAAAACTCAGGCAACCGACGGCTATGACGCCGTCCAGATCGGTTTCGGCGACATCAAGGCCAAGAACGTGAACAAGCCCATGGCTGGTCACTTCGCCAAGGCTGGCGTCGAGCCTGTCCGTTTCCTTCGTGAGGTCCGCGTCGAGAACGGCGAGGAGCACAAGGTCGGCGAGGTCGTCACCGTCGCTGATTTCGCTGATGTCGAGAAGGTCGACGTCATCGGTACCTCCAAGGGTAAGGGCTTCCAGGGTCGCATCAAGCGCTGGGGTCAGCGCCGCGGTCCTATGACGCATGGTTCTCACTTCCAGCGTCACCCCGGTTCTATCGGTCAGTGCGCCTATCCTGCGCGCGTCCTCAAGGGCGTCAAGATGGCCGGTCACATGGGTAACGAGCGCGTTACCGTCAAGAACCTTTCCGTTGTCCGCATCGATGCCGAGCAGAACCTCATCTTGGTCAAGGGCGCTGTCCCGGGTGCCAAGAATGGTCTCGTCGCCATCCGTATGGCCTAAGGGCCCAGCCCATTTAGCCCAGCGTCATACCAAGGAGAACACTTAAATGGCAAAGTTTGAAGTAAAGAACAGCGAGGGCAAGAAGGTCGCCGAGGCCGAGCTCGCCGCTGAGGTGTACGGCATCGAGCCGAACATCCACGTTATGCACCACATCGTCAAGTGCCAGATGGCCTCTTGGCGTCAGGGCACCCAGTCCGCTAAGGGCCGCTCTGAGGTTTCCGGTGGCGGCAAGAAGCCTTGGCGTCAGAAGGGCACCGGCCGTGCCCGCCAGGGTTCCATCCGTGCTGCCCAGTGGCGTCACGGTGGCGTCGTCTTCGCCCCCAAGCCCCGTTCTTACGCTAAGCGTATGAACAACAAGGAGGTCAAGCTGGCTATGCGCTCCGCGCTGTCCGCCAAGCTGGCCGATGGCGAGCTCGTGCTCGTCGACGACTACGGCTTCGAGAAGCCTTCCACCAAGGCTGCCGTCGCCATGCTCAAGGCTCTCGGCCTTGAGGGCAAGCGTCTGACCATCATCGTTCGCGATGAGGACGTCAACGCCTACCTGTCGTTCCGCAACATTCCCAAGACGTTCATCATCACTGCCGACGAGGCCAACACCTACGATCTCGTCAACAACAACGCCGTGCTGATGCCCGCCGACATCGCCGCTCACTTCGGGGAGGTGCTTGCATAAATGACCGCCCACGAGATCATCATCCGTCCGATCGTGTCCGAGCGTTCCTTCTCCGGCATGGAGCTGAACAAGTACACGTTCGAGGTCGCCAAGGATGCTAACAAGTATCAGATCAAGGACGCTGTCGAGGAGATCTTCGGCGTCAAGGTCGTTCGCGTGAACACCCTGACGGTCAAGCCCAAGACCAAGCGCGTGCGCTATGTCGCCGGCAAGACCCGTTCTTGGAAGAAGGCCATCGTCACGCTGGCCGAGGGCGACACCATCGAGGTCTTTGGCAACCAGGCCTAAGACTCGCTGCTGTTGAGTGAGCTCATGCCTCCCAAAAAGGGGAGGCGGGAGCTCAAGGTTTTGGGCGTATAAAATGGACACGCCCGGAACCGTGTATACGTCCGGTGTCATCGCACCCGAGGCAGAACCTCGAATCCCTGTCTGCGATGGCTAACGGATTCCTATTGAAAGGGATTGTAATGGCTGTAAAGCACCTTAAGCCGACCTCCGCTGGTAGGCGTTGGCAGACGATCTCCGACTTCTCCGAGATCACCTGCACCAAGCCCGAGAAGTCTCTTCTCGAGCCCCTGCCCAAGAAGGCCGGTCGTAACAACAACGGCCGCATCACCACCCGCCACCAGGGCGGCGGCGTGAAGCGTCGTTACCGCGTGATCGACTTCAAGCGCAACAAGGATGGCGTGCCCGCCAAGGTTGCCACGATCGAGTACGATCCGAACCGTTCCGCTCGCATCGCTCTGCTGCACTACGCTGACGGTGAGAAGCGCTACATCCTGGCCCCCAAGGGTCTCGAGGTCGGTCAGACCATCATGTCCGGTTCTGACGCCGACATCAAGCCGGGCAACGCTCTGCCCCTCGCCGACATCCCCGTCGGTACGCTCATCCACGCCGTCGAGTTCCAGCCGGGCAAGGGCGCTGCTATCGCCCGTTCCGCCGGTAACTCCTGCCAGCTGATGGGTAAGGAGGGCAAGTACGCCATCGTCCGTATGCCTTCCTCCGAGATGCGCCGCATCCTCGTTACCTGCCGCGCCACCGTCGGTGAGGTCGGCAACGCCGATCACTCCAACATCGTCATCGGCAAGGCCGGCCGTAAGCGTCACATGAACGTGCGCCCGACCGTCCGCGGTACCGTCATGAACCCTGTCGACCACCCGCACGGCGGTGGCGAGGGCAAGAACCATACCTCTGGTCGTCCCTCCGTTACCCCCTGGGGTAAGCCGACGAAGGGCCTTCGTACGCGCAAGAAGAAGAAGGTCTCGAACCAGCACATCATTCGTCGCCGTAAGAAGTAATTTCGGATACCGAGTTTTAGGAGAAAGCACTTATGAGCAGAAGTCTCAAAAAGGGCCCGTTCGTGGAGACTCGCCTTCTCTCGCGTATCACCGCGATGAACGAGGCTGGCAAGAAGGACGTCGTGAAGACTTGGTCCCGCGCGTCCACCATCTTCCCCGAGATGGTTGGTCACACCATCGCCGTCCACGACGGCCGCAAGCATGTGCCCGTGTATGTTACCGAGTCCATGGTTGGTCACAAGCTCGGCGAGTTCGCGCCGACTCGTACGTTCCGTGGCCACAAGGCCAAATAGGGGGTTAACCGTAAATGGCAACTAAGTCTATTGAAACTGAGGCCACCGAGGTTCGCGCCGTCGCTAAGTACGTGCGTGTTTCCCCCAGCAAGGCCCGCCTGGTGGTCGATCTGATCCGCCGCAAGCCTGTCGCTCAGGCCTTCGACATCCTCCACTTCTGCGACCGCGCCGTCGCTGTGGATGTCGAGAAGGTTCTCCGTTCCGCCGTTGCGAACGCCGAGAACAACAACGGTCTGCGTGCCGACAACCTGGTTGTCGCCGCTGCCTATGTTGACGAGGGTCCGACGCTTAAGCGCATCCGTCCCCGCGCCAAGGGTTCCGCTTCTCGCATTCTGAAGCGTACTTCCCACATCACCGTCGTCGTTGCTCCTCGAAAGGAGGCGTAAAGCTGTATGGGTCAGAAAGTCTACCCCACCGGCTTCCGTCTTGGCATTACCGAGAACTGGCGCTCCCGCTGGTTCGCAGAGAAGGATTACGCTAAGACCCTCGGTAACGATCTCGAGATCCGCAAGTACCTCGAGAAGCGTCTTTCCCGCGCAGCTGTCTCCCGCGTCGAGATCGAGCGCGCTGGCGACAAGGTGAAGGTCATCATCCTCACCGCTCGCCCCGGCGTTGTCATCGGTAAGAAGGGTGCCGAGATCGATACCCTCCGCACCGAGCTCGAGAAGGTCGCTGGCGTCTCCAAGGGCCAGCTCTCCGTCGACGTTGTCGAGATCAAGCGCCCCGAGCTCGACGCCAACCTCGTTGCTCAGTCTATCGCCGAGCAGCTCGAGGGCCGCGTTGCCTTCCGTCGCGCTATGCGCAAGGCTGTCCAGTCCGCCCGCAAGGCCGGCGCTAAGGGCATCCGTATCCAGTGCTCCGGTCGTCTCGGCGGCGCCGAGATGGGCCGTCGTGAGTGGTACCGCGAGGGTCGCGTGCCTCTGCACACCCTCCGTGCCAAGATCGACTACGGCACGGCTGTCGCCAGCACCACCATGGGCGCTTGCGGCGTGAAGGTCTGGATCTACCTGGGCGAGAAGCTCCCGGGCCAGCCTGTTCCCAACCCTGCACTCGAGGGCTCTTCCCGTCCTCGTCGTCGTAACTCCGAGAGGAGGGGTCAGTAGTGCTTGCCCCTAAGCGTATTCTTCACCGCAAGGTGCAGCGTGGCTCCATGAAGGGCCAGGCCAAGGGTAATACCGAGCTGCATTTCGGCGAGTTTGGTATCCAGGCTCTCGAGGCCCATTGGATCACCAACCGTCAGATCGAGGCCGCTCGTATTGCCATGACCCGCTACATGAAGCGTGGCGGTCGTGTCTACATCACGATCTTCCCCGATAAGCCCATCACCAAGAAGCCTGCCGAGACTCGCATGGGTTCTGGTAAGGGTAACCCCGAGGAGTGGGTGGCCGTCGTCAAGCCCGGCCGCATCATGTTCGAGGTCAAGGGCGTGCCCGAGGAGGTCGCTCGCGAGGCTCTGCGTCTTGCACAGCACAAGCTTCCCATCAAGACCAAGATTGTTGCTGCTAAGAACGCTGAGCAGCGCATCGAGAAGGAGATGGCTGAGGAGGCCGCTCTCGAGGCCAAGTGGGCTGCTGAGGACGCCGCCGCCGCCAAGGAGGAGAACTAATGAAGCCCGCAGAGATTCGTGAGCTCTCGGACGCTCAGCTCGTTGAGAAGCTGAAGGAAATGCGCGCCGAGCTCTTTAACCTTCGTTTCCAGATGGCCACCAGCCAGCTGGACAACACCGCTCGCGTCAACACCGTGAAGAAGGACATCGCTCGCGTCCTCACGGAGCAGCGCGCCCGCGAGATCGCAGCGGAGAAGTCCGCTGTCGCCGAGTAGGACCTAAGGAGAGAACATGACTGATTCGCGTAACTCGCGTAAGGTCCGTACGGGTGTCGTTACCTCCGTCTCCGGTGCCAAGACCATTGTTGTCACTATCACCGAGCGCAAGCGTCACCCCAAGTACGGCAAGATGATGACCAGCTCCAAGAAGCTGCACGCTCACGACGAGGAGTGCACGGCTGGCGTGGGCGATACCGTCCGCGTTATGGAGACCCGTCCTATGTCCAAGATGAAGCGTTGGCGCCTCATCGAGGTCGTCGAGCGCGCCAAATAAGCAGTCGCTCTTACGACTTGTACGTTTCCGAAGATGTGCGTATGCCTGGCTTGCATACCACGGGCCGTATAAAGGCTGCGCACCTCTCTTCGGTTCTTAGTTCGGAGGAACATCTACCATGATTCAGATGCAAACCATGCTGAACGTCGCCGACAACTCCGGCGCTCGCAAGATTCGCTGCATCAAGGTGCTTGGCGGTTCCAAGCGTCGTTATGCAGGCATCGGCGATGTGTTCATCGGTGCTGTCCAGGAGGCTACCCCTGGCGGCAACGTCAAGAAGAAGGACGTTGTCCGTTGCGTCGTCGTTCGCACCGTTAAGGAGATCCGCCGCAAGGATGGCTCCTACATTCGCTTTGATGAGAACGCCTGCGTTGTCATCAACAACGATGGTTCGCCCGTCGGCACCCGTATCTTCGGGCCCGTCGCTCGCGAGCTTCGTGACAAGAAGTACATGAAGATCGTCTCGCTCGCTCCCGAGACCCTGTAGTTAGGGGAGATATATGTATATCAAGAAGGGCGATAAGGTCCAGGTTCTCTCTGGTAAGGATCGCGGCAAGCAGGGCGTTGTCCTGCGTGCTCTCCCCGCCGAGAACAAGGTCGTTGTCGAGGGCGTTTCGGTCGTCAAGAAGGCCGTCAAGCCCAACGCTGCCAACCAGCAGGGCGGCATCGTTTCGCAGGAGGCTCCCATCGACGCCTCCAACGTCAATCTCGTTTGCCCCGAGTGCGGTAAGGTTACCCGCGTCGGTCACGAGAAGGACGGCAAGAACAAGCTGCGCGTCTGCAAGAAGTGCGGCCACAAGTTCTAAGCTGCCCGCAACATCAAGTTGCTAGCAAAGGCCCGGATGCCACGGCACCCGGGCCTTTTTCTATCCCCACTCATTGGGGACAGACTTAAATGAGTACCCTAACTGGGTAAGCATAAATGAGCGGGTCGTGCTGTATAAATTGCTTGTGTGCGCGTTTATGCGCGTTAGATTGCGTTTAATTACGCACTTATGCGTATATATGCGCCGTTTACGGGGCAATAATGACCGTTTAGCGGTGAGATACGCAAAAACGCGCACAGACGCGCGTGTTTGTGCGAATATAGAGCTGTCAGAAATGCAAGACGTTCTATGACACAGGAGACACATAATGGCAGATTCCAAGCAGGCTCCACTCGACGCCGCGGCAGCCGCCAAAGCAGCATTTGCTTCGGTCCAGGACAAGCCGTTCCCTAACGACATCTTTACGGCTCCCGAGCTCCGTTGGGCTGTGATCGGTTGCGGCGTTATTGCCAACCAGATGGCCCAGTCTCTCGCTCTTGCCGGCCGCAAGCTTGCGGGCGTTGCCAACCGCACTCTGTCCAAGGCTCAAGCTTTTTCAGAGCAGTATGGCGTTGAGAAGGTCTATGAAACGGTCGAGGATCTCTATGCCGATCCGAACATTGACGCAGTCTATATCACCACGCCGCACAACACTCACATCACCTACCTGCGATCCGCTCTGGCAGCCGGTAAGCACGTGCTCTGTGAGAAGGCTATTACCCTCAACTCCGCCGAGCTCGACGAGGCCCGCGCCATTGCCGGTGATCACAACGTGGTCCTTATGGACGCTACCACGGTGCTTCACATGCCCTTATATCAAGAGCTGCGTCGCCGCATGGATGACGGTGAGTTCGGCCGCATGAATCTCGCCCAACTCAACTTTGGCAGCTATAAGGAGTACGGCGACCTGACCAACCGCTTCTACAACCGCAACCTTGCTGGCGGTGCCATGCTCGATATTGGCGTGTATGCCCTGTCTGTCATGCGCCTCTTTATGGCGAGCCAGCCCGCTGAGGTTGTCTCGCTGGGCAATACCTGTGAGACCGGCGTTGACGTTGCGGGCGGCATCGTATGCCGTAATTCCGAACAGCAGCTGGGCGTGGTGAGCCTCACGCTCCACTCCAAGCAGCCCAAGCGCTCGGTCATCAGCTTCGATAAGTGCTACATCGAGGTCAACGATTATCCGCGTGCCGATCACGCGACCATCGTGTGGACTGCGGACGGCCACCGCGAGGAGGTCCACGCCGGCACCGAGGCTTACGCCCTGTGCTATGAGATGGCCGATCTTGAGAAGGCCGTTGCCGGCGACGACTCCAAGCGCGAGCTGCTGGGTTATGCTTCTGATGTTATGGAGCTTATGACCAGGCTTCGCGCCGACTGGGGAGTCGTGTATCCCGAGGAGGATTAAGCGATGCTAGCGGAAGATAGGCTTAATGCGATTGTGTCGATGGTGCAGCAGGCTGGCTCGGTTACTGTGCCAGAGCTTGCCGATACCCTGGGCGTGACGGCGTCTACCATTCGGCGCGACCTGCAGACGCTCGACCGAGCGCATCGCATCGCCAAGGTCCACGGTGGAGCGACGAGTCTTGAACGCGCGCACGTGACGCGCGACCTAACGCTTAATGAGCGCAGCGACCTCCATAACGACGACAAGGAGCGTATCTGCGCCCGCGCCGCGGCGCTCGTGGAGCCCGAGAGCTTTGTGTACATCGATTCGGGTTCGACAACGCTCAGACTCATCGAGCATCTTCCGCATCTCGAATCGGTCACCTATGTGACTGATTCCGTGCTCCATGCTCAGCATCTCGCTGTGCGCGGCATGCGCACCGTGGTGCTGGGCGGCGAGCTTAAACCCGAGACCGAGGCGCTCGTTGGTCCCGATGCTCTGGCAACCCTAGACCGCTACAACTTTAACTGCGGCTTTTGGGGTTCTAACGGCATTGCCGCCGAGCAGGGCTTTACGACGCCCGATATCGAGGAAGCGCAGGTCAAGCGTATCTCGATGCGCCATACCGCCAAACGCTTCGTAATCTCGGACGCCAGTAAATTTGGTATGGTGGCGCCCATCAAGTTCGCGGACTTCCGTGACGCAACGATTATTACCGCAGGCGATGTCCCCGCCAAGTACCGGGCAATGGACAACGTCATCACGGTCTAACAGCAGGGGACGGGCTAAGGCCAAAACCACCGCGAAGGGGCAGGAACTTTTGTGGTGGTTTTGACGTTTGTCCAGATAAAACCTGCCAAAATAAACCTGTCCCTTTTTGGCGGGTTTTAGGGCTCCCAGGGGCAGGGGGCTTCGATGTGGATGTGCTCGCCGGTTACGGGATGCGTAAAGGACACGCTGTGGGCGTGGAGCATCAGGCCACAGGGGCGCGGCGTTCCGTACAGGTCGTCGCCAACCAGGGGATGACGCTCGCTCGCCAGGTGAACACGGATTTGGTGCTTGCGGCCGGTGAGCAACTCGACATCGATATACGAGCGCGCGGGCAGGCCACGACGGCTCTTAAGACGTTTGAGCACCTTCACGCGAGTTTGAGACGGCTTGCCGCTGGCGCCGACGCGCATCTTTCGGCTGTCGTGACGGTCGCGGGCGATGGGCTTGTCGATGAGCTTTTCGTTCCAGTCGATCTTGCCCTCGGCGAGCGCCAGGTAATGCTTTTCGAAAGCGTGGTCGATGACCATCTGGTCAAAGGCGGGCTGCGTCTGCTTGTCGAGCGAGAACAGCACCACGCCGGTGGTGTCGCGGTCTAGGCGGTTGAGCGGCTGCATGTCGGTCGCGGCAAAGCCGTCGCCCATCGCCAGCAGCAGGTCGCTGGCGTAGTCGGTGAGCGTGCGCTCGCCGGTGCCGTCGCCGTGGACGATCATGCCGGCGGGCTTGTCGATGGCCATGAGCCAGGCGTCGCAGTAGAGGACTTGAGGTTCTTCGTTCACGTGTAAGCCTTTCGGTTAGCTGATTCCCACAAACATGCAGCCCGAGGTCGCCCCGCGTAGGCGGGCGGCGGGCTTGCGGCCGGCCTGCGCTGCTTCGACGGCACGACGGACACGGGCGACGGCACGGCCCACCTCATCCGTCTCGAGCAGCGTTCCGTCCACCATGAGACGGCGCACGCCGGCATCGAGCAGCTGAGGAACCTGTGGCGTGAGGTCGATGGGGTAGGCATCGTACAGGCGAGAGCGGCCGTGGATGTCGGTACGCACCGGCATGACCTTGCCGTCGATATTCTTGAGCGAGAGCTTGCGGGTACGCAGGCGGCAGTTGGCACAATCGTGGATGCAGCCGTTGGCAACCTGCAGAATGCAATGCTCGCTTGTCATAACGCGCGGGCGGCCGAAAACGGTGATGCCCAGGGCTGCGGGCGCGGAGGTGCCAAGCGAGACAATCTCGTCGAGCGTGATTTCGGGCGAGAGCCAAAACGCACCGGCTCCGCGCTCGGCAAGTGCCTCCATGCAGGGCGTGTTGTGCACCGGCAGGCAAGAGCGAATCTCGGCCGTGGCGCCGGCCTGCGCGGCCAGGGCAAGCTCGGAGATGTTGCCAATAGCGACCGTGGCACCGGCAACAACCCACGGGTCAACGCGCTCGTGGTCGACGGCGCGGCAGACCTCGTCGAGTATGGGCACGATGCCCTGCTCAAATGCATCGGCAGGGGAGAGTCCGACAGCCTCGAGCGCGTCAGTGGTCATATAGATGCGCGCGGCGCCCTCGGCACGAGCTGCCTCGGCGGCTTCGAGCGTGGTGACGGCGGCGCAGATTTGCGGCTCGTCACGGTAATGCTCGGGCATGGCGCGCGTACATTTGTCGAGCACCGGCAGCTCGAGCGTTTTCGCGCGTTCCTCGTACGGCGACAGAATGGCCTCCTCCAATGCTTTACAGGCAGCGGCGCGCACCTTGTGCACGGCGGAGAAGCCCATACCGCAGCCGGCGTCGAGCGAAACGTCAAAGCTCGCTGCCTCAAAGGGCGAGGAACCCATGCGGCCTACATGCTCAACCAGGTCTGCCGCCTCGACGGCGCGGGTCTTGGCGGCCTCGACGGTGAAGCCTGTGGCGGTGGCGGTGAGCGCGGGGTTGTCACAGCAGGTGAGTGTGACGGTAAACGGCTCGCCCAGGCGCGCCACGACAGACACATCAACAGCTCGGCGTCGCAGCACGTCGCGCTTGAGCGCGGCGCCGGCGGCGTCGATGGCACGCTGACTGCGAATCACGCGGACGCGGCAGCCCTCGGGCATGCTGCGGGGCACGCGACATTCGATGATGTCACCGGCGGCGGCATCATCGGCGGCAATGGTGGTCAGGAACTGGTCGAATTCGTCGTCGTGGCGAAGCTCCAGCAGGTCGCCCTTGTCCACGGGCTCAAACAGCTCAATGCGGGCGATGGCGGCGCGGCGACGGCGATCGTCGGGCTTGAGTCCGCGTACATCGCGGTTGGCCAGACGGCTGCCCAGCACCGTGCCCACGATCTGGCCGCGGTTGTTGGAACGCTCATAGCTCATCATCTCGTCGCCCGAGGTGCCGTCCTGATAGGCGTGCGTAAAGTCGCGGTTGAAGCAGCGCTTGAGCTGGCGCTGGCGGGCGGCTTCCTCGTCCTTGGCAACGGTGGCTCCGGATAGCATGTCGTCAATTTCGTGACGATACACATCAACGATGGAGTGCACGTAATCGGGCGCCTTCATACGGCCCTCGAGCTTGAGCGATGTGGCGCCGGCATCATACAGACGGCGAACAAGCTGCGAAGTGTTGGTGTCGCGCGGGCATAGCGCGCGCTCGCGACCGGCAGGGGAGAGCGTGCGGCCGTTCTCGTCGATCAGCTCGTAAGGCAGGCGACAGGGCTGAGCGCACATGCCGCGGTTGGCCGAGCGGCCCGCCATGGCAAAGCTCGAAAGCAGGCACAGGCCCGAGTAGCAAAAGCAGATGGCGCCGTGGCTAAAGACCTCCAGGTCCACGTCGGGCGCGGCACCGTGAATGGCGGCAATCTCGTCGATGGAAAGCTCGCGCGAGAGGGTCACGCGGTTGGCGCCCTGCTCGCGGCACCAGATAGTCCCACGGTCATCGTGGATGTTCGCTTGGGTCGAGATATGTGTTTCGATGCCGGGCATGGTGCGTTTGACCTCAAAGAACAGGCCCCAGTCCTGGATAATGAAGGCATCGGCGCCCAGCGTGGAGCAGCGATGGATAAGTTGCAACGCATCGCCCATCTCGGACTGCTTGATGACGATGTTGACCGTGACGTAGACGCGCGACCCGGCTAGATGCGCGGCGCGGCAGGCTTGCTCAAAGGCCTCGTCGGTAAAGTTGGTGGCCTTGCGGCGGGCGTTGAAGCTGCCCATGCCGCAGTAGATGGCGTCTGCCCCGGCGGCGAGTGCGGCGGCAAAGGGCTCGGGCCCTCCGGCGGGCGCCAAAAGCTCGGGTCTGCGGTTGGTGGTTCGACTGGCGGTTGCGGTCATATCCTGCCTTTCAAAATGCTCAGATATTCAAAAGTATAGTGGTGCCGTTGCGGCAGGCGATGCCCGTGCTCCAAGCGGGATAAAGTCTTCAGCAGCCCTTGCAGCAAAAATGATCCGTTTCCCTTCGTTCCCATCGGATCAGGTGATCCATAGGTGACGGAGGGAAACGGATCATTTTGAGCTTCACCGTCCGGTCGTGCCGTTCAGCGGCCGACAGGCACCGTTGGGCGATAAAATATTCTCACAACGTGATAATTATCTTGCATCGCGCGGAAACCTTGAGTACTATCCCAAATCAAGCGCGGTGTTCAGACCGAATTGTGCCTCCCGGTGCGAACGCCGCGCTCACGCTCTCTATCTGATCGTAAGGAGAAAAACATGAGCAAGACCGTCGTGTCTTCCGATAACGCACCCGCAGCCATCGGCCCGTATTCCCCCGGCATCCAGACCGGCAACATGGTGTTCCTGTCCGGCCAGCTGGGCATCGACCCCGCAACCGGTAAGATGCCCGAGGGCGTCGAGGCCCAGGCTAAGCAGTCCCTTGCTAACGTTGAGGCCCTGCTGACCGCTGCCGGCGCCACCTTTGCCGATGTCGTCAAGACCACGGTCTATCTGGCCGACATTGCCGACTTCGCTGCCGTGAACGAGATCTACGCCTCCAAGTTCGAGGCTCCGTTCCCCGCGCGCAGCGCTTTCCAGGTTGCCGCCCTTCCGGCCGGCGGTCTGGTCGAGATCGAGGTCGTCGCCGCTCTCTAAGGGGTTGGCAACAACTAAACATGACATGCAAAAATACCCTGCAGTGCGTGTGAACTGCAGGGTATTTTCAAGCGATGCGACAAAAATGATCCGTTTTCCTCCGTCCCCAAGGAGTCAGCGGGTTAGCCTTCCTTGCGGACTTTTTGCAGGTAGCGGTAGACGCTGGGCTCCGAGATGCCCAGCGCGGTGGCGGCGCAGGCTACGGCGCCCTTGAGCATGAACACTCCGTTGCCATTGAGGTGGCGAATGACGTCCACACGGTCGCTTTGACCAAGCGACGCCACATCCAGCCCGCGAGCGCTCAGCAGCTCGGCAATGCTGCGGTCGATGAGCTCCTGTGTGGACTCCGAAAGGCTTTCGACCTCGATAGAGGCGGGCTCCGTGCGCGTCGGCGCCGCGTCGAAGCACGCCATGAGCTGCTGTGCCATGGCGTTGATGGAGCGCACGGTCGAGAGGTCGGTGTTGACGCAGAGCATGCCGACGATCTCGTCATTCTCGCGGATAAAGTACGTCGCTGACTCCAATGTCTTGCCACCGGCACCGCGGCCCTCGTAGCCCGTAATAAACGGCAGGTCGCGATACTTGGCGTCGTGCATGATCTTGAGCGCCAGGTCGGTGGCGGGACCGCCGACCTTGCGACCGCTCACGATGCCGTTGCGAATATCGACGATGGCGTGGTCGGGATCCGAGAAATCGTGCATCACGATTTCGCTGTTTTTGCCGAGTATCTGCTCCAGGAAATCGACCATCGGCAAAAAGCGACGTACGGTCTCGTTCACGGGCAACTCCTTGGGGTGAAATCGGAAATGTTCATAACAATTTTTTCTCATGGTAACACGCCATTCCTCATCTCGTATATCCGCAGGTACATTGCGTAATGCAGACGAATGGTAGGAATTTGGCGGTAAACGGTTGACCAAAAGAAAAGTTAGATGTTATTTTGAGCAGACACTTTCCTGACCTGCGGAAATGCATTATCTCAGCTGAAGAATAGTCTGATAACAAAAAATTATTATTGAGAATGAGAATCATCTTTAATACGATATGCAATGAAGGCACAACCTCAACCCCGCACTGCGTCACAATAGAGCGTCAGATGCGAAAACAACTACTTCGAGGATTGGTGGTCAAATGACCCAGGAGACGGTTACGAACGGCACTGAAGCCCTGTTCACTCGCGAAGGCATGCCTCCCGTTAAGGAAATGATCCCGTGTGCCCTTCAGCACGTACTGGCATCGTTTGCCGGCATCATTACCCCGGCGGTCATCATGGCCGGCGTCTACGGCTTTAATAGCCAGCAGAGTACCGACATCATCCAGGTCGCGCTCATTCTTTCGGCGATCGACACGGCCCTTCAGGCCTTCGCTCCCTTCCGTCGCATCGGCGGCGGCCTGCCCATCGTCATGGGCGTTTCGTTCGCGTTCCTGCCGGCCCTGCAGGCCATGGGTGCCTCGGGCTTTAGCTTTGGTGCGCTGCTGGGTGGCGAGATCGTCGGCGGCGCCGTCGCGGTCCTCTTTGGTCTGGCCTACAGCAAGATCAAGTGGCTGTTCCCGCCCGTCGTGACCGGTACGGTCATCTTCTCCATCGGCGTTTCGCTGTATCCCACGGCCGTCAAGTATATGGCCGGCGGTATGGGTACGCCGCTGTGGGGCACCCCGCAGGCCTGGTGCGTCGCTCTTATCACCTTCGCCGTGGTCTTTGCGCTCGCCAACTTTGGCAAGGGCACGCTCAAGCTGGGATCCGTGTTCTTTGGCATGATCGTTGGCATGATCGTCTCCATCCCCTTTGGCATGATCGACTTCTCCAGCGTCGCCACCGCTCAGGTCTTCGCTCTTCCCAAGCTCATGCCCTACGCGCTCGAGTTTGATCCCGAGGTCTGCATTACCCTCGCCGTCGTGTTCCCCATGGTTGCCATCCAGGTTATCGGTGACGTCTCCGCTGCCTGCCTGGGCTCCATCGACCGTATGCCCACCGAGCGCGAGCTCTCCGGCGCTATCGTGTCCCAGGGCCTCACCTCTATGGTCGGCGGTCTGCTGGGCGGTCTTCCCACCAGCGCCCTTGGCCAGAACGTGGGCATCATCTGCTCCAACAAGGTCGTCAACAAGTGGGTCTTTGTGATCATTGCGGCCGTCTTTGCCATCGCCGGTCTGTTCCCGCAGCTTTCTGCCGTTCTTTCCGCTATCCCGCAGCCCGTCATCGGCGGCGCGACCGTCGGCGTCTTTGGTACCATCACCATGAACGGTGTGCGCATGTTCACCCGCGAGGGCCTTACGCAGCGCACTACCACCATCGTCGGTACCTCCGTCGTCTTTGGCCTGGGTATCTGGATGGCCAGCGGTTGCCTTGCCGGCGAGGGTATGCCCGCTTGGGTGTCCACCGTCATCGGCTCCAATGCCGTAACCCCCACCGCCATCATGGCCATTGTCCTTAACCTGATCCTTCCGCAAACGCCGGTCGTGGCTCAGCACATCGATGCTGCCAAGGACGCTGCCGTGGATCTGGTCTTGCCCGAGAGCAAGAAGTAACCAATTCGGTGCTATTCGTCGGCGGACGCATCGCCTCGTCCGCCGACGCCATGCGGTGCCAAGCCGCACTTCAAAGGGTTCGTCCCTTTGGTGAAGCGTTGACGGGAGAGGGCCCGTTTCCGGTGTAGGCCGGCGCTTCGCACTCCGCCATGTCAGAGGTGTCAAACCCCGCCCCTGATGTTGAAGGGAGCATTTATGCTTCTGGTCGCTAACGGTTCCGTCTTTACCCGCAACGCTCAGACCCCGTTTATTCCAAACGGTGAGGTCGCCATTGACGGAGATACGATCGTCGAAGTGGGCCCCGAGTGCGAGCTCAAGGCTAAGTACCCGGATGCCGAGTACGTCGATGCCCGGGGCAACCTCATCATGCCCGGACTCATCAACTGCCACACCCACATCTACTCGGGTCTGGCCCGCGGCCTCGCCATTAAGGGCTGCAACCCCACCAACTTCCTGGAGAATCTTGAGCAGCAGTGGTGGAAGATCGACGACAACCTGACGCTCGACGGCACCAAGGCCAGCGCCTATGCCACGATTTTGGACTCTATCCGTGATGGCGTCACCACGATCTTCGATCACCATGCGAGCTTCTGCGAGATTCCGGGAAGCCTTTTTACCATTAAGGATGCAGCTCAGGAGCTGGGCATGCGTTCGTGCCTGTGCTACGAGGTCTCCGATCGCCGCGGCCAGGAAAAGTGCGACCAGGCCATTGCCGAGAACGCCGAATTTGCCCAGTGGGCCGCCAAGGAGCGTCGCGATAACGACAACCACATGATCGCCGCCATGTTTGGCGGACATGCTACCTTTACGCTTTCGGACGAGACCATGGATAAGATGGCCGAGGCCAACAACGGTCTGACCGGCTTCCACATCCATGTGTGCGAGGGCATGAACGACGTGTGGGATTCCCGCCTCAACCGCGGTGGTATCAGCCCCGTCGAGCGCCTGCTGCAGCACAACCTGCTGGGTCCCGACACCATGCTGGGCCACTGCATCCACGTGACGCCTGCCGAGATGGATATCGTCAAGGAGTCCGGCACTTGGCTGGTCAACAACCCCGAATCCAATATGGGCAACGCCGTGGGCTGCGCCCCCGTGCTCGAGTTCTTCCGCCGCGGCATCCCCGTGTGCATGGGCACCGACGCCTACACCCACGATATGCTCGAGAGCCTTAAGGTCTTCCTGATTATTCAGCGCCACAACGCCGCCATGCCCAACGTGGGCTGGTGCGAGGCCATGACGATGCTGTTCGAGAACAACGCCAAGATGGCGAGCAAGTACTTCGATCGCAAGCTCGGTGTGCTCGAGGCCGGCGCTGCCGCCGACGTTATCGTTATGGACTACAAGCCCTTTACGCCGCTGAGCGAGGAGAATATCGACGGCCACATGCTCTTTGGCATGATGGGCAAAAACTGCCGCACCACCATCATCAACGGCCGCGTCCTGTACAAGGATCGCGAGTTCGTTGGCATTGATGAGGACAAGATCAACGCGTGGACCATGGCCGAGTCCAAGAAGCTCTGGAGCACGCTCAACGATCGCACCTACTAATTCACAAGTAGATTCGCGCGCGTCGGATGTTTCGCCACATCCGGCGCGCGCATAGGCGGCCTCCGCGGGGTCGCCGGCGCTGTGCTAGCGCTACACCGTATTTGCGCCCGCCGCGCGGTCTCGCCGGGCGTTACAGAGAGGAGCTCACTATGAGCGACATCATGAGGCCGATCCCGTTTTCGCAGCTGATGAACTGGATCATCGAGGAGCACAAGACTCAGGGCGCCGTCTTTGGCGTGCGCAAGATGGTCACGACCAACCAGGAGGGCGCGCTTCCCATTTTTGACGAGCGCATCGAGACTCCGTTTGGCCCGGCCGCCGGTCCCAACACGCAGCTTGCCCAGAACATCGTGGCCTCTTATGTGGCC
Organism: Collinsella aerofaciens; assembly: GCA_048384935.1. GTDB lineage: Bacteria > Actinomycetota > Coriobacteriia > Coriobacteriales > Coriobacteriaceae > Collinsella > Collinsella aerofaciens_CH. The sequence continues at coordinate 20,335 of DBEWII010000015.1, read as the reverse complement.
GGTTCCCGCTTCTTTGAGCTTAAGACCGTTCAGGTTATGGACGGCGAGGAGCTCTCCAAGTGTGTGAACAAGCCCTGCATCGTGGCGCAGGACGAGTGCTACAACTGCGAGTGGTCGACCGAGCTCGAGGTTCCGCAGGCCTTTGCCGAGTACGTGAAGGCATGGTTTGCCTGCCACCTGATCGCTCGCGAGTACGGCCTGGGCAGCCCGGACGGCTTTGTCTTCAACATGTCCGTGGGTTATGACCTGGAGGGCATCAAGAGCCCCAAGGTCGACGCCTACATCGAGGGCATGAAGGACGCCAGCGGCTCTGACGTCTGGAACGAGTGCCGCGCATGGGCGCTCGCCAACCTGGACAAGTTTGAGCATGTCGACGCCGCGTTTGTCGAGTCCATCCCGGCACGCGTCTCCAACTCCATCACCGAGTCTACCCTGCACGGCTGCCCGCCGGCGGAGATCGAGCGCATCGCGACCTATCTGATCACCGAGAAGGGCCTCAACACCTACATCAAGTGCAACCCCACGCTGTTGGGCTATGAGTTTGCCCGCCAGCGCCTCAACGAGCTGGGCTTTGACTACATCGTCTTCGATGACACGCACTTCCGCGAGGACCTGCAGTGGGCCGACGCCGTGCCCATGTTCGAGCGCCTGATTGCCCTGTGCGCCGAGCGCGGCCTGGAGTTTGGCGTCAAGCTGACCAACACCTTCCCCGTCGACGTGACGAGAAACGAGTTGCCCTCCACCGAGATGTACATGTCGGGCCGTTCGCTGTTCTCGCTGACCATCGAGGCCGCCCGTCGCATTACCGAGCAGTTCGATGGCAAGCTGCGCATCAGCTACTCCGGTGGTGCCACGGTCTACAACATCCGCGCCCTGTACGATGCCGGCATTTGGCCCGTCACCTTGGCGACCGACGTGCTCAAGCCCGGTGGCTACGAGCGCTTTAGCCAGATGGCCGGTGAGTTTACCGACCTGGACGGCAAGCCGTTTGAGGGCATTTCGCTCGAGGCCGTGACTGCGATCCAGACCGACTCGCTCACCAACCCGCTCTACAAGAAGCCACTGCGCCCGCTGCCCGACCGCAAGGTCGCCGGCAAGAGCCCGCTTTCCGACTGCTTTACCACGCCGTGCCGCACGAGCTGCCCCATCCAGCAGGATATTCCCGCCTACCTGGCGGCCGTTGACGAGGGCCGCTACGAGGACGCACTCAACATCATCATCGAGCGCAACGCCCTGCCGTTCATTACCGGCACCATCTGCCCGCATCCCTGCGGCCGTGCCTGCGAGCGTGCGTTCTACGAGCCCGAGGGCGCCCAGATTCGCGCCAGCAAGCTCAAGGCCGCCCGCGAGGCCATGACCGCCGTGCTGCCCAAGCTGCGCGCCCAGGCCATCGCCAACGACGGCGAGCGCAACGTTGCCGTTATCGGCGGCGGCCCGGCCGGCCTGGCGACGGCGTTTTTCCTGACGCGCGCCGGCGTGCCCGTCACCATCTTTGAGGCTCGCGATTCGCTCGGCGGCGTGGTCCGTCACGTGATTCCCGAGTTCCGCATTGCGAGCGACGATATCTCCCACGATGCCGAGCTCTGCCTGGCCTTTGGTGCCAAGGTGCAGCTTAACGCTCGCGTGGATTCCATTGACGAGCTCAAGGCCCAGGGCTTTACCGACGTGGTCGTGGCCACCGGTGCCTGGATGCCCGGCTCTGCGGGCCTGGGCGAGGGTGCCGAGCTCGATGTACTGGAGTTCCTCGAGGCCGCCAAGAAGGGCGAGAAGCTCGAGCTGGGCGAGGACGTCGTGGTCATCGGCGCCGGCAACACCGCCATGGACGCCGCCCGCGTGGCCAAGCGCCTGGCTGGCGTAAAGAACGTGCGTCTGGTGTATCGTCGCACTAAGAAGCAGATGCCCGCCGACGAGGAAGAGCTCGATCTTGCTCTTGCCGACGGCGTTGAGTTCTGCGAGCTGCTGGCGCCCAAGGCACTCAACGGCGCCGTGCTGACCTGCGACGTTATGGAGCTTGGCGAGCCGGATGCAAGCGGCCGTCGCAGCCCTGCCGCCACGGGCGAGACCGTCGAGCTTCCCGCCACCACGGTGATCTGCGCCGTGGGCGAGGGCATCGATGCCAGTCTGTACGATGCCGCGGGCGTCGAGCACGACCGTCGCGGCCGCCTTGCCGCCACCTCCACCGGCGTTGAGGGCGTCTGGGCTGCGGGCGACTGCCGCCGCGGTCCTGCCACCGTGGTTGAGGCTATTGCCGACGCCGCCGAGGTCGCCCGTGCCATCGCCGGCGTGGACTTTAACAAGTACGCCGATTGCAACGAGCAGGCTGGCCGCGAGGACACCTGCTACGAGCGCAAGGGGTCGCTGTGCTGCGACAAGCGCAACTGCACCAAGACCCGCTGCCTGGGCTGCGGCTCGGTGTGCGAGGTCTGCTGCGACGTGTGCCCCAACCGCGCCAACGTGGCCATTAAGGTGCCGGGCCTGGCCAAGCATCAGGTCGTCCATGTCGATGGCATGTGCAACGAGTGCGGCAACTGCGCCGTGTTCTGCCCCTACCAGGAGGGCCGTCCCTACAAGGACAAGCTCACCCTGTTCTGGAGCGAGGAGGACATGGAGAACTCCGAGAACGAGGGCTTCCTGGCCGTGGACGAGGACCACTTTAAAGTCCGCGTCGCCGGCACGGTCCGCACCGTCTCGGTCGATGCCGTCAACACCGGTCTTCCCGAGGCCGTCCGCCTGACCATCAAGGCTGTGCGTGACAACTATTCGTACCTTCTTAAGAAATAGGCGAACCTTTTATGGCCAAATCCATTCAAGATAACGTGGCCTACGTTGCCTGCGGGAGCGGCTGTACTTCCGCAGGCGGCGACGCCCACTGCAGCGAAGGCTGCATTAGCTGTGGCGCCTGCGTCACGGCCTGCCCTCACGGCGCCATTGCTCTGGTCGATGGCATCGCCCGCGTGGATCGCTCCAAGTGCACGGGTTGTGGCCTGTGCGGCATGGCGTGCCCGCAGCGCGTGATTGCCTTCGTCCCCGGCTACCAGAACATCCTGGTGCGCTGCAACAACACCGATAAGGGCGCCATCGCCCGCAAGATCTGCGACACCAGCTGCATCGGTTGCGGCATGTGCGCCAAAAAGTGCCCTGCCGGCGCTATCCGCATCGAGGACAACTGCGCCCATATCGACGGCGCGGACTGCCTGTCGTGCGGCATGTGCGCGGTTGTGTGCCCGCATGGCGCCATCCACGATCGCACCGGCATCGCCGCCGGCGTGTAGAAGGGAATCACCATGGCACAGGAATTCACTTTTACCGTTAACGGCGTCGAGCGCACGACGACCCAAAACAAGCCGCTGCTGCGCTACTTGCGCGACGACCTGCACATCCATTCCGCCAAGGACGGCTGCTCCGAAGGTGCTTGCGGCACCTGCACCATCCATGTGGACGGTGCGGCCGTCAAGGCGTGCGTGCTGACCACCGCGCTTGCCGCCGGCCGCAACATCGTGACCGTCGAGGGCCTGCCCGAGGACGTGCGCGAGGCCTTTGTGTACGCCTTTGGCGCCGTGGGCGCCGTGCAGTGCGGCTTTTGCATCCCCGGCATGGTCATGGCGGGCGCAGCGCTCATCGCCGAGGACCCCGAGCCCACCGAGGAGCAGATCAAGTACGCCATCCGCGGCAACGTCTGCCGCTGCACCGGCTACAAAAAGATTATCGAGGGCATCGCACTCGCCGCAGCAGTGCTCCGCGGCGAAAAGCAGATCGACGAGGACCTGGAGCGCGGCGACGACTACGGCGTGGGCAAGCGCGCCTTCCGTATCGACGTACGCAAGAAGGTGCTCGGCGAGGGCAAGTATCCCGACGACATCGACGAGCTCGACCAGCCGGGCCTGACCTACGCCAGCGCCGTGCGCTCCAAGTATCCGCGCGCCCGCGTGCTCTCCATCGACACCTCCAAGGCCGAGGCCCTGCCCGGTGTGGTGGGTATCCTGCGCGCCGAGGACGTGCCGGTCAACCAGGTCGGCCACCTTATCCAGGACTGGGACGTCATGATCGCCCAGGGCGATATCACCCGCTGCGTGGGCGATGCCATCGTGCTGGTGGTTGCCGAGGACGAGGCGACGCTCGAGAAGGCCAAGAAGCTCGTAAAGATCGATTACGAGCCGCTGGAGCCCGTGCGTAACATTGTCGAGGCCAGAGCTGTCGACGCCCCGCGCCTGCACGACAGCTTCTTTGCCTTTGGCAACACAGTGGAGCTCAAGGACAACGTGTGCCAGAGCCGTCACGTGACGCGCGGCGACGCCGCCAAGGCGCTGGCAGAGAGCGCGTTTACCGTGACGCAGCGCTTTACCACGCCCTTTACCGAGCATGCCTTCTTGGAGCCCGAGTGCGCCGTCGCCTTCCCGTACAAGAACGGCGTCAAGGTGCAGTCGACCGACCAGGGTGCCTACGATACGCGCAAAGAGTGCGCCCACATGTTTGGCTGGGACAACGAGCCCGAGCGTGTGGTCGTCGAGACCATGCTCGTGGGCGGCGGCTTTGGCGGTAAGGAGGACGTATCCATCCAGCACCTGGCCGCACTCGCTGCCTATAAGTTCCAGCGTCCTGTGAAGTGCAAGCTCACGCGTGCCGAGTCGCTCGCGTTCCATCCCAAGCGCCATGCCATGGACGGCACCTTTACGCTGGGTTGCGACGCCGAGGGCAACTTTACCGGCCTGGACTGCGAAATCAACTTTGATACCGGCGCCTACGCGTCGCTGTGCGGTCCGGTGCTCGAGCGCGCCTGTACGCATGCCGTCGGCCCCTACAAGTACCAGAACACCGACATTCGCGGCTTTGGCTACTACACCAACAACCCGCCCGCCGGTGCGTACCGCGGCTTTGGCGTGTGTCAGTCCGAGTTTGCGCTCGAGAGCCTGATCGACCTGCTGGCCGAGAAGGTCGGCCTGGATCCGTGGGAGATCCGCTACCGTAACGCCATCGAGCCGGGCGAGGTTTTGCCCAACGGCCAGATTGCCGACTGCTCCACGGCGCTGAAGGAGACGCTGCTCGAGGTCAAGGATGCCTACTACGCGCATCCCGGACATGCCGGTATCGCCTGCGCCATGAAGAATGCCGGCGTGGGCGTGGGCCTGCCCGACGCCGGCCGCTGCAAGATTCGCGTCGAGGACGGCGTGGCCGTGGTCTATGCCGCCACGTCCGACATCGGCCAAGGCTGCAACACCGTCTTTTTGCAGGACGTTGCCGAGGCCTGCGGTCTGCCGCTGAGCTGCATTGTCAATGGCGAGTGCTCCACCGAGAACGCACCCGACTCCGGCACCACGTCTGGCTCGCGTCAGACGGTCGTGACCGGCGAGGCCGTGCGCGGCGCCGCCTTCCTGCTGCGCGATGCCATGCTTGACATCGAGGCCGGCAAGTCTGCGCCCACCGCTCCTGTGAGTGCGCATGGTGATGGCGTCAAGATCGAGTACGACGACGGTCGCGCCTATCAGCTGCGTACGCAGGAGCTCGTCGCCGGCCAGGGCATGCATCCTCAAGATCCCGCTGCCGCCATCAAGGCGCTCGAGGGATGCGAGTTTGGCTACGTGTATCTGGAGCCGACCGACAAGCTGGGCGCCGACGTTCCCAACCCCAAGAGCCACATCTGCTACGGTTTTGCCACGCATGTGGCCATTTTGGACGACGACGGCCGCGTGAGCGAGGTCTATGCCGCGCACGATTCCGGCAAGGTGGTCAATCCCATCTCCATCCAGGGTCAGATCGAAGGCGGCGTGCTCATGGGTATGGGCTATGCGCTTACCGAGGATTGGCCGCTCAAGGACTGCGTGCCCCAGGCGAGGTACGGCACGCTCGGGCTGTTCCGCGCGCCCGAGATTCCGGATATCCACGCCATTTACGTGGAGAAGGACGAGCTACTGCCCGTGGCATACGGCGGCAAGGGCATCGGCGAGATCGCAACGATCCCCACGGCGCCCGCCGTACAGAACGCCTACCGCGCGTTTGACGGCAAGCTGCGTCCAGATCTGCCCATGGTGGATACGCCATACAGCCGCGTCCGCAACCGCGGGTAGGGTAGGGTGCGGACAGTCATTACTGATGGGCCGTCCGCGCTCAACATCAACTGCATATGCTGCGCCTTTGGCCCTGGTTCCATCGTGAGCTGGGGCCTTTTGTTTGGAGCGGAGACAGCATCCCGGAATTCGGGCAATCCGGTGGTCAGGGGTTGAGCGAGCGTCGCGCTAAGGATGTCAAGCGTAAAACCTTCAATGAAAATGGCGTAAAAACTACATCTGTCATGGCGTAAAAACTACAGTGAAAGTAGCGTAAAATCAGCATTGAGAATGGCGTAATTTCGCATATCGCGTGATAGAGAGGGACGGCCGTCTATGGATGCACCAAAGAGATTGACCCAAAAGGGATATAGGCCCCGGCTCATAGAGGAGCGCCTCGACACCCTTATGCGGGCGTTTGGCTGTGTGGAGATCAACGGCCCCAAATGGTGCGGCAAGACCTGGACGGCGCTCTCTCGCTCGGCGAGCGTCTCCAGGCTCGATGAGCCTGCGCAGCGCGCGGCGGCAGAGGTCGACCCAAGCCTGGCGCTCATCGGCGATGCGCCACACCTGGTCGATGAATGGCAGGAGGTGCCCGAGGTTTGGGATGCCGCCCGGCGTTTCGTGGACGCGAGCGGCAACGAACGCGGGACACTTTTGCTCACGGGCTCGACCGCGCTCAAAAGCGATGAGCGCAGCCATGTTCGTCATTCCGGCACGGGTAGGATCGCCCGTCTGTCAATGCGCCCCATGGCCCTGTGTGAGTCGGGCGACGGCGAGCCGCTCGTGTCACTGGCAAGCCTCTTTAAGGGCGAGGGTTTTGCCCCTCAGCGTCGCGAGAGCACGGTGGATGACGTCGCCCGCTGGTGCTGCAGGGGCGGTTGGCCTGCAAATCTTGGGCTTTCGGAAGATCTTGCGCGAGAGTCGGCAAGCCAGTACGTGCACTCGGTGCTCGACGTCAACGTGCTGGACGAGGGCATGTCGCCCGAGCTTGCACACGGCCTTTTGCGAGCTCTTGCCATGAACGAGAGCCAGGCTGTCACGTACAAGACGCTCGTAAAGGATGCCTCGTACGGTGAGGCGGGCCCCGACGAGAGGACCATCGCTGCGTACTTGGACCTCTTCAACAGGCTCAAGCTGACCGAGGACCTGTGCGGATGGGAGCCGCCCATGCGCTCGAAGGCCCGCGTTCGCGTGCGCCCCAAGCGCTACTTCTGTGACCCGTCACTTGCGGCGGCGTTGCTGGGGGCTACCCCTGAGCGGCTGCTTGGCGATATGCAAACGCTGGGGATGCTCTTTGAGAATCTCGTCCTGCGCGACGTGCGCGTGTTCCTTTCAACCTACGGCGGCGTTGACAACAGCGTCCATTATTTCCGCGACGAGAAGGGCCTTGAGGTCGATCTGATCGTCGAGCACGATGGGCGCTGGGGAGCCATCGAGGTCAAACTGAGCGATGCGAAGGCAGACGACGGAGCGAGAAACCTCAAGGCGATGGAGAAGAAAATGCTCTCCAACCCTGCCGCGCAGAATGCTGCGCCGGCGTTTTTGGCGGTCGTGGTTGGAAAGGGGAGCATTGCCTATACACGCGACGACGGCGTGGCGGTGATCCCCATGGCGGCACTTGGGGCGTAGTGGTTTTGCGGGCGTGCCGTGCTTCCTTTACCGAAAATCCATTTGGTAAACCTGGCAGCCGTGGGTAGAATAAGGTCGACGGCAGCCCAAGGGTGATAGCTGGGCAGCGCCGTTACTTCGATTAAGGGGTCAATGCCTTAGTGGCGTCGACCCCTCTTTTTCTGCTTCGTACGCTGCTTGAGTGCCTCGGTAAGTCCGATAAGCGCCGTGAGGAGCGAGGCCAAAGCGGTCAGGAGCTTCACGAAATCAGTCAAATCGGTCATGGGCGTCACCTCCCGTCGCATGGAGGGCGCTGCCCGGCACATGGAACTGCCGTCAACAACTTCCATTCTACCAAAGTGCGGCCATAAATACGAATATATGTTCGCTAATAACAGCGACGTGACCATCTCAAAGCGCGGCTTTACGCAAGGGTGCCGGGTAGCCGCGCTGGGCGTTTTCATGTCCGCACGAGCGCCTATTCTTACGGCAATGTAGCCGCCTATGTAGCGAGCGGCAGTTGACGGAGAAAGGCCCTAACCGTGTCAGCTGAAAAGACGCCGTGTATCTCGGCTATCGATACGACGAACTTTGCGCGCCAGATTGTGCTGGACTTTGAGTTTGCGCCGGTGCCAAAGCAGCGCCAGCGCCGTGGACTGCGCAACGAGATTATTGAGGTCGGCGCCGTCAAGCTCGATTATCGCGGCAACGTTTTGGGAGAGTTCTCACAGTTTGTGCAGACGGAATTTACCGAAGGCGTTGCGTTTCCCGTTCGCGAGCTTACGGGGATATCGGCGGTGGATACCGCGATGGCCGATCCGCTCTATGTGGTGATCAAAAGGCTCAGCGATTGGATCGGTCGCTACTCCGCCCAAGTGGTCTGTTGGAGCGGGACGGACCGTCGACAGCTTTTGACCGAGTGCCAGGCAAGGCACATCGACCTTTCCGCATTTCCTACGGACTGGGCCGACCTGCAGGCGTTTTACACCTCGATCATGGACATTGGTAGCCACGGGCGCGTCTCGTTAGGCGACGCGGCAACGTGGTTTGGCATCGAGTTTGACGAGTCGACGGGCCACGCCCACAGCGCTCTGGCCGATGCGCGCGTAACCGCCAAGTTGCTCAAGCAGGCGATGGACGGGGAGTACCGCGTGAGTCCGCGCGCCCAGGAGATCCGCCAGCGATGGGGGATGGGCGAGCGACCCCAGACGCGCCTTTCCAAGAAGTGCCCCGAGTTGGGCGACCTGCTGCTGAAGCTGAAGGCAGGGGGGTAGGAGGCTCATTTGGCGACAAGCGGACGGAATGGTTGCGCGAAGGATTCTAAGATCAGCAGCAGAAGACTGCGTTTGGGATCCTACTCAAGGACGCGCTGACACTCGCTGGGACCAAGCAGGTCAAGAGCGTGGACATCGAGATGGCTTCCATTATTGAAGAGCGGCTTACTAACATGATTCGCTGAACAGATAGGCAGAGACCCGTGACGCTGTGTGCGTCATCGTGCACAATGAGGTGTATAGGCTGCCAGTGGCGAACTATCCCGACGAGGTTCTGAGCAACTGCATCACCGAGATTTTCGAATACTTCTACGAAGAGGGATTTGGCGGCGTAGAGCAATCTGATTTTACGCGTTTGCAGGAGGAAGCCGATATGGCAGACGAACTTGTTTTTAGTGCTGGCGAGATAGTTTACGCCATGCCTCAACTGCCCAAAGTTACATCTGTGTCGCTGAACGGTAGCGCCGTGCTGGTTGGTTTTAAGGACGCTCCCGATGGGGAGGAGGTCCTCTTTGATTTTGACCCTCAGGCTGAAAAGGCTACGAAGCTCGACTATGAACTTGCAGCCGTTAGCGGGCTCCTCACGGGCGCGTTGAATATCCTTTGGCAGAAAGACTTCAACCTAGAGGGTGCCAAAGAGTGGGGCGACGAGAAGGTTGGCAAATTCGTTCTTACGATTGCCAAGTCTGCGGGTATGACAAAGGCGGATGCAACTCTAGAAGACGCTATTCGCTTTCTAGAGAAAGAGTTTCCTCTTGCCACGGACAAGCTAGCTGCTGAGTTTGGCGGCGGGCTCCAACATCATCTGCGGGATTTCTCGCACCACCCGAGCTTGGTTGGCCTTGCGTGTTCGATCCTCTCGCAATTCACGTGCAAAGGCTATGGTACCGATACGGCCGGCCGGTTTGTCGCCTTTGACCTGCCTGCCGCCGCCTTCGATCCCGACTGCCCTCTTGTAGGCAGGAACGTTCCAGAGAAGATCGCGTTTGGCGCTCTGTTCTGGGCGATGCATCTCGTGAGCGACATGGCGGGGTCTAGTTCAAACCCCGGTAAGGGGACGGGCATTCCCGGCGTCGTGCTGTCCCTGCTAAAGGAGCTCTCCTCCCTGCCTGTTTTTCAAGACATGCAGATTGCCTATAAGGGCGAGGATGTTCGCATTCAGCAATGGATCTCAAAGCTGTTTAACGGAACGGCGTTCAAAACCGAGGACGGCAAGCCCATTCGCTTCGACCTTCGGACGGAAGTCGGTCTTCTCGATCAGGCTTTAAGCCAGGTGCCAGCAGTCGTGGCCAACGAGGTTATCGTTCGTTGTCTCTACATGCTTTCAAGGCTCAAGGCCGAGCTAGAACGTTGCGAAGTGAGTGATGCCTCCGGCTTGCGCAAGCTCAAGGCTTCGCATTTCATGCCCTACAACAGCAGGGCCCTCACTCGCATGGTCACGGTTGCGAGCACTTCGTTCGTTCTGGCAAATCTGGCGACGGCAGCAGTTAGGGCGGGTATCGAATGCGAGGGGAACAAGGTCGTTTTCGCCCAGAAGCTCTTCATGAGAATAAACTACGTCGGAGTTGGACGCCTTGCGTTTGCCCTCCATGCTGACTGGGGCTATATGGCGGAGGAAATTTCCGAGGCCTGGGCTGAGCGCGCCAGGCGCCGCCAGGATATCTTCGATGGATTCCACTTTTATAGCCTAGATAGAGAAACGACGAGGATTGCCTTCTCGCTGAAGCTTGTCGCCATCAACTACGATTGCAGGAACGAGAAGAACGAAGTGCGCAAAGGGCAAAAGAGGAGCTGGGCCCGCGCGTGGCAGGATTCGCTCGCGGATGGCCTAGGCATTGATGCAGACGGCTACTTTTTGAGCGAGGAAGACGCGTACGGAGCCCTTGAGGCTATTTCGCGGCAGCGAGGCGGTAGGGTACGCGCCTTGCTGGTTGCGCAGGAGTTAGTCGAGTTTCGCCTCTATTCCCAGATGGGAGATGAAGAGAAGAAGGAATATAAAGGTTTGAAGGAGAGTGGATCTTGGGTTAAACACGAATTTCCCAGGAGACAAGACGCGGTTGATTTGGATGCCATACGTTCTCTCGAGAAACGTTGCGGGACGCGCTTCCGCGAGCTTTCAGGTACATTGCCAAAGCTTTTGGTGGGCGGCGTCATTGTCGTGGCGGCGGCCGTAGGCGCAGGAGGGGCGGCCGCGGTACTCGCTCCGGATATTGCTGTCGGTATCTTCGGAGGCTCGTTTGTCGGCCTTCACGGGGCTGCGCTTGTCAATGCGAGCCTTGCTGCAGCTGGCGGTGGGGCCTTGGCCGCCGGCGGCATGGGCATGGCCGGTGGCACTGCTTTGATTACGGGCGGCGGCGCCGCGCTTGGTCTATTGGGTTCCGGCGGCGTTGCCTTGGCGGCATCGATGGGGGAGAACTACGCGCAATTCGTGCTCGTCGAATGTTCGAGGCTCCTTGCTTTTCTTGATGTAGCAACTGACCGCTGTCCGCATGAAGGGGCCATTTTGGTGCGGAAGGCGGCCGAGGCCGTGCAGCGTAGCATCGCTGGTGTTGAGGAAGATGTCGAGAAGGAGAATGGAAAGGGGGACCGCAGGGATGACAGGTTGCTTAAGCAACTGAAGAAGGGTCTCAAGTATTTGTCCTCAACACTTGAACAGATCGAGAAGATGCAGAAGCGCGTTGGCGCCGCTGCTGAGCGCGAGTCGCTCAGCAGCTTGTTAGCATCGGGCGGCGAATAGGTCCGGGCGATCTGGCTACAATTCCCTGCCAGTATCGCCATCGATCAAGATGACGCCGTGCTTGCCCATCTTTTTGTGAGGCGCGATGAGCGCGACGGTGACTTGCTCGATGTCTTATTTGCCCTTCGATCAGTTCTTGTCAAGCTTCTTTAGGCGGGAGAGGCAGCGATCCAGAAGTCCGCTCTTGGCATATGAGGCAAGATGCCCGTAAGACTGTGGCAATGTCAAAAGACATACACAAGTGTCGGTCTTTTGATATCGGATGATTTTGGGGAGTGGCGTGCAACGATTGCGCGCCACCATGACGGCGTCAGCGTTTGCCTACGTTGTAAAATCTAGTGATATGAGCATCCCGGTTGCTTCAGCGCTTCGATGCTCTCGTCTTTAGCGCCCTCCGCTCAGTGGAGGACTGACTGCAAACGGCGTAAACAAGACAAGGGGGATTGCGTAAATGAAAGCAACCGAGGCAAATCTACTCGACCTTATGGGCGTGGCGAAGATGCAGTTCGTCATTCCTGTGTACCAGCGAGTTTACTCGTGGAGCGTAAAAGAGTGCGAAGTGCTTTGGGAGGACGTTATGCGAGCGGGTCGTGATGGCGTGTCGCACTTCGTGGGGTCGATGCTCTATATCCCCGAGTCCGAGAGCTCTGCCACGAGTATTTCGCGCGTGCTTCTGATTGACGGGCAGCAGCGCATGACGACGTTTTCGTTGATGATTGCAGCTTTGGCTGACTATTTGGAGAGCAACCCCGACAAGGCCGGCTTCCTTGGAGACCTCAAGATCTCAGCGCTGCGGAAGAACTACCTCTTTAACGATGATGACTACAACGGTCTGGCGCGCTACAAGCTGGTGCTCTCGCAGGACGATAAAGAGACGCTGTTCTCCATCGTGTCTGGGTCTCCCGTGCCAGATGAAAAATCGGATCGGATCGTCGAGAACCATGCGTTCTTCCGTGAAAAGATGCACGGGAAATCATTCGACCCTGCAAGGCTTTGGGCGGGGCTAAACCGCGTACAGGTCATCGACACTAAGCTCACCGCTGGCGTTGATAATGCTCAGCTCATATTTGAGTCCATGAATTCCAAGGGCAAGCCGCTCACGCCTATTGACCTCATTCGTAACTACGTTCTTATGTCGCTCCCTAACGACGAGCAGACCAAGCTTTACGAGGGTTACTGGCATCCGCTCGAGCGTTTGTTCGGAAAAGGCGGCGAAGAAGAGTTCAATGCATTTATCTGGTACTGGCTGTGGCTTAAAGTTCCCAATAGGATGCCGAAGGAGAACGAGGCTTACTACGAGTTTAAGCGCTATTTCGCCGACGACTACGATGGTGACACCGAGGGCCTGCTTAAGGAGCTGCGCGGGTATGCACATAGATACGCCAGTCTGTTCCTTGGTAAGGAGAAGGACGACGGATTGCGCCGAGTGTTCGGCAGAATCGTAAGCCTCGACGTGAAGCAGATAAGGCCCCTCTTAATGTTGCTTTATTCGGTTTACGAGGGGAATGGACTAGACCGCAATGCGTTTTTACGTATCTGCGAGACTATCGAGTCGTTTCTGTTCAGGCGAGCGGTTTGCGGCAGACTTACCACGGGCCTAAATAATTTCTTTGCCGGCATGTATCGCAATCTCGAGCAGCAGGACGATATCGAGGAGTACGTTACGGCGATGCTCCTTATCCACAGCAGCGGTATGACCGCATACTTTCCGACAGACGAGCATTTTGTCGAGGAGTTTAAGACGCGTGACTGCTACAACCGCTTCTCTAAAAAGCGCTATTACCTGGAACGTATAGAGAACTGGCACCACCCGAAGGAGCCCATCTCAGCCGACGATTACCAGATCGAGCACATCATGCCCCAGACGATCGATGATGAGCACGGCTGGAAGGAATCGCTTGGTGAGAACTGGGAAGACGTCCACGACAGACTGTGCAACAACTTGGGAAATCTTACGCTGACGGGCTACAACCAGGAGTACTCAAACCGGTCGTTCTCGGACAAGCTCAATCTGCCTGACGTCGGATTTAAGTGCAGCCCGCTCTACCTAAACAAATCGATTGTCTCGCATGAAAAATGGGGTGAGGAAGAGATTGGGCAGCGCGCGGACGAGCTGGCGAAAGAAGCGTGCGAGATATGGAAGTATCCAGACCTTCCGGCAGACGTCGTCGACAAGTACCGTCCTTCTCGTGGGGAGTCTGACGAGGCTCCTGTCTGGACTCTGCAGGAGAACCACCCCACCTTTGCCGAAGGTGGGCTCAACCAGAAGCTTTTCGATGAGGTGTGCGAGTCCGTTCTGAGTGGTAACCCTTCGTGGGAGTCCTACATAGCCAAGTACTATGTAGGCTTTAGGTCGGGCAAGCGAAAACTGCATGCCGTGCTGGAAGGCAGGACTAGCAACGGTGGCTGGATTGCCGTTGGCTTGGCAAAGAGCGTGGATGATCTAACGGATCCAGAGGACATGTGCCAGGACAAACGTACACAGGGTGGATTTGGCCCGGGCCTACCAACCTATGTTGCTCTTCGGAATGCCGATGACATTCCCGCGGTACTCGATCTTATAAAGCAGTGCTAGGCAAGGGCCGGGAATCTAATTCTCTGCCCTTGCCATCTCGGAATTGCCGATGGCTTGTCTGCCCGCCTTCACCCCCCCGCAATCCCGCGCGCCGCGCTCAGCAGCTCGTACTCCCTCTGGCTCTACTGGCGCAGCTTGGCCGCGCGCACGGCGTCGCGGCACAGATCCAGAGACACTTCGGTTCCCTCGCAGAAGCACTCGAGGGCAAAGGTGCCCGAGCGCTTGCGATGCACGCGCTGTCGGCGAAGAGCTATCGGCTAGACGATTCGCGCGGACAGCGGCTAAAGCGGGCGTGCGATAAATCAATAATTGATGAGAACGAACACGTGTTCGTTTATATGGTAAGATATATGCCAGCGGGAGCGATTTCATTCGATATCGTTCTTGCCTGTATTTTTTACTTTCGCATGCTGTCGACGCGGGCTTCGAATCCAGAGAGGGCGATTGCAGTGCTATACGAATTAAAATAGATCTCTAATGCTTGATTAAGACCATGTCTATGTCAAAAGACATACAAAAGTGTTAGTCTTTTGACATGAAACACTTTGATGAAATATTCGAACTGGCGGCAGATGGCTACGGCATCGTGACTACTGCACAGGCACGTGAGATTGGCGTAACCACCGGAGAACTGAGTCGATGGTGTGCCACTGGGAAATTGATGCGCCGAGGACATGGGGTGTACAAGCTCGCCCAATGGGTTCCGACGCCCCGTGATGTCTTTGCGGAGGCAGTGGCTCTTGTTGGTGACGAGGGTTTCCTGTGGGGCGAATCAGTGCTGTCTATGCACGCACTTGCACTTGTTGATCCTCGTGCCGTGACCGTAGCAACACCAAAGCGTGTTCGCCGCAAACTGCCGGCTTGGGTAAAAACAGTGTGCGCTCCAGAGAATGCGAAAACGACGTCCTATGAAGGAATCCCTTCTCAATGCGTTGCCGATGCGATTGAGGCTTGTAAGGGGTCCGTTATGACCGAACGCCTCATCGAGGCAACCAAGCACGCTCGAGCCGAGGGCCTTATTACCTCCAATGAGCATGAGAGACTGATGAAGGAGCTGTCGTGAAGGAAGTCAAGAAGCCAACCAGCAGACGTAACCTTGACATAGCGATAGACCGACTCTGCACTGATTTGGGCGAAGAACCGGGCCGCGTTAAAAGGCTCATTGCGGCCGTTGTTGTTGGACAAATGCTACCCGATGGAGCCGCAAAGGGTGGAAATGCCCTGAAGATTCGCTTTGGGAAAGATGCCACGCGGTTCTCGCGCGACCTCGATACCGCCAGGGCATCCTCACTGAACGATTACATGACGAAGCTTGAAGATTCGCTCACTATAGGCTGGAACGGATTCTCGGGTGCCATTGTTCCGAGGGAGCCCGCATCTCCGAAGGGAATTCCAACTGCTTACGTCATGCGTCCGTTCGAAATCAAGATTGCCTACAATGGTAAATCGTGGATGACGCTGCCGCTTGAGGTCGGTCATAACGAAATCGGCGACGCCGACGATCCCGATATGGTTTCCTCGCCTGAAGCTGCGGCAATATTGAAAGGTCTCGGGTTTCCCGAACCGGGGCTGGTTCCGTGCATGAGGCTCGAGCATCAGATTGCCCAGAAACTTCATGCTGCGAGCAGCCCCGGCAGCGAGCGCGCCCATGATCTGATAGATCTCCAGATTGCAATTTCCAACGGGGAAATTGATTACCTAAAAACTCGAGAGGTCTGTATCAGACTCTTTGCGTATCGTGCGGAGCAGGAGTGGCCTCCAATGATTTCGAGGGGAGTGGGCTGGGACTCACTGTATTTCTCCCAGGCGGAAGGACTTAACGTTTTGCCGACTGTCGATGATGCCGTGGCATGGGCGAACGACTTGATTGCCAAAATCGATTCTGCTCGTTAGTGACACTGCCGAGATCTATCGCTTACGCCATCGCGATCCCGCGCGCCACACTCAGCAGCTCATACTCCCTTTGACTCCACTGATGCAGCTCAGCGGCGTTGACGGCGTCGCGGCACAGGTCCAGGAACACCTCGGCGCCCTCACAGAAGCACTCGCGGGCAAAGTCGCCCGAGCCGTCCGCAACGCACACGCCGTCGGCAAACAGCTTCCAGCTGGACGGCTCACGAGAGTTATCTCCGAGCAGCTTGATCTGCAGTACGTGTGGGTTGCCGGCGGTGTAGAGCTCTTCCTCGAGCACCTGCACCGTAAAGCGCATCTGGTGGGAGAGGCTGCTCTTGACCATGGCCGAGGCGTAGCCGTTCGGCTTGTCCAGAAGATGCATTCGTTTTGGCTTGGTTGCCAGGTTGTGGAAGTTGCGCTCACTGCGCACAGAGAAATTGTCCATACGGACTCCTTTCATCGATGTTGGCAGGGCCACCGTGCCTCTTGGCCGGTTGGCGTCGGGATCGTGGAGCCAACTCTCTACCCCGACTCTGGATAAAACGTGCCCGCTCCTTGTGGGCAAGAGGAAGTTTATCAACGCGCGCGGACAGAAATCAAGCGCCGCCTGCGAAATGATGTGCAGACGGCGCTTGATTACGCGGCAATTATTCGGCCAACATCCGGAAAAGTGTCGAAATCAGCCGTATGAAAGTACGGAAAAGTGTCAAATTCGAGCCGCCCAAATTACGGAAAAGTGTCGAAATGGACGCGTGGAAATCACGGAAAAGTGTAAAACTGCACGTAAACAGTGGTGCGGCATAGCCTATGTTCAAACCTAGCTGTTGGGGTCGCCCTTGAGGGTGTTGATGTCCAGGTACTGGTTGTCGTCCTCTGCTTTCTGCGTTGCCGATTCGGACGCGGTGGGGCCGCGGAATAGCTGGAATCCCTCAAACGCGATCACGCCGAGCAGAGCGATGATGATGGCGATAAAGACAACCTTTGCCGCCTGCGAAAACTCCGAAAAGCGCGGCGGTTCTTCTCCGGTGTGGTAATCGGCAGCACGCTTATCGTCGGTGCCGTGGGTATACGACGATGCCGAGGCTGCCTTTACGCGCGCTTGGTTGTAATCGGCAGCGGGCGCGGCGGCAAACGGGTCGCGAGAATAGCCGCTCGACGTTTGGCCATAATCCTCGGTTTCGATGCGGCCGGCGCGAGGTTGTTCGCTCGGGCGGTTGGCGTATGCTGCGGTGTTGTCGTATGCGGAGTTGCGTTCCTCGGCAGCCGCAAACAGGGGGTTTACCGGAATGTCGAGCGCCGGCATGCCGCCCGAGGTCTCGTCCAGATCTGCCGCCGCCCAGGAATCAAAGGCAAACTGGCGGTTGGAAAGATCATCCAGATCCATGACAGGCGGCTCGAGCTCGGGCTCGGGCTGGGGTTCGGGAGCCGTGTATGTCGGCTGCTGCGGGGTGGCATACACGGGTGCGCTGCTGGGCGCATGGCGCTGTGCCGCTGCAGCGAGAAACGCCGCCGTCTCGGACGGATCGCTAGCGGGACGGGGCGCAGGGGCGGCTTTACGCGTCGCCTGCACGATGGGACGGGTGGCAAAGTCGTCCGCGGGCATGGATGCCGGCGCGGGCGTGGCGGAAGGTGCGACCTTTGCACTTGTCGTGCGAGCTCCGCCGCCCATGAGTTCATCGGCGGTCCAAGGGCGGTCGCTCATCACGTCGTCGAGGCTCAGCGCAAACAGGCCCTCTTCGCCCTCGTCAAACGCGTGTTTCGCATGCCTGGCGCCAGAAGCGGTGCCTCCGCGGCCGTTGCGTGGTGCGTTGCTCGACCCCATCTTGTCCCATCCTTTCGAAATGCTCACATTCATCGATTATATGGAACTTGCCTTGCGGCCGACTCTCGGATTCGTGCATTCCAGAACTCGCGCCCAAAAGGGGAGGGGTGCAGGCGCGCTGACTATTTGTCGCCGGCGGCAGCCTTTGCCTCGTTGAGGTAGCTGTAGAAGCTGTATTTGGAGATGCCAAAGAACTCGCAGGCGCGTTCGCTCGACTTGGAGATGAGGAAGGCGCCGCGACGGTCGAGGTAGCCAATGGCGCGGATTCGCTCGTCTTTGGTCATGAGCGCCGCGGGCTTGCCCACAAACTGTTCGCACTCGCGCAGCAGGTCTTCGAGCAGGTCGCCGATGTTTTTGGTAATGGGCTCGGGCTCGGTGTAGCCCGTGCCGCCGGTGCCGGTAAAGGCATCGAGCGAGCGCTCAAAAGCCTTCATGAGCGTAATGTCAAAGTTAATGCCCAAAATGCCGACGGGCTTGCCCTCGTCGTTGCGGATAAAGATGGTCGAGGACTTGAGCAGCTTGCCATCAGCGGTTTTGGTGAGGTATGGCTCGCGGTCGTGCACGTCGGCGGTGCCATCGTGCATGGACTCAAGCACAATATGGCTGGGGCCGTCACCCAGTTTGCGCCCGCTGACGTGGCCGTTTTCGATCACTACGATGGAGTGGTCCACGTCTTCGGTCTCCAGATCGTGGACGACGATTTCGCAGTTGGGGCCAAATTGGAGCGCCAGGCCGTGTGCAAGGCGCTTGTAGAACTCAATCTGTGCGGGGGTCATGGGTGCCTTCCTAAAAATTAGTTTGGGCACACTTTGCCATAAACCATACCTGTTCGCAAATAACGAAAGCGTCGCTGCGTTATGTAACCGTTCGGCGGCGAAAAAGTACCGATTACGGCAACAAACAATTTGTTAGGTTTGCCAATCAAAAAGTGTGATAGAACAGTGCTAACAAACTTTTTGTTTGGCATCCACATAAAAGTTCAGTCGCATGAATGGGAATGGGCTGAAACGCGTATGCGGGGGCCGGCAAGAGAGGACTTAAGGAGTTCACCGTATGGCCGATAAGATCCAGTGGGCGGGCAACACGATGCCCAAGAGCGATGACAAGCACTTGGGAATCATGAGCCTCGACCACGTGAAGAAGGCCCGTGCCTTCCACCAGTCGTTCCCCCAGTACACCGTCACTCCGCTTGCCCGCCTGGATGGCCAGGCCGCGCGCCTGGGCCTGTCCAACCTGTGCGTTAAGGACGAGAGCTATCGCTTTGGCCTCAACGCCTTTAAGGTTCTGGGCGGTTCGTTTGCCATGGCCAACTACATTGCCGACGAGACTGGCAAGGACGTTGCCGAGTGCACCTTCGATTACCTGACCTCCGATCAGCTTGCCAAGGACTTTGGCCAGGCTACCTTCTTTACCGCCACCGACGGCAACCATGGCCGCGGTGTGGCATGGGCTGCCAACAAGCTGGGCCAGAAGGCCGTCGTGCACATGCCCAAGGGTTCCACCAAGCCCCGCTTCGATAACATCGCTGCCGAGGGCGCCACGGTGACCATCGAAGAGGTCAACTACGACGAGTGCGTGCGCATGGCCGCCGCCGAGGCCGATGCCTGCGAGCGCGGCGTCATCGTTCAGGACACCGCCTGGGAGGGCTACGAGAAGATTCCGTCCTGGATCATGGAGGGCTACGGCACCATGGCTTCCGAGGCTGCCGAACAGCTGCGTGAGATGGCCATCAACCGCCCGACGCACGTCTTTGTCCAGGCTGGCGTAGGCTCGCTCGCCGGCGCCGTGGTGGGCTACTTCACCAACCTGTATCCCGATAACCCGCCCACCTTTGTCGTGGTCGAGTGCGCGCCTGCCGCCTGTCTGTACAAGGGCGCTGCCGCCGGCGACGGCGACCCGCGCATCGTGGACGGCGACATGCCCTCCATCATGGCCGGCCTGTGCTGCGGCGAGCCCAACATCCTGGGCTGGGATATCCTGCGCAACCATACCACCGCTTTCGTGTCCTGCCCCGACTGGGTCACCGCTCGCGGCATGCGCACCCTGGGCGCCCCCGAGAAGGGCGACCCGCGCGTCATCTCCGGCGAGTCCGGCGCGGTGACCACTGGCCTGGTCGAGACCCTCATGCTCGATCCCGAGTACGCCGAGCTCAAAGAGCTCATCGGTCTGGACAAGACAAGCTCCGTGCTCTGCTTCTCCACGGAAGGTGACACGGACCCCGACCAGTATCGCCGCATTGTTTGGGAAGGCGAATATCCCACTTGTTAATCGTTGGGCGGCGCAACGCGCCGCGCCAAATTCCTATTAGACCCCCTATGTCCTGCCGATGTATGAACCCGGGAGGCGGAGCGATACCTATTTGCTCCGTCGCGAGTTCCGCAC
>DBEWII010000014.1:0-4713 GCA_048384935.1 Collinsella aerofaciens | reverse complement strand
GCAATGCGGCGGCATCGGGGTCGTCGCCCATCTCCTCGGCAAGCTCAAGCGCCGCGCGGGCGTCAGATAGCTCGCCGCGCGCGGTATCCACGGCAGCGATATCTTCCTTGGCGCGAGCGATCTCCTCCATGGTTGCGCGAGCGGCGTCGGCGTCATCCCAAAAGCCGGGGGCCACGCTTTTGGCCTCGAGCTCGGTCACGCGCGTGCGCTTCTCGTCCAAATGAAGATACGACTCGACCTCGCCGAGCCGGTCCGCAAACGCGTCCAGCTCGGCAGGCGTTATCTCTAAAGCCTCGGCCATTAACGATTCCTGCCGTGGCAGTACTTGAACTTCTTGCCGCTGCCGCAGGGGCAAAGGTCATTGCGGCCCACGTTGACATAAGGGTCATCGCTCTCGTCCTTGCGGTAGGTGGTCACCTTGCCACCGTTGTTGACGGCAGCCGGGCCTCCCTGGACGGCCGTACGGGCCTGCACCTGTGCCTGCTTGCGCAGCACCGAGTTGCCGTTGTCGCCATCGACATCGGCGGGGCCGGAGAAATGCGCACCCTCGAGCGCGGGGTCCTCCTTGTGCTCCACGGCGTGCGGGGCGGCCTTGATCTCGATGCGCAGGACGGTGCGCAGGTAATCCTCGTACATGGTGTCGACGAGCATCTGGAAGGCACCATAAGCCTCGGTCTTGTACTCGACCAACGGGTCGCGCTGGCCAAAGCCGCGCAGTCCGATACCGGTCTTGAGGTAGTCCATCTCCTGCAGGTAGTTCATCCAACGGGTATCGATGACGCGCAGCATGACCTGGGTGTTGAGCTCACGCATCAGGTCCTCGCCCAAGCGCTCGGCCTTCATGTTGTAGCACTTCTCAACGTAAGCCAGGACATCGGCGGCAAGGGCCTCGTAATCCTCGTCGGGGAACTTCGGCGTATCGATATGGCCGGTCAGCTCCACGACCCACTTGCGCAGGCCCTCAAGATCGCGCTCGCCATCGTGGCTGTCCTTGGTGCAGAACTCCTGCACGCAGCGGTACACCGTGTCGTGCATGACCTCGGTAATATGGTCGGTCAGGTCCTTGCCATCCAGAATCTTGTTACGCTCGGCGTAAATGACCTGGCGCTGCTTGTTCATGACGTCGTCGTACTCAAGGACGCTCTTACGCATGGAGAAGTTGATGCTCTCGACCTTGTGTTGGGCGTTCTCGACGGCCTTGGAAATGATCTTGTGCTGGATGGGCATGTCGTCGCCCATGTCGGCCGTGACCATCATCTTGGAAACACGGTCCATCCTGTCGCCGCCGAACAGGCGCATGAGGTCGTCCTCGAGCGACAGGTAGAACTGGGTCTCGCCCGGGTCGCCCTGACGGCCGGAACGGCCGCGCAGCTGGTTGTCGATACGACGGGATTCATGGCGCTCGGTGCCGATGACGGTCAGGCCGCCGGCGGCAAGCACGCGCTCGCGCTCGGCCTTGCAGGTCTCCTTGGCCTCGGCGTTAAACTGCTCGAGCTGCTCGGGCGTCACGTCCTCCATGGTCAGGCCCTCGTACTCCATGCGCTCGCGCACCAGCTCGTCGGGGTTGCCGCCCAGCAGGATGTCGGTACCACGACCGGCCATGTTAGTAGCGATGGTCACGGCGCCGTAGCGTCCGGCCTGGGCCACGATATGGGCCTCGCGCTCGTGATGTTTGGCGTTGAGGACCTCGTGCGCGATGCCGCGCTTGGTAAGGGCGGCCGACAGCTTCTCGGAGCTCTCGATGGAGACGGTGCCCACCAGGACCGGCTGGCCCTTGGCGTGACGTCGCTCGACGTCGTCGGCAACGGCGTTGTACTTGGCCTGGATGGTGCGGTACACCAGGTCCTCGTGGTCAACACGCTGAACGGGCTTGTTGGGGGGGATGACCTCGACGGGCAGCTTGTAAATCTCGCGGAACTCGGCGTCCTCGGTGAGTGCCGTACCGGTCATGCCGGAGAGCTTGTCATAGAGACGGAAGTAGTTCTGCAGGGTGATGGTGGCCAGCGTCTGATTCTCCTCGCGCACGAGCACGCCCTCTTTGGCCTCAATGGCCTGGTGCAGACCCTCGGAGTAGCGGCGGCCTTCCATAATGCGGCCGGTGAACTCGTCGACGATCTTGACCTCGCCGTTGGTGACCACGTACTGCTTGTCGCGGTGGAACATGTACTGGGCCTTCAGCGCCTGCTGCAGGTGGTTGACCAGCTGGCCCGAAAGGTCGGCATAGATGTCCTCGATGCCCAGGCGGTGCTCGATCTTCTTAAGGCCGCGCTCGGTGGCGGCGATGGTGTGCTTGGCCTCGTCCATGACGAAGTCACCCGTGGGCTCAACGTCCTCGGTGGCGGTAAGCATGTCATGCGAGACGTCCTCGCCGCGCTCAAGGCCACGCACGGCACGCGCGAAGTCCTTGTAGGTGCTGGCGGACTTGGTGCCGGCGCCCGAGATGATGAGCGGGGTACGCGCCTCGTCGATCAGGATGGAGTCGACCTCGTCGACGATGGCGTAATGGTGGCCGCGCTGCACGCGCTGCTCGGGGCGGGTGACCATGTTGTCGCGCAGGTAATCGAAACCGAACTCGGAGTTGGTGCCATAGGTGACATCGGCCTGGTAGGCCGGGCGCTTAAGCTCGAGCGGCATGTTGTTCTGCAGCAGACCGACGGTCATGCCCAGGTACTTGTAGATGCGGCCCATCCACTCGGAGTCGCGCTTGGCCAGGTAGTCATTGACGGTAACGACGTGCACACCCTTGCCGGCAATAGCGTTGAGGTAGCCGGCCAGCGTGGAGACCAGGGTCTTGCCTTCGCCGGTCTTCATCTCGGCGATATGTCCCTCGTGCAGTGCCATGGCGCCGATGAGCTGCACGTCAAAGTGACGCATGCCCGTGATGCGCTTGGAAGCCTCACGCACGGTGGCAAAAGCCTCGGGGAGCATGTCGTCGAGCGACTCGCCGTTGGCGTAACGCTCGCGGAACTTATCGGTCTGGGCGCGGAGCTCCTCCTCGGTCATCTTCTCAAACTGGGGCTCAAGACCGTTGATCTGGTCAACAATCTTGTAGTAGCGCTTGAGGTCCTTATCGGATCCAAAGGACAGCAGCTTTGACATGAATCCCATGTGGTTTTCCTTTTTTGGCCATCGCCCACGCCATGCAGCCTTGGGCGAGTTAAACACAGATAAATGTACTTTATCCAAACAAGGCACGGCCTATACGGTCGACCTCGACCGCCACGTAATAACTACGACCAACCTGCCAAAAAGGGACTGGTTTAATTTGGCAGCTTTTATCTGGGAAAACGCTGTCTCTCTGCCATTTGGTGCAAACCAATCCGTCCCCTTCGTACCAATCTGGTGCCATGGAGACAGGTTCGCTTGCACCAATAAAGGAAAAGGGCCGCGCACCCAGATGGATGCACGGCCCTTATGCCATGAATGCGAGTGATTCCGCGGCGAGCTCGTTACTCAGCAGCCTCGGTGGTCTCGGCCTCGGCAGCGGCCTCCTCGACGGGGGCCTCGGCGGCCTGCTTGGCAGCCTCCTCGGCAAACTTAGCGGCACGCTTAGCCTTCTCGGCAGCCTTAGCCTCAGCGGCGGCCTTGCGAGCGGCCTCGGCCTCAGCAGCCTTGGCGGCCTTGGCAGCCTTGGCCTCCTCGGCCTTCTTGAGCTGGGCGGCAGCGGCGCCACCGAACTTGTCGGCGAAGCGCTGGACGCGTCCACCGGTGTCGACGAACTTCTGCTGGCCGGTGTAGAACGGGTGGCACTCGTTGCAAAGCTCGACCTTCATCTCGGACACGGTAGCGTGCGTCTTGAAGGTGTTGCCGCAGGAGCACGTCACCGTGCACTCGACATACTGGGGATGGATACCCTGCTTCATGGTAGGACTCCTTATTGATCAGGCGCTGGTTACCGATCAGCGCATAAGGCGTCTTGGTTTCCGACCAAGACAACAAACTCGGCTATGGTACCACGGGGCCGCGTGTCCCACAAAAGGTTCACGGTCTTTTCGGAACGACACGAATCTGACCCATCGAAACACATCTCCACCGTTCCTTCAACTGGGAAAATGCCGTCCCCGGGGCCTGAGAAGGGCCCCGGGGACGTTCGACTGACTGCGGGAACGGCCTTTCCGCTCAATGTGTTCGGCTGAGATCGGAAATCAACCAAACTGAACTAGGTTCAGTTGAC
Source organism: Collinsella aerofaciens (assembly GCA_048384935.1). Taxonomy (GTDB): domain Bacteria; phylum Actinomycetota; class Coriobacteriia; order Coriobacteriales; family Coriobacteriaceae; genus Collinsella; species Collinsella aerofaciens_CH. Next base: position 539 of record DBEWII010000014.1, on the reverse strand, counting down.
ATGGTTAAAAACGAGGGGCGACGCTTTTGCGTCACCCCTCGTCCCGGCCGGGTTGCTTTAGTTGTACACACGGTAGTTACACTTGAACTGGGTTATGTGTCCATAGCTGGAGCGGTACCAACCCGATGTATAGCTGATTACTTCTGGGCCTAGATATTCGTATCTCTTGTTGTAGCGAAGCTGACGGTAGGTCGTGTCGTACTCTGCTACGTAAAACGTGTCTCCAGAGAAGGCTTTGTACCGGTCTTTAACCGTCGAAGCCATGTACGCGGGTTCGACATCGCCTTTCTCTCCGTTGAGCGCATAGACGGGTGCCGCGATTCCGCATAAAGCGGTTGCCACGAGGATGGCGTAGACAGCCATGCGCGACGCATTGGACTTCAGCTGTTCAAATAGTTTCATGTCATTCACCTCCCTCGTATGTATCGAGGTATTCCTGCTTGAGCGTCTGCGAGGACGACTCGGTCTTTTCCACGAGCGTGCCGGCCTCGATGAAGTAGAACGAGTCGGTGAGGTCTGCCAGGTCGTCGAGCAGATGG
>DBEWII010000013.1:0-2757 GCA_048384935.1 Collinsella aerofaciens | reverse complement strand
CGCCGCACCATGCCGACCAAGGAAAACCTACACGACTTCGATACGTTTGCGATCGTCAAGAATGCCTCGGCCGTGCGCCGCGCGCTGCCGTTTATGATCGACGGTGAGATCAAGGCCTTCGCGCTCAATGACGAGGTGCTGGCCTACAACCGTACCGGTAAAGACGGCGAGTCCGCGACCGTCATCATCAACCGCAGCCTGCGCAATTCGCATCGCGTGACGATCCCGGCGCTCGGCGAATGCGCGAGTGACGTGATCAGCGGTCACGAGTGTGAGATCCATAACGGTACGGTCACGCTCGATCTGTATCCGCTGGGCTCGTCGATCATCTATCACCATGCCGAGCAGCGCCTGCAGGAGCCGCTCGATCACGGTGCGGGTGTTGTGTGCCATATCACATCGGTGCCGACCGACGACGGCAAGCCCGGTACGATCGGTGCGCCCACGCGTCGCTTTATCGACCATCTGGCCGCCATGGGCATGCGCTACTGGCAGGTTCTCCCCGTCAACCCCACGGACTTCTTCCGCTCCCCTTACGCTGGTCCTTCGGCCTTTGCAGGCAATATCGACCTGCTACCCGAGAGCCACGAGGAGCTGGCAGCCGACTTTGAGACCTGGAAGGCCCGCGGTGGCGAGGATGCCGATCCGCTGTACACCGCGTTTAAACATCGCAATGCCGATTGGCTCGAGAAATACTGCGTCTACATGGCCGTTAAGAAGTACTTTGAGGGCGAGTCGCGCCATGATTGGCCGGCAGATGTCGCGCGCTACAACGAGCATCTGATCGACGACAAGCGCTTCCACGACGAGGCCGAGCTTCAGGCGTACATGCAGTACCGTTTTGACCTAGCTTGGTGCGAGCTCATGAACTATGCGCACAAGAAAGGCATCGAGGTCATCGGCGATATTCCCATGTACGTGTCCGACGATTCGGCAGACGCGTGGAGCGAACCTGAGAACTTCTGGCTGTCCGATACCGGCAAGGCAATCGAGATCTCCGGTGCGCCGCCCGACAACTTTGCACCCGAGGGCCAGGTGTGGGGCAACCCGACGTTCCGCTGGGACCACATGAAGCAGAACGGCTATAGCTGGTGGATGGATCGCCTGCGCCGCGCGTTCTCGCTCTACGACCGCGTGCGCCTGGATCACTTTCTGGGGTTCCACAGCTACTTTAGCATCCCCGCCGGCAAGGCCTGCGCCGACGGTCGCTGGCTGGCGGGACCGGGCAAAGACCTGTTCCAGACTGCCTACGACGAGCTGGGTCCGCTCAACTTTATCGCCGAGGACCTGGGCTATTTGACGCCCGGTGTTCGCGCCATGGCTTCGACCTGCGGTTTCCCCGGCATGGACGTGCTGGAGTTTAGCGACTACGACGTTCGTTGCGGTGTGCATCCTACACCCGGCAAGATTCTGTACACCTCGACGCACGACACGTCGACGCTCGCCGGCTGGTGTACGCGTTCCTTTGCGGGCGGCGATGAACCGAGCGGTGTTGAGGTGGCGGCCAAGCTGATGAGCGACGCGCTGGCAAGCGACGCTCCCCTGGTGATGATGCCGCTGCAGGATGTCCTGGGGCTTGGCGACGACGCGCGCATGAACGTTCCGGGCGTGGCCACGGGCAACTGGACCTGGCAGGCTGACGAGGCGGACATTGCAGCCGCCGAGAACAAAACCGCACAGCTCCTGCGCAACAACCATAGATTCTGGGGCAAAGCGTGATAAAACCCACGATATAGGGTACAGTTACAGACGTTTGAATTTTTGCGGGCAGAGTAATCTGCCCGCTTTGTGCTGAAAAGGAAGTATTATGGCGCGCTACGATTACAAGTGCTCGAGCTGCGGCAACGTGTTTGAGGTTGAGCATCCCATGTCCGAGACTCCCGAGGTCGTGTGCCCCAGCTGCGGTGCCCCGGCGGCCAAGACGTTCTCGGCCAGCGGTATTAAGTTCGAAGGCAGCGGTTTCTACAACACCGACCAGCGCAGCGGTGGTTCCAGCACCAACGCCACCAGCGGCTGCTGCGCCAACTGCCCGCATAGCCACTAGCGACAAGCGGCCCCGCGATCAAGCCCGATCGCGGGGCCGCATCTTTGTGTTACAGGTGACTCTATGAGTTGCGGTGAAATAAGGACTGTTTGGCGGGCAGAAGCCGCTATTCAATCCCTATTTCACCGCAACTTAGTAGAGTTACTTGCGGACTAGCCTGGCGCAGAAGTGGCCGTCGTAGGAATCCGCGTTTACCGGCACGCTTTGGAAGAGGCCTCGATCGTTTTGGCGGACGGCCACCAGCTTCTTGGCCTGCGCAAAATCGGGCAGTTGCAGAATCTGTGCATCGGAAAGCGGCGCCACGGTAAAGCCTGCACCCTCGGGAGAGGCCAAGAAGGCATCCACAACCTGCGTGTTCTCTTCATCAAACACCGAGCACGTCGCATAGACGAGCTCACCGCCCACAGCCACGCGCGCGGCGGCTTCCTTGAGCATCGTCAACTGCAACTTGGGCAGCTCAACCGTCACATCGTTTTCGGTCAGACGCCACGGAATCTCGGGATGACGGCGCATGGTGCCGGTGCCCGAGCACGGGGCATCGATAAACACCGTATCGAACAGGGCAGGATTGCCGAGCATGGCATCAAACGACGTCAGCACCTCGTCGAGCTCGCAGGCATCGCCCGAGACCGTGCGAACACCCGTAATACCCGCCTTATGCAGGCGTGCGAGATTCTGATCACATTTACGATCATGCAGGTCGAGCGCGGTAT
>DBEWII010000012.1:0-14564 GCA_048384935.1 Collinsella aerofaciens | reverse complement strand
GCTTTTTTAGCTGCCCTGGCCGTCAATCGACCAAACCGATCGCGCTGTCAGCCGGGGCAGCTAAAAAAGCCCCGTCCCAAATTAGCTACCCTGTGAGGTGTGGTTACTTCTTCTTTTTGCTTGGCATCGAGACTTTGATGCCTTGGGCGGACTTGGTCACGCGAGAGCGCTTGGCTCCGGTACTCTTCTTTTTCTTGGGCTGGGCTTGGGCCACGCCCTCGAGTGCGCGGGCCTCGGCCTCGCGAGCGGTGCGATCTTCGCGACGCTGCGCCATGTCGGCGGCAACGCGCTTGGCAAAACGTTCGGCCGTCGAGCCCGTCGAGCTCACCTTGCCGCCACCGCGACCCAGGCGGACGCGCACACCGCGGCCAAAACCAGTTGCGGCATGACGACGACGCGGCTTGAGCGAATCCATCATCGTGGCGAGCTTAAAGAACACCGAGCAGGTAAAGACTACAATGACAGCCAAGATAACCATCTGGCCCATCGACAGGTTGGCAATGGACAGCAGCTCTGGGAATCCGATAACGCCCACCAGGATGCCGGCGACTACAAACACAAAGAGCACCACACGTAAGGGCGTGAGCGGCTGCGAGATGCGCCAGATCAGGCTGACGCTCGCCGCGCACGACGTAAGCAAGCACATCGTAGACAGCGTGAGCTGGCTAAAGCCAAACACGCGCGCCACAAAGATATCGAGCGCCGCAGCCAAAATGACCGCAATCGACGCCGGCAGTGCACGCTTGAGTACGTTGCTCAAAAACGCACCCTTCACACGAGCATTGTTGGGCTCCAGGCCCAACACAAAGCCCGGCGCGCCGATACAGAAGAAGTTAATGAGCGTCATCTGGATGGGCTCAAAGGGGTACGGCGGCAGCGCGATGCACAGCGCCGCCAGACCCATCGAGAACAGCGTCTTGGTCAGGAACAGCGAGGCCGAACGCTGCAGGTTGTTGATGGAGCGACGGCCCTCGGCCACCACGGCGGGCATCGAGGCAAAGTCGTTGTCGACCAGCACGATCTCGGCCACGTTGCGCGCGGCATCGGAGCCGGCCGCCATGGCGACGGAGCAGTCGGCCTCCTTGAGCGCCAGCACGTCGTTGACGCCGTCGCCCGTCATGGCCACGGTGTGCTCGCGGCGCTTGAGCGCCTGCACGAGCTCGCGCTTCTGCTGCGGGGTCACACGACCAAAGACATGGTAGCGGTCCACTGCGGCATCGAGATTGGCCGGCGTATCGAGCGTCGTGGCGTCCACATAAGCGTCCGCCCCCGGCACGCCCACCACGCGCGCGATCGACGACACCGTACGCGGGTCGTCGCCACTGATCACGTTGAGGGTCACGCCCTGCTCGTTAAAGTAGCCGATAGTCTCGGCCGCCGAGGTACGAATCTCATCGCGGATGGTCACAAAGCCCACGGGCTCGGCCTCGCCCACCATATCGCCATCGGGCGTAAAGCCGTCCACGCGCGCCACCACGAGCACGCGGCAGGTATCGGCAAGCTCGGCGACACGGTTCTCGACCTGGGCAAACACACGATCAGAGAGCACAAACTGCGCGGCGCCCATCACATAGGATCCCTGCGCAAACGACGCGCCGCTCCACTTTTTGGAGGACGAGAACGGAATGACCGACAGCGGCTCGGACACCTCGACCGGGCGATCGGCGTAATAGTTGAGCAGCGCCTGGCAGGTCTCGTTGGCATCGGCCGAAGTCGCACGTGCCACGTTAGCCAGCGCAAAATCGAGCACTGTGGTATCGACGGGAACAGCCGCCTCGTCCGAGTCCACGCCAAAGCCAACACCCTCAACAGGCAGCGGGTAGGTGCCCTCAACCTCCATACGACCCGAGGTAATGGTGCCCGTCTTGTCCAGGCACAGCACGTCGACGCGAGCGAGCGTCTCGATGCAGTAGAGCTGCTGCGCCAGCACCTTGCGGCGGGCCAGGCGCACCGTGGCGATGGCGAGCACCGACGAGGTCAGCAGCACCAGGCCTTGCGGGATCATGCCCAGCAGGGCGCCCACCGTGGACAGCAGCGCCGACGAAGGCACATGTCCAGCCAACAGCTCGGAGAAGCACCACGAAAGCGCGCTATCGCCCGGGGTTCCCGCGGCATCCCACAGCTCGCTCACACTCGAGGCAAACAACGCCAAACCGAGCGGGATCATGATGATACTCGCAAAGCGCACGATGGCATTAAGCGCGTTCATGATCTCGGAATTGACCTTTTTGACGTACTTGGCCTCGTTATTAATTTTGGCCACGTAGTTGTCGGCGCCGACATGGATCACGCGGGCGCGCAGCAGGCCCGAGTCGATAAAGCTACCGCTCATGAGCTCGGAACCGGGCTGTTTCTTAATAAGGTCGCTCTCGCCCGTCAGCAGGCTCTCGTTCACGAGCGCCTCGCCCGAAACCACCACGGCGTCAGCGGGAATCTGATCGCCGCGCCCCAGGCGGATGATGTCGTCGAGCACGATCTGGTCCAAGTCGAGCTCCACCTCGGCACCGTCGCGCACCGCGATGGCCTTCTTAGAGGTCAACAGCGTAAGCTTATCGACCATCTTCTTGGAACGCATGGACTGAATGACGCCAATAGCGGTATTGAGGAACACCACGAACAGGAACGTCAGATTCTTAAACGAACCGGTCAAAATAACCAGGAACGCCAAGATCACGTTGATCAAATTGAACAACGTACAGAGGTTCTCGATGATGAGCTCTTTGACCGACTTGGTCTTGAGCTCCATGTTGCGGTTGATCTTACCGGCGGCGATGCGCTCCTCGACCTCGGCGGTCGAGAGTCCGCGCTCGATATCCGTTGCTGCCATACCACGTCCCATCACGTCGCGTCGGTATAAGAAAAACCGCCCGGACCATGCGAGGTTCGGACGGTCTTACGTTCGATGGTGCCCCATGTTGGATTCGAACCAACGGCCTTCTGCTCCGGAGGCAGACGCTCTAATCCCCTGAGCTAATAGGGCGAACGACTGGCATTATACCCAAGTGCGCCACGGGCTATCAAAATAAAAGAAAAAGCTTTGCAATTCCGAGGAAGACGCGGCGCAACGGCCCACTTTAGAAGGCAAAAGCGAGTCAGATAGTATAAACTCTCATGCACCATATATACACGGCTCGCGATGCGGGCCGTTTTTGCAAAAGTTATCCATCGAGGTGAGAGGCACACCATGATTGCAATTCTAAAGCAGAGCGCCAGCGACGAGGCCGTCAGCCATATCGTCAGCTGGATTGAGAAAAAAGGCCTGAAGACCGACGTCTCGCGCGGCGAGAACGAGACGATCATCGGCCTGGTGGGCGATACGACCAAGATCGACCCGTTCCTGCTCGAGTCTATGGATGTCGTCGAGCGCGTGCAGCGCGTCTCCGAGCCTTTTAAGCGTGCCAACCGCAAATTCCACCCCGAGGATTCCGTCATCGACTGCGGCCACGGCGTCAAGATCGGCGGCGACCAGTTCCAGGTCATCGCCGGCCCCTGCTCCGTCGAGGGCGAGAACCTCATCCGCATCGCACGCCGCGTGAAGGCCGCCGGCGCCACGATGCTGCGCGGTGGCGCCTACAAGCCCCGCACCTCCCCCTACGCCTACCAGGGCATGGGCCCCGCCGGCCTCGACCTGCTGTGCGAGGCGTCTGCCGAGCTCGACATGCCGATCGTCACCGAGATCATGGACCCACGCGACGTACAGGTCTTCTTGGACAAGAAGATTGACGTCATGCAGATCGGCGCCCGCAACGCCCAGAATTTCCCCCTGCTCAAGGAGGTCGGCAAGACCCAGACTCCGATCTTGCTTAAGCGCGGCATGTCCGGCACGATCGACGAGCTGCTCATGGCCGCCGAGTACATCATGAGCGAGGGCAACGACAACGTCATCCTGTGCGAGCGCGGTATCCGCACCTTCGAGACCCGCACCCGCAACACCTTCGACCTCAACGCCGTGCCGGTGCTGCACCACCTGTCGCACCTGCCCGTCGTCGCCGACCCCAGCCACGCCACCGGCTACACCCGCTACGTTGAGCCCATGGCGCTCGCTGCGACCGCCTGCGGTGCCAACGGCCTTGAGATCGAGGTCCACGACGAGCCGAGCCGCGCCTGGTCCGACGGCGCCCAGGCCCTCACCCCCGATCAGTTCGACGACACCATGCGCCGCATCCGAGCCATCCGCGAGGTTGTCTGCCAAGAGACCATGGAGTAGCCATGGGTACGGTGAGAAACGCGCGCGTTAACCAGGGCGGCCCCAAGTGCGCCGGCATCGTCGGCCTTGGCCTCATCGGCGGCAGCTTCGCACGCGGCTATGCGCAGGCGGGCGTCCGCGTGCTGGCCTGGGACCCCGATGACGATGTCATGACGGCCGCCAGCATGGGCACTGTCGCCGGAGAGCTCAACGACAAGACACTCGGCGAATGCGACATCATCGTCCTGGCCTGCTACCCCGAGGCCTGCATCGAGTGGCTCGAGGCGCATGCACAGGCACTCGCCGATGCCACCGACACCGAGGCCATCATGGGCCCCGTGGTGATCGACACGGTGGGCGTCAAGGGCATCGTGTGCGAGCGCGCCTTTGAGCTTGCCCGCGAGCACGGCTTTTGCTTTGTGGGTGCGCACCCCATGGCGGGCACCCAGTTCTCGGGCTACGCTAACTCTCGTGCCGACCTGTTCCAGGGCGCCCCGCTGGTGCTCGTACCGCCCGCGGTAGACGATGCGCTCATGCTGGAGCTTTTGGGCCAGGTGCGCGAGATGGTGCGCCCCTTGGGCTTTGGCAAGTTCAGCGTGACCAGCGCCGCCGAGCACGACCGCGTCATCGCCTTCACGAGCCAGCTTGCGCACGTGGTATCCAACGCCTACGTCAAAAGCCCCACCGCCCAGGTTCACCACGGCTTTTCGGCCGGTAGCTACCGCGATCTCACCCGCGTGGCGCACCTCAACCCGCAAATGTGGTCCGAGCTCATGATCGACGACGCCGACGCGCTCGCCTTCGAGATCGACCATCTGATCGAGTCGCTCGGCGCCTACAGCCGTGCGCTCAAGGACCGCGACCAGCGCTATCTGGAGAATCTCCTTGCCGAGGGCGACCGCATTAAGCGCGCACTCGACGACGAGGCCTCCCACTAGACCACCTATCACGCCAGGTCGAAAGGACCATAGCTTATGGCGATTACCATCGATATCGACACTGCACGCCCCTACCAGGTGCATGTTGGCACGTTTTTGCTGGAGCAGGCGGGACCGCTCGTTCGAGCCACCGCCGGCGGCTCGCGCGCTGTCATCGTGACGGACACCAACGTAGGCCCCCTCTACCAGATGCCTGTTAAGCAGAGCCTGGAGGCGTCAGGCTACGAGGTGAGCATCTGCACCTTCGAGGCCGGCGAGGCCCATAAGCGCGCCGAAACCTATGTTGCCATTTTGGAGTTTGTGGCCGAGCACGAGCTTTCGCGCTCCGACGTGATCGTGGCACTCGGCGGCGGCGTCGTGGGCGACGTGGCGGGCTTTGTGGCCGCCACCTACATGCGCGGCTGCAAGTTTGTGCAGATCCCGACGAGCCTGCTCGCCATGGTGGATTCGTCGGTGGGAGGCAAGACCGCCATCGATCTGGCTGCCGGCAAGAACTTGGCCGGCGCCTTTTGGCAGCCGAGCGTGGTTATCGCCGACGTGGGGTGTCTGGCCACCCTCACGCCCGAGCAGTTCGCCGACGGCTGCGGCGAGGTCGTCAAGCACGCCGTGATCGCCGACCCGGAGCTTTTCGCCGAGCTGGAGAAGACCCCGCTCACGCTGGAGCTGCTCAACCGCGATGTGGCCCGCGTAGCGCTCATCATCGCCCGCAATATCGACATCAAGCGCGCCGTGGTCGTCGCCGACGAGCGCGAAACCAACCAGCGCAAGCTCCTCAACTTTGGACACAGCGCCGGACACGCCGTCGAGGCCTGCGAGCACTTTGAGCTCGGACACGGCAACTGCGTTTCAATCGGCATGGGCATCATCACGCGCGCCGCGGCCCTGCACGGCATTTGCGATGCTGCACTGCCCGATCGTATTGAGGAACTCTGCGCCCGCCATGGCCTCAAGACCCGCTGCGACCTAGATGCCGATGCCGTCTTTGCCGAGGCGCTCCACGACAAGAAGCGCGCGGGCGACACCATCGATCTAGTGATTCCGCACGGCATTGGCCGCTGCAGCATCGACCGCACGCCGCTTTCCACTTTCCACGAACTCATTGCCGAGGGCCTCGGCCAGAAGGGAGACGCATCCGCATGCTAGCCCGCATCACCCCGTCCCCGCTTAAGGGCACCGTTCCCGCCATCGCGTCCAAGTCGATGGCGCATCGCCTCATCATCTGCGCTGCGCTTGCCAACGGCGAGACGCACGTCACCTGCAACACCACCTGCGCCGACATCGAGGCCACGGTGCGCTGCCTTACGGCACTGGGTGCTCGCATCGAGACCGTCGAGGACGGCTTCCAGGTCCACCCCACCATGAAGAGTGTTGAGTTTGGCCTGCTCAAGGCCCTTGCCGGCGGCACGCTTGACTGCGGTGAAAGTGGCTCCACGCTGCGCTTTATGCTGCCTGTCGCCTGCGCGCTGGGTGCGGATGCCACCTTCGTAGGCCAGGGCCGCCTGGGCGCCCGCCCGCTCTCCCCGCTCTCGGACGAGATCATCGCCGCCGGCTGCGACCTACAGGGTCTGGGCGGTTTTCCGCTCAAGACGAGCGGCCGCATGCGCCCGGGCACCTTTGTGCTTCCGGGCAACGTGAGCTCGCAGTATATCTCCGGCCTTCTGCTGGCAGCCCCGCTGCTGGCCCAGCCCTCCTGCGTGCAGGTAACCGGCCTCATTGAGAGCCGTCCCTACATCAACCTGACGATCCAGGCCATGAAGGCCTTTGGCGTCGAGGTCAACGTCGAGCGTATTCCGGCCAAGGACGGCCAGCCCGAGGTCACGAACTTCCGCGTGAGCAGCGGCTCGTACCGCACGCCCGGCAGCGTAGCCGTCGAGGGCGACTGGTCCAACGCCGCCTTTTGGCTGTGCGCCGGTGCCATCGGCACCGACCCAATCACCGTCGAGGGCGTGTCGCTAAGCTCCGCACAGGGCGACCGTAACGTGCTTGCCGCGCTTTCGCGCTTTGGCGCCCGCATCGTGCGCTCCACCAACGCCGCCACCGTGCAGTCCGACAAGCTCGCCGGCTTTGAGATGAGTGCCCACGACATTCCGGACCTGGTGCCCGTCATCTCGGCCGTGGCCTCACTGGCACAGGGCCGCACCTTTATCCGCGATTGCGCCCGTCTGCGCATCAAGGAATCCGACCGCCTGGTCACCACCACCCGCGAGCTCACCGCGCTGGGCGCGCAGGTGCGCATTGCCGGCGATGACCTCATCATCAAGGGTGTCGATGCCTTCACCGGCGGCGAGGTCGATTCGCACAACGACCACCGCATCGCCATGATGGCCGCTATCGCCGCGAGCCGCGCCGCCGGCGAGGTCGTGATCCACGGCGCCGAGGCCGTCAACAAGTCCTATCCCGATTTCTTCGACCACTACCGCCTGCTGGGCGGCAAGGTCACACTCGAGGAGGAATAGCATGTCCTCGACCTTTGGCAACGTCTTGCACGTAAGCATCTTCGGCCAGTCGCACTCCCCCGCCATCGGCTGCTCGCTCGATGGCGTCCCCGCCGGCATCGCCGTTGACCAAGAAGCGCTGCAGGCCTTTTTGAACCGTCGCGCCCCCGGTCGCGACGAGACCGCGACCAAGCGCCGCGAGGCCGACGCCGCCCAAATCATCGCCGGCGTGGTCGATGGGCACACCACCGGCGCGCCCATTGCCGCGATTATCGAGAACACCAACACGCGCTCCAAGGATTACTCCGAGCTGCGCCGCAAGCCCCGTCCGGGACATGCGGACTTCCCTGCGCGCATGAAGTATCACAACATGCACGATGTCGCCGGTGGCGGGCATTTCTCCGGCCGCCTAACGGCACCCCTGTGCATCGCCGGCGGCATTGCGCTGCAGGCACTCGAGGCCCGCGGCATTAACGTGATGGCGCATGTGGCGCAGATCGGCGGCATCTCAGACCTGCCGATGGACGACATAGTCTATCGCGAGGCCGACCGCAAGGCGATCCTTACGAACGATCTGCCGTGCATTGACGCCGCCGCAGCCGGCCGCATGCGCGAGGAAATCCTAGCCGCGCGCGACGAACTCGACAGCATCGGCGGCATCGTGGAGTGCGGCATTTACGGGCTTCCCGCGGGCATCGGCGACCCCATGTTCGACGGCATCGAGAACCGCATCGCGCAGATCGCGTTTGGCATTCCCGCCGTAAAGGGCGTGGAGTTTGGCATGGGCTTTGCCGTGGCCGCCATGCGCGGCAGCGAGAACAATGATCCGTATCGCATCGATGCCGAGACCGGCGAGATCGAGGTCGAGTCCAACAACGCCGGCGGCATCCTGGGCGGTATTTCGACCGGCGCGCCCGTCATGTGGCGCATGGCCGTAAAGCCGACGCCCTCCATTGGCCGCGAGCAGCAGACGGTGGACATGGACGCTATGGAAAATGCCGAGCTCTCGGTCCACGGCCGCCACGATCCCTGCATCGTCCCCCGAGCCGTCCCCGTAGCCGAAGCAGCAGCCGCCCTCGCCATCTGGGACGCCCTCCTCGAAGACGCCGCCCAGCGCTAACTACCCACCCCTCAACATCCCCCGACACGTGAAAGGGGTCTCCATGGACCTTGCTGACATCCGCCAGGCCATCGATGGCATCGACACCACGCTCCTCAACAGCTTTGTCGAGCGCATGGACATTGCCACCGAGGTCGCCAAGTCAAAAATCGAGATGGGCAAGGCCGTCTTCGACCCCGCCCGTGAGCGCTCCAAACTCAACAACCTCGCCAGCCGCGCGCCCGAGCGCTACGAGGCGCAGACCATCACCCTGTTCCGTCTCCTCATGAGCATGAGCAAGGCCGAGCAGCAGCGCTACATCAACGAACTCAAGGGCATCACCGTCTCGCAAAAGGCCCACGCCACGGCTGCAGCCTTCGACACGCCCGTCCCTCAAACGGCCACCGTTGCCTGCCAGGGTGTGGAAGGTGCCTATAGCCAGATAGCCGCGTGCAAGCTCTTCGACGTGCCCGACATCGCGTTTTTCGAGACCTTCGAAGGCGTCATGCGCGCCGTGCGCGACGGCTTCTGCGAGTTTGGCGTGCTGCCCATCGAGAACTCCACCGCCGGCTCGGTCAACGCCGTCTACGACCTGCTCGCCCAGTTCGACTTCCATATCGTGCGCTCGCTGCGCCTCAAGATCGACCACAACTTGCTCGTCAAGCCCGGCACCAAGCTCGCGGGCATACGCGAGGTCTACAGCCACGGTCAGGCCATCGCGCAGTGCGCTAGCTTTATCGAGGCGCACGGCCTGCACGCCACCAAGTACCCCAACACCGCCATGTCGGCCGAGATGGTCGCCAGCTCCGAGCGCACCGATGTTGCCGCCATCGCATCGCGCAGCTGCGCGGCACTCTATGGTCTGGAGGTGCTGGAGCCCAACATCCAGGACTCGGACAACAACTACACGCGCTTTGTCGTCATCAGCCGCGAGCCACGCGTCTACCCCGGTGCCAACCGCACCTCGCTTATGATTACCACGGCCAACGAGCCGGGCGCGCTCTATCGCGTACTCGAGCGTTTCTACGCGCTCAATATCAACCTCATCAAGCTCGAGAGCCGTCCCATCCCCGGGCATGACTTTGAGTTTATGTTCTACTTTGACCTGGACTGCCCCTTTGGTAGCAAGGCCCTCGACGACTTGCTCGACTCCATCGATGACGTGTGCGAGAGCTTCACCTACTTTGGCAGCTACACGGAGGTGCTCTAGATGACCGATACCGCCGCAACCCGTCCCTACGGCGTGCTGGGCCGTGTGCTGGGCCACAGCTACACCCCGACCATCTACAAAGAGCTCGCTGGGCTTGAGTACGTGCGATTTGAGCGCGAGCCCGAAGATCTTGAGGCTTTTATGACGGGTAACGAATGGGAAGGCACCAACGTGACCATCCCCTACAAACGCGCCGTCATGGAATACCTGGACGAGCTGAGCCCGCTGGCCGAGCGCATGGGCAACGTTAACACCATCACACGCTTGCCCGACGGCCGCCTGCGCGGTGACAACACTGACTATTTCGGTTTTCAGTGCCTAGTTGAGGAGTTGGGCGTAGAGGTTGCCGGCAAGAAGGCCCTCGTGCTCGGTGCCACCGGTGGCGCGGGTACTACGGCCAGTATGGTGCTCGGAGATCTGGGTGCCATCGTCGTACCCGTGGGTCGCACGAGCGAGGTCAATTACAGCAACATCGCTCAGCAGTCCGATGCAACGCTGCTCGTCAACTGCACGCCCGCCGGTATGTTCCCCCACTGCCCCGACGCTCCCTGCACGCTCGAAGGCCTCGATGCGCTCGAGGGCGTCATCGACATTGTCTACAACCCCGCCCGCACGGGTCTGATGCTCGAGGCCGAGCGCCGCGGCATCCCCTGCATCGGCGGCCTGCTCATGCTTGTTGCCCAGGCGGCACAGGCTGTAGAGCGTTACACCGGCCAAGCTACCCCGCGCAAGCGTATCTTGGACGTAACGGAGCGTCTGTCCCGCCGCGAGCAGAACATCGCGCTGATTGGCATGCCGGGCTCGGGCAAGACCCGCGTGGGCGAGCAGATCGCCCAGCTCACGGGTCGCGAGCACATCGACTTGGATCGCGCGCTCGAGGAGCGTCTGGGCATGCCCTGTGCCGACTTTATCGTCGAGCGCGGCGAGGCGGCCTTCCGCGAACAGGAGACGGCTGCGCTGGCCGACATCTCCAAGCGCAGCGGCCTGGTGCTCTCCACCGGCGGCGGCGTGGTCACACGCGACGAGAACTACCCGCTGCTGCACCAGAACAGCCAGATCGCGATGCTCAACCGTAAGCTCGACGAACTCGCCCACAAGGGTCGCCCCATCACCGCCCGCGATGGCATCGACAAGCTGGCCAAGCAGCGCATGCCACGCTACCGCGCCTGGGCCGACTACATCATCGACTCACGCGATTGCGCCGCCAACACCGCCCAAGCCCTCCTCGACACCCTCCCATCCGCTCTAACCAAAACCACCACAAAGGGGACAGGCACCTTTGTGGTGGTTTTCCAACCGCAAAGGAAGCAACCATGAAAGCACTCGTCATCAACGGCCCCAACCTCAACATGCTCGGCATTCGCGAGCCGGGCATCTATGGCAGTGACAACTACGACCGCCTGGTCCAGATCTGCCAGGAGGCAGGTGCCGCGCAGGGCTTCGACGAGGTCGAGGTCTTCCAGTCCAACCACGAGGGCAGCATCGTCGACAAGATCCAGGAGGCCTACGGCAAGGTAGACGGCATCGTCATCAACCCGGCAGCCTACACGCACACCAGCGTGGCAATCCTTGACGCCCTCAAGGCCGTCGCCATCCCGGCTGTGGAGGTCCACATCAGCGCTGTCGAGACCCGCGAGGACTTCCGTCAGGTGAGCTATGCACGCCTAGCCTGCTTTGCCACCATCACCGGCGAGGGCCTGAAGGGCTACGCCCACGCGTTGGAGCTGCTGAAAGAGCATCTCGAAAAGTAAGCCTCGCGGATCAATACATTAGCACCGATTCACACGAACAAAACTCCAGCGCCGGCAGCACCTCGCTGCTGCCGGCATTTTGTTACTGGCATATAATCGTTGCAGTCACACTACGTCTGGAGACCCACATGCTGAGCATTCACCTGGGGGATTACCCCGGTTCCATCTACGATACCGAAACCTATTTTAGGAACTCATACTTGGACTCATGGTTCGAAGACCCTATGGCCGCACAGATTATTAAAAGCGTGGACGGATCAGAGCTCATCGGTCCCCACAACATCGTAAGCAAGCAGCTGGGCTCAATCACTCCACTCGAACTGTCCGGCGGCGTTAAGACGCTGCTGCTGGTGCGCAATCTCCCAAATATGGTGTTCAACGCATCCACCTGCGGAGACAACTGTGCCCGCTGGCTACTCAAGATCGGCAAAGAGCAGGATGTGCTGGTGACCTTATACCACATCATGAAATTCCCCTGGAAGAGCTTTGAGATTCGCATCAATAACGATGGCCGCATCGTTAGAAACATGCAGGAGTTTGTCGGCGCCACGAATGACTTTTTGGATGTTGATGAGTAATGAAGGGAACGCATACCGTTGTCGTAGAGCGTGCAAAGGTCAAATACACACTCACGTTTAAGCGCAATATTTCCTTTATACGCGGCAACAGCGGCACGGGCAAAACGACGCTCATCTCGATGATTCGCGACTACAACGACCGAGGACCGGAAAGCGGCGTTGCACTCAGCTGCGACGTACCTTGCGAAACGCTTTCCGGCAGACGCTGGGATCGCGAGCTGTCGATCATCGAAGATTCAATCGTCTTTCTAGATGAGGGCAACGAGTTTATCTACTCAAAGGACTTCGCCAAAGCCGTAAACGGCTCGTCCAACTATTTTGTTCTGATATCTCGTCGCGATGCCAACGAGCTCCCCTACAGCGTTGATGAGATCCTGAAGTTAGTCAACACGACAAGTAAAACAATCAATGGCCGCAAGAGCGACAGGCGCTTCTACTCGGTGACCAAACCGCTATATGACCACACAGCAAGTATGCTGTATCAGGATCTAAATGTTGGATTCGAGGTACCCGACGCCGTAGTTGTCGAGGATAGCAAATCTGGCTATCAATTCTACGACGCTCTTTGCAACCGGCTCGGGATCCCCTGCTATACCGCCACCGGCGTAGCAAATCTAAAGCGGACAATTCACGAATGCCCCGAGCAAAACGTTCTTGCCATTGGAGACGGCGCAGCATTTGGTCCCTACATCGAAAAGGTGATCGGACAGCGCGTTTACAAGAACGTTCGCTTGTTCCTCCCGGAATCATTTGAGTGGACACTTCTGCAATCTGACCTCATTCCCAGTAACGACATTCCAAAAATTCTCAAGGATCCTTCGAGCTATATCGAAAGCCGCGACTACCTAAGCTGGGAGCGATTCTTCACCGACGTATTGATCAAGTACTCGGCAGACACTCGCTACGCCTACAGAAAGGCGAAACTCAACGAGCAGTACCTAAAGCCGCCGGCGATGGATGCAGTTGCAAGCGTCTTGCCCGAGTGCCTGAGGGCAGACTAGATACGGCGGGGAGGGCCAAGTTGGTCCTCCCCGCCGTTATTACGCCCTCTTGATTACGTACGCCAATCCAATATCGCAGGCGCAACGCACAATTGATGCGAAGAGCCACGATGCTGACAGCGTCATAAGCAGAGGCATGGTCTGCCAGGGAATAAACCAATCGACCGCGTGGATTGCAAAGATGGCGAGGCTAGCCTGTCCGCAGAACACGAGTGCTCGTTCAAAGGATCCCAAAACTGAAACGTCCTTCAGTTTCTCAAGCGCCATGGAAACCCAGCACACGCAGTAGCTGCCGGCAAGAGCGGCAATTGTTGCAGCCACAAACCCATCCACGCGGCGGCTCGAAAGCTCAAGCCCACTCAGCGCGGCAAGGACAAGCCAAGCGACACCGGCTCCAATAAACAGCAGAGGCTTGCTCACGCTCGGCTCCAGCCTCCTTTGGCGCGCCGTATAGCCAACCCACATCAGCAGCACAATATAGCAGCTCAGATCCAAATCGAGCGGCAGGTAAACGCCCATTAATCGAGACACACTCAAACCGCAAAAGGCAATCGCGGCACAGACAACGCCCTGCCAAACAACCCCAATTCCGCGGCGATCAAACAACCGCACGAGCACATTAAACAGCAGGCGCGACGTAAACAGCGCCGCCAAAAACCATGCCATGCCAACGGCGGTAACGCCAAGCCCAGGCACATCAACGCCCGAGGCAAACACAAGCGTCTTAAGCCCCGCAACCAGCGTACCGCTCGTCAAAGGAGCGCCGCTCATCAAGAACGTCGGCACCTGCCACGCCAGTGCAAGAACCACATACGGCACCAGCAGGCGCGACACCGAACCACTCAGCAGCTCGCGCCACGGCTTCGGCCTAAACGTATACCCGGCAAGAATAAAGAACACCGGCATGTGAAACGAGAAGATCGCGTGCCGCAAGGGAGAAGGATTTGGGACGGTGTGCCCCACAATGACCAGAATCATTGCAATTCCCTTTGCAATATCGATCCAGTCGAGCCTTTTGCTTCCCATGGCGAACCCTTCAAAATCGCAGCACACAAGATGAAAAAAGCCCAGACCACCAAGCGGTCCGGGCTTAATAAACGATGGTGCTCCATGGCGGATTCGAACCGTCGACCTTGGGATTAGAAGTCCCCTGCTCTATCCAACTGAGCTAATGGAGCAAATAACCGCACGCCCAAGCAAGCGCAAACCTGTCAGGCGCAAGTAATTATAACCTAGTTGAACTGCTCGCGGTACGCCTTGCAGACCTCATCGACCGGGCCGTCCATGCGAAGCTCACCCTTCTCACTCCAAACGGCACGCTGGCAGATGCGCTCAACCTGCTCCATGGAGTGCGACACGAACAGAA
>DBEWII010000011.1:0-21280 GCA_048384935.1 Collinsella aerofaciens | reverse complement strand
ACTTAGCCCGTGCCGGGCCCGCTGAGACCAGACCGGCGGGATAGACGGGTTCAGATGGGGCTTTGATGCATGGGTGGTCTGTTGTTGTGCAAATGGGTATCATGTCGTAATTACTGCATCGACTCTGCGATGCTTTGTTGTACGTGCCCGGCGGTCGGTTTGCCAGAAGCGCCCCGTCGGTTGTTCCAGACCCGTTTCGAAGAAAGGAAACAACACTAACCTATGGCAGCTAAAAAATCATCTCCCTTGAAGATCATCCCGCTCGGCGGCCTTGACGGCATCGGCAAGAACATGACGGTCTTCGAGTGCGGCGACGACATGGTGCTCGTCGACGCTGGCCTCATGTTCCCCGACGACTCCCAGCCCGGTATCGACCTGGTGCTTCCTGACTACACCTACGTTCTTGAAAACGAGGAGAAGCTCCGCGGTATCGTCGTCACCCACGGCCACGAGGACCACACCGGTTCGCTTCCGTATCTGCTGCAGGACCTCAACAACAAGGTGCCCATCTTCTCGAGCAAGCTGACGCTTGGCTTTATCGAGGGTAAGCTTTCTGAGTTCCGCATCCGCGCACCCAAGTTCCGCGAGGTCAAGGGCGGCAGCCATGTCAACCTCGGCGGCATCTCGCTCGACTTCTTCTCGATGACGCACTCCATCCCCGGCGCTCTGGGCGTGTTCATCCGCACCAATCAGGGCACCGTTATGCACACCGGCGACTTTAAGCTCGACCAGACGCCCATCGACGGCGTCACGCCCGACTATGCCGCTATCAGCCGCTTTGCCAAGCAGGGCATCGACCTGTTGCTGTCCGACTCCACCAATGCCACGGTTCCCGGCTTTACCAAGTCCGAGGCCGAGGTTGGTCCCAACCTGCTGCATGCCATCAAGAACGCCCCGGGTCGCGTGTTCGTCGCTTCGTTCTCGAGCCATATCCATCGTTTGCAGCAGATCTGCGATGCCGCCCGCAAGTGCGGCCGTAAGGTCGTTGTGACCGGTCGTTCCATGCTCACGAACACCCGCGTGGCGCGTGAGCTGGGCTACCTCAACATCGACGATGCCGATATCATCGATGCCTTCGATATCGATAACCTGCCCGACGACAAGATCGTCGTCATGTGCACCGGTTCGCAGGGCGAGCCGCTGTCGGCCCTGTCCCGCATGGCCAATGGCGAGCACAAGACGCTCTCTATCCACGAGGGCGATACCGTCATCCTCTCGGCAACTCCCGTTCCCGGCAACGAGAAAGCCGTCCAGCAGGTCGTCAACAGCCTGGCCAAGCTCGGCTGCGACGTGTGGGATAAGAACCGCGCTCTTGTCCACGTCTCGGGCCACGGTAGCCAGGAGGAGCTCAAGCTCCTGATGGCCATGGCCAAGCCCACTTACTTTATGCCGGTTCACGGTGAGGCCGTGCATCTGCGCGCCCATGCCCAGCTTGCCCGCAAGATGGGCATCAAGGACGATCATATCTTTATCCTCGATAACGGCGACACGCTCGAGATGCGCGGCGGTATCGTCAAGCGCGGTACGCCCGTCGAGTCCGGCGTCGTCTACGTCGACGGCCTTCGTATCGGCGATACCGACCCCATCGTCTTGCGCGATCGTCAGAAGCTCGCCAATGACGGTATGGTTACCGCTGTTGCCATCGTCTCGCTTAAACACAAGAAGATCGAGGCCATCGAGTTCTCGGGCCGCGGCGTCTCGTTTGCCATCGACGACCAGTTCTCTGAGGATGCCTCCGCGTCCATCATGAAGACGATCGAGAAGGGCAAGTTCAGCTTTACGAGCAGCGGTTCCGATGCTATTCGTAAGGCCGTGCGCGATTCGCTCTCTAACTTTATCTGGAGCCGTACGCGCACCCGTCCGATGATCATCCCGGTCGTCATGGAGGTTTAGTTTGGCGCGTGGATCTGCACAAAACGCCAAAGGCAATAAGGCCAATAACCAACCGGCATCTGCTAAGGGTGCCGGTTCCCATCTGCGTGCCAATAAGGGCCACGAGGCGGACTTCGACGATTTTGAGCCTTTGGTTGAGCCCTCGGCCAACCGTGATATCGCCGGCGTGGTCATCGCCGTTTTGGCGATTGCGTCCTTCATTGCCGTGATTTCGCCGGCGACCGCACCCGTTACGGCTGCGGTTGCCGGTTTCTACCACCTGGGCTTTGGTCTGGGCGCCTACGTGCTGCCGATCGTCATTTTGCTGTTTGCCGCCACGCTCTTTTTAGGCGAGGACTCGCCGCTCAACGCGCGCTCTGTTGCGGGCGGCGCCGTGGTCTTTATCACCGTCGTCTCCATTCTTTCGCTGATGGTGCCGGGTACGAGTGTCTCTTGTGACCTTATGTTCACGCCGCAAAATTTGTCCGCCTCGGGTGGCTACATCGGTGCGTTTATTGCGAGTGCGCTGCAGAATGCCCTGGGTAAGCCTATCGCGATGGTAGTCCTGTTGGGCTTTGTCGTCGTGGGCTTGGTCATCATTGGCTTTTCGGTTGGCGGCGTTTTGCGCTCTGCTCGCGACCGTGCGGCCGATTTTGCCGAGCGCCGCCGTGCCGATGTCAACGCCAGCCCGTGGGGTGACGACGAAGCCCTGTCGGTGCCCGGCGTTGCCCGTCCGCACCTGAGCATTCTTCGTCAAAAGGGCTCCGATGCTGCCGTGACCACGGTCATGGGCAACGATGTGGACCCGGTTTTGGACGATGACGACGAGGACGAGAATCCGTTTGTCGACGTGTCCGAGTCGGTTGAGGCTGAGCGCGCTAAGACGACGCAGCTGCCGCGCCGCCATGCCAAGAAGGACAAGGCCACACCCAAGTTGAATACAAGCGAGCCCGACCCGTCTTGGTCCGATAGCGAGATTGAGCTCACCGAGGGCGATGACGAGGACGACGAGGCTCCGATTGAGACCGCAAAGACAACTTTGCTGCCGCGTCGCCATGCAAAGCGCGGCCAGGTAACCGGCCAGCTTTCGATGGAAGACGACCCCGATAAGATCGACGAGTCCGAGCCGCCGTTTGCCGTGAATCCCGTCTCGGCCGCACCTCAGATTCCCGACTTCCTGAAGCATCCCAAGGTTGCCGATGCGCCTGCCACGAGTGCTATCGAATCGGCTGCGGCTCGTGATGGGGGAGTGGACGACGGCGCCGCAGATAACGAGGGCGAAGAGGAGGACGGCCTCAAGCTTCCGCCGCTCGAAATCCTGCATGCCAACCCGCAGTCGGCTTCCGCCGCGTCTTCGGACAAGGAGCTGGAGCAGACCGCTGAGTCACTGCAATCCACCTTGCTTGAGTTTGGCCGCAGTGCCCGCGTGGTCGGCTGGATCGCCGGCCCCACGGTGACGACCTTTAAGCTGCAACCTGGCGAGGGCGAGCGCGTGAGCAAGATTTCGAGCCTCGAGGACGATATCGCGCTTTCGCTCGCTGCTCAGTCGGTGCGCATCTTTGCCCCGATCCCCGGTACGTCGCTTGTGGGTATCGAGATCCCCAATCGCAAGCGCCAGAACGTCAACCTGGGCGACGTACTTCCCTATGTGAAGGGCGGTCCGCTCGAGCTGGCCATCGGTCGCGATGCCGAGGGCACGCCGGTCGTCGCCGACCTTGCCAAGATGCCCCACCTGCTGATCGCCGGTACCACGGGTTCTGGTAAGTCGGTGATGATCAACTCCATCATCACGACCCTGCTCATGCGCGCGCTTCCCGAGGACGTTCGCCTGATCATGGTCGACCCCAAGCGCGTCGAGCTCGCGGGCTATAACGGCCTGCCGCATCTCTATGTGCCGGTCGTTACCGAGCCCAAGCAGGCCGCGAGCGCTCTGCAATGGGCCGTGTCCGAGATGGAGCGTCGCCTGAAGGTCTTCGAGCGCCTTAACGTGCGTAAGATCTCGACCTACAACGAAAAGCAGGCCGCCGGCGAGTTTGAGCATTACGATAACCCGCCGCAAAAGATGCCCTATCTGGTCATTATCATCGACGAGCTCTCTGACCTGATGATGGTCGCCGGTAAGGATGTCGAGGCCTCGATCGTGCGTATTGCACAGCTGGGCCGTGCTGCCGGTATTCATCTTATCGTGGCCACGCAGCGTCCCAGCTCAAACGTGGTGACGGGCCTCATCAAGGCCAACATCACCAATCGCATCGCCTTTAACGTCGCCACGGGCATCGACTCGCGCGTCATCATCGACCAGATGGGTGCCGAAAAGCTCACCGGTTTGGGCGACATGCTGTTCTCCAAGGTCGACTGGGGCAAGCCTCGCCGTATCCAGGGCTGCTTTGTCTCGGACGATGAAATCAACGAGATTGTCGAGTTCGTCAAGTCGCAGAGCGAGCCCGACTACCACGAGGAGATTCTGTCTGCCGTGGCGCCCGCTTCCATGTCCATGGCGGGTGGCGGCGGCATTGTCCGCACCGGAGTAGCCGAGCCGCAAGACGATGATCCGCTCATTTGGGAAGCCGCCCATATTGTGGTGGAATCGCAGCTTGGCTCCACATCTGGCCTTCAACGTCGTCTGAAGGTTGGCTATGCGCGTGCCGGGCGTATTATGGACATGCTGGAAGAAAAGGGTGTCGTCGGCCCGCCCGACGGTTCCAAGCCGCGCGAGGTCCTGTTGGACGAGGAGGGACTTGCCGCGCTGGAATCTGTCGACGCCGAGATGGCACGTGAAGATCGTGAGTTTGGAGGATTCTGATGGCTGCACGCTTTGGTGACATGCTGCTCGAGCAGCGTCGCCGAATGGGGCTTTCCATTCAGCAGGTCGCCAACACCATCAAAATCAGGCCGCAGATCATCGAGTTTTTCGAGACCGGTAACTTTGCTTCGATGCCGCCGCGCGGCTATGCACAGGGCATGATTTCGAGCTATGCTCGCTTTTTGGGCCTCAATCCGCGCGAGGTCGTCAATGCCTACTTTGACGACCTGATGGCATACGAACGCGAAACGTCGCAGCAGGGCGGTCGTTTTCAGGACGCCGCCGGCTACGTCAATTCGCGTTCCTCGGTCGATAACGGGCGCTTCCTGATGGTTCAGGGCGGTCGTTCGACCCGCTATGGACAGCGTCCTCAGCAGGCCGGTTATATTACTGAGACGGGTTCGGGCGAGGAGATTCGCTCACAGCGTGACCGGTTCCGCAGTACGCCGATGCCCGAGGACCGTGCACTTCCCGCTGCCCGCGGCGTGGCGCGTGACCCTCGTGCCGGCTACGGCGACGGCGGCTATTCCGATCGCGGTCACCGTGGTGTCTCCACCGGACGCTCTCGCGGTGGCTATGCGGATGCCGATACCACGCAGGTAACGCCGCGTCTTCGCTCTCAATCACAGCCGTATGGCCAGCGCTCTTCGGCTCCGCGTTCGGGCCAATGTGGCTATCAAGGCCGCGGTGAACTTGCGCCCCGCTCGGGTCAGCGCAGCCTTCAGGGCCAGGGCGGCTATCGCGGCCGTTCCGATAGCAATCGTGGTCGTATGCCTCAGGGAGGCGGCCGCAGCAGTTCCGGTCGTGGACGCGGCGGATCCCGTACTCCTCAAAACAACGGGCTCGATCCGCGTATCGTCTACGCCGGCATCGGTGCCGTGGCGTTGCTGCTGATCGTGCTCATCGTGGTGCTTCTGCGCGGCTGTGCATCTTCGGCGCCCGAGACCACGCCCGAGACGCCCACTGCTACCAAGACGACGACCAAGAAGTCTTCTAAGAAGACCGAAACGGTCGATGAGGACGAAGACACCGATGAGCCGACGGATGAGCCGACTGATTCGGACGCTACCAAGACGACGGCCAAGAAGGAAGAGAACGAGGTCACGAAGGTCAAGGTCTCCGTTGCCAAGGGGAAGACCGCGTGGATTGAGGTCAAGGTCGACGGCAAGTCGGTCTATGGCGCTCAAGCGACTGGCCCCTTTGAGCAGGAGTACACGCCCGAGTCCTCGATCGAGATCACCACGTCCAAGCCTTCCGATGTTACCGTTACCAAGAACGGTGAAAAGGTCCGTTACGATACCAAGACTTCGGGCGTGGCTCGTGTGACGATCACCGTTCCTAAGAAGGAGACGACTGATTCCGAGAATGGTGAAAGTTCTGATGGCACCGACACCACCGATGGTACCGATACCACCGACCGCACCGATGCCCAGTCCGCGGATGGCGCCGATACCGCAACTGACGGTCAGACGCCCACCGATTCTACCGACTATTCGTACGATAGCTACTAAGCCGCTCGTACGCGAAAGGAAACATCATGGCTAAAGATTCCAGCTTCGACGTCGTGTCCGAGGTCAACATGCAAGAGGTCGACAACGCCTTCCAGCAGACCACGCGCGAGATTTCCCAGCGCTATGACCTTAAGGATTCCGGCGCCACGATCGAGCTTTCGAAGGGCGACAAGCTCTTTACGATCAACGCCCCGGCCGACTTTGTCTCCAAGCAGATTATCGACGTGCTGAGCTCCAAGCTCATCAAGCGCGGCATCGACCTCAAGGCTGTCTCGTGGGATGCTCCACAGGCGGCGTCGGGCGGCACCGTGCGCGTGCTCGGCCATGTCGTCGAGGGTATCGACCAGGCGACCGCCAAGAAGATCAATAAGGACATCAAGGACCAAAAGCTTAAGGTCAAGGTGACCATCGAGGCCGACAAGCTGCGTGTTTCCTCTGCTTCGAAGGACGCGTTGCAGACCGTGATCCAGTTCTTGCGCGACCAGGACTACGGCCAGCCGCTACAGTTCACCAACTACCGCTAATATCATTCGAAAGGACCGCTCTCCAACATGGATACACCGTTGGGCTCCGTGCTCTACATCACCCTCGGGTGCGCTAAGAACGAGGTTGACACCGACCGCATGCGTTCTCTTTTGACCGCCGCAGGCTACGAGGAGGCATTCGATCCGCAGGATGCCGATATCGCCATCGTCAATACATGCTCGTTCCTCGCTTCCGCAACGTCCGAGAGCATCGAGACCACGCTCGAGCTCGCCAACGAGGTTCAGGACGGCGTTCGTTCTTGCCCCATCGTCATGTGCGGCTGTGTGCCGTCGCGCTATGGCGACGACCTGCCTGACGAGCTGCCCGAGGTCGCTGCCTTTGTGAAGGCCGACGAGGAGGACGGCATCGTGGCGGTCATCGATGGCGTGCTGGGTGTCGAGCGCGAGATTGCCGCCTATATTCCTCAGGTCAAGCGTACCGTCGAGGGTGCGGTTGCCTACGTGAAGATCTCCGATGGCTGCAATCGTTTCTGCAGCTTCTGCATGATCCCCTACATTCGCGGTCGCTATCATTCGCGCAATGCCGAGAGCATTATCTCCGAGGTGCGCGATCTGGTTGCCGGCGGCGTGCGTGAGATCGTGCTGATCGGCCAGGACACGGGCATCTGGGGTACCGACTTTGCCGATGAGGACGTCGCCGATGGCTCGCCGCGCAATCTGGCGCAGCTGCTGCGTGCCGTCGCCGAGGCCGTGCGCCCGCACAACGTCTGGGTCCGCGTGCTCTATCTGCAGCCCGAGGGCATGACCGATGAGCTTATCGATACGATTCGCGATACGCCCGAGGTGCTGCCCTATATCGATATCCCCGTGCAGCACTGCGACGCGCGCATCCTCAAGGCTATGCGCCGTTCCGGTTCGCGCCAGGAGCTCGAGGACCTGTTCCGCGATCTGCGTGAGCGTATCCCCGGCATCGTGATCCGTTCCACGGCTATGGTCGGCTTCCCGACCGAGACCGACGACGAGTTCCGCGACCTTATCGACTTTATGGACACCGTCGGCTTTGACTACACGAGCGTCTTTGCCTACTCGCAGGAGGAGGGCAGCCTGGCCGCTAAGATGGAGGGTCAGGTCGACGAAGAGGTCAAGCTCGAGCGCGCCCAGGAGGCCATGGACCTGGCCGAGTCGCTCGGTTTTGCCGCCACCGCCGCACATGTGGGCGAGCGCGCCCAGGTGATCGTCGACGGTATCGAAGAAACCGAGGACGGCGCCGAGCTGATCGGCCATGCCTGGTTCCAGGCGCCCGATTCCGATGGAGCGGTGCATCTGGACGCCAGCGAGGCGTCCGTGGGCGATATTCTGACTGTCGAGTTTACCGATAGCTTCTGCTATGAGCTTATCGGCCATGTTGTGGAGTAGGAGAGCATCGTGGCAAACGAGAGCAATAAGGAACTGACGAGTGTTTGGACGCCCGCCAACATCGTGACGTGCGTTCGCATCGTCTTTATCCCGGTGTTCATGATCGTGTCGGCGCTTTCTCACAAGAGTGTTGCCGGTACGGATTGGAGCACCTTCGACGGCCCGCTCGCCGCCGCTGCCTTCATTCTGTATGTGATCCTGTCGTGCACCGATAAGGTCGACGGTTATCTGGCGCGTTCGCGCAACGAGATCACCGACTTCGGTAAATTCTTGGACCCCATCGCCGATAAGCTGCTCGTGTTCTCGGCCCTGCTGCTGTTCTTGGATTTTGGCGCGGTGACCGTGTGGTCCGTGTTCATTATCCTGTTCCGTGAGCTTCTGGTGAGCGCCCTTCGCATGGTCGCGAGTGCGGCCGGTGTGGTCGTTGCGGCCGATAAGCTCGGCAAGTACAAGACGGCGACCACGATGGTCTCCATCTGCGGTTACCTGTGCGTTTTTGCTATGGCTGGCTTGCACCTTGGCCCGGTGGCGCTGACGCTCGGCATCTACTCGGTGTCGCGCTTCCTGTATGCCGTTGCCGTTGTCTTGACCGTTATCTCGGGCGCCCAGTACTTCTGGAACTGCCGCAAGATCGTCTTTTCGGTCTAGGTCCTGGTGGGTATGACGGACTCTTTTGAGCAGATTTCCGCACATAACGAGGAGCTGGCGCTTGATATTGTCGAGCGCGCGAGCGCTCGGGGCGTGACGGTTTCGACGGCTGAGTCGCTGACGGCTGGTATGATCGCCTCGACGATTGCCGATATCCCGGGTGCCTCGGCGGTGCTGCGTGGCGGTGCGGTGACCTACTGCGATGAGATCAAGCATCGTGTTCTGGGTGTTGAGCAGGAGACGCTCGACCGCTATACCGCGGTGTCGCATCAGACCGCGCGCGAGATGGCGGCGGGTTCGCTGGAGCTGTATCAGAGCGATATTGCAGTGAGCGCAACGGGCTATGCCGGCCCCGGCGGCGGGACTGAGGACGATCCGGCTGGCACTTTCTATATTGGCTGGGCGTATCGCGCGGCTGATGGGGAAGTGCCGGTCGTGGACTCTGTGCGCTGCCACTATGAGGGCGACCGTTCGTGTGTTCGTGCCCATGCGGTCGCGGAGGCATTGGGACGCATTGTCTGCGTGCTCGATTCTATGGAATAGACGTGTTTTAAGGGGCTTCCGGGCCCCTTAATTGTGGAGATAGGGACCTCCTGCGAATTTTATCTTTGTGCAGGTAGTTGTTGTGTTTTTTCTCGTCATGATTTTCTTGGTTCGCCTGCGGTCAAGTTTTTGGTCAGTGTTTGGTCGGCGTTTGGTTGGGTTTTGGAAAGGTCGGCTGCATATGATTTATCTGAACGGTTGACCACGAACAGCCGTTCGTTTATTATCGATGCAGGTTGTTAAGAGGAGGGCTTTTCATGGCCAAGAATTCAGGTCCCGTACGTACCGTTCATGCTCGCACGACGGGTAAAGAGCGCGATGAGATGATCGCCACCACCAAGGCCGAGATCGAGAAGAAATTCGGCCAGGGTTCCATCATGAGGTACGGCGACGGCGGCCCCGAGCTTGAGGTCGAGGCCATCCCCACGGGCGCTCTGGCGCTCGATGCCGCACT
This sequence comes from Collinsella aerofaciens, assembly GCA_048384935.1. Taxonomy (GTDB): domain Bacteria; phylum Actinomycetota; class Coriobacteriia; order Coriobacteriales; family Coriobacteriaceae; genus Collinsella; species Collinsella aerofaciens_CH. Next base: position 11,548 of record DBEWII010000011.1, on the reverse strand, counting down.
GGGTATCGGCGGTGTGCCGCGCGGCCGTATCGTCGAGATTTACGGTCCTGAGTCCTCCGGTAAGACGACGCTTTCGCTCGAGATCCTGGCCGAGGCCCAGGCTATGGGTGGCGTAGTGGCATTTATCGATGCCGAGCACGCGCTCGATCCCACGTATGCTGCGCGCATCGGCGTGGATATCGACGAGGTGCTGATTTCCCAGCCTGATACGGGTGAGCAGGCGCTCGAGATTGTTGACATGCTCGTGCGTTCCGGCGCTATCGATGCCATCGTCGTCGACTCCGTCGCCGCGCTGACCCCGCGTGCCGAGATCGAGGGAGAAATCGGTGACACTACAGTCGGTCTTCAGGCTCGCCTGATGAGCCAGGCGCTCCGCAAGCTCGCCGGCTCGCTGTCCAAGTCCAACACGACGTGCATCTTCATTAACCAGCTGCGTGAGAAGATCGGCGTCATGTTCGGCAACCCCGAGACCACGACGGGCGGCCGCGCCCTTAAGTTCTTCTCTTCGGTGCGTATCGACATTCGCCGCATCGACAGCATTAAGCTTAAGGACGAGGTTATCGGTAACCGCGTGCGCGCCAAGGTCGTTAAGAACAAGGTGGCAGCTCCGTTCCGTTCTGCTGAGTTCGATATCATGTACGGTACGGGCATCTCTAAGGAGGGCTCGATCTTGGACATGGCTGTCGAGTGCGGCATCTGCAAGAAGATGGGCTCCTGGTTTGCCTATGGCGAGGACAAGCTCGGCAACGGTCGCGAGGCCGCCAAGGCGTTTCTGCGGGAACACCCCGATTGCGCCGACGAGATTGAGCATAAGGTCCGCCTTGCCTGCGGGCTTGAGTTTGATGACGATGCTCCGTCCGAGGTCGAGCTGACCGATCAGCCTGCGCCTGAGGAGTTTGACGAGCTTTACGCCATCGATGGTTCCGCCATGCTCGATGATGACGACGAGTAGCGGTTACGCTCATGTCGTATACGGTGACCGAGGCCACGGTCGTCTTTCCCGATAAGAAGGCGGCTTCCTCGTTCTCGAGCGGGTATGCATCCAAAAAGCCTTGCGCACATATCGATTGTGAGCTTGAGGGCGGTTTTGAGCGGTCCATTTGGATTCCCGTGCGGGTCGCGCGGCTGTATGTCAAAAACCGCCCCGATCTTCCCTGTGATTGGGATAACTTTCGTGATGCGGTGCAGCTCATCGAGCGTAAATGTGCACTTACCATGGTGACCGAGATGTTGTCGCGCCGCGACCATGCGACGGGTGAGGTCCGTGACAAGCTGGCTCGCTACGGCTTTCACCAGACCGCGATCGATTTCGCCGTCGAGCGCGCCACCGAGTATCGCTTTTTAGACGAGAACCGCTTTTGCTCGTACTTTATCGAGGAACGCAAACGGCGCGGTTGGGGACAGCGCAAAATCGAGACCGAGCTCAAGCGCCGTCATGTCGTGCTCGATGACATTCCCGGTTATCCCGAGGATTATTTTGCCGTCGAAGACGATTTGGCGCGTGCGTCAGCCCTGCTCGCCAAGCGGCGTGTTCCAGAGACGCGCGGATTCGAAAAACTGGTTCGGTTTTTGATGGGCAAGGGCTTCTCGTATCATATCGCCGCCGATGCCGTTAAGGCACGTCTCGATGCCGAACGCGAGGAATGTGCGGTTTAGGCGTATGCGTTTTGTGGCCCTGCCGTTCACCGTGTTTTAGCCGCCGTGTTGGGGGCATTTATTTGACAGTTGTTGTGGTTCAACGTACGATAAACAGCGTCATTTGCTTTGTGATATGTGCTCATCTGTGATGAGTTTGTGTATATGTTTATCTGTATCCGACCCGCATAAGCTGCGCCCATATTACTCAAATGTCGCGAGCCGTTCGTAAGGACGGTTCGTTTTGTTGTGTAACGAATCCATAAAAAGGAGTGAGCATGCCTATCATCGCAGCGCTCGTTGGCATCGTTTTGGGTGTCATCGCCGCCATTGCCTACATGCGCACCGCCAAGCAGGGTAGTCTTCACGAGGCCGACGAAAAGATTCAGTCGGCACACGCACAAGCTGAGTCCCTGATCGGTGATGCTAAGCGTCAGGCCGAGACCCTCAAAAAAGAGGCTCTGCTCGAGGCTAAAGAGGAGATCATCAAGAACAAGCAGGCCGCCGAGGCCGAGGACAAGCAGCGTAAGAACGAGATTCGTACGCTCGAGAACCGCGTGATGCAGCGCGAGGAATCCCTCGATCGCCGCAACGACGCTCTCGACAAGCGCGAGCATCAGCTGTCCAGCCAGGCCGGTCAGGTCGAGAAGCGTTCTCGTGAGCTCGAGGAGCTCTGCGCAAAGCAGACCTCCGAGCTCGAGCGTATCGCCGACCTTACCCGCGAGGACGCCCACAAGGAGCTCCTCGATAAGGTTCGCGGCGAGGTCACCCACGAGGCCGCCACGATCATTCGCGAGTCCGAGCAGCAGGTTCGCGCCGAGTGCCACAAGACCGCCCAGGAGATTTTGTCCCTGGCGATTCAGCGCTGCGCTGCCGACCACACTGCCGAGGTCACCGTTACCTCCGTGCACATTCCCTCTGATGACCTTAAGGGCCGTATCATCGGTCGCGAGGGTCGCAACATTCGGACCTTCGAGCAGGTTTCCGGCGTCAATCTCGTGATCGATGACACGCCCGAGACCGTCGTTCTTTCGAGCTTCGACCCGGTCCGTCGTGAGACCGCCCGTGTCGCCCTTGAGAACCTCATCGCCGACGGCCGCATTCACCCCGCCCGCATCGAGGAGATGTATCACAAGGCTGCCGACCTGGTTCAGCAGCGCGTGCGCGAGGCTGGCGAGCAGGCTGCCTTCGATACCGGCATCCACGATCTGCACCCCGAGATCGTCAAGACCCTTGGTGCCCTGCGCTACCGTACCTCGTTTGGTCAGAACGTGCTTCAGCACTCCCTTGAGGTCTCTGATTTGTGCGGCGTGATGGCTTCCGAGCTTGGCCTGGACGTTGTGACCGCCAAGCGCGCCGGCCTGCTGCACGACCTGGGCAAGGCAATCGACCACGACGTCGAGGGCCCGCATGCCGTCATCGGCGCCGAGCTGGCCCGCCGTTATGGCGAGAAGCCCGTTATCGTCCACGCAATCGAGGCTCACCATGCCGATGTCGACCCCAACACGGTGCTCGATGTCCTGGTACAGGCCGCCGATGCCGTCTCTGCCTCTCGCCCCGGTGCCCGTCGCGAGTCTGCCGAGAACTACATCAAGCGTCTTGAGAAGCTCGAAGAGATCGCCAACTCCCATGACGGCGTCGAGCGTACCTATGCCATGCAGGCTGGTCGCGAGGTCCACGTCATGGTTCAGCCGGACAAGATCTCCGATGCCCAGTCCACGGTTCTGGCTCACGATATCGCCCATCAGATCGAGGAAGAGATGGAGTATCCCGGTCAGGTGCGCGTTGTCGTGATTCGCGAGAGCCGCGCTGTCGATATCGCTAAATAACATGAGCGACGCGAACGAGCTTATCTCATTTATCGCGTCGATGTCGGGGGAGGGCAACCTTCGCGTCGAGGAGAACCTTGGCGAGGGGTATGTCCGCCTCCGCGTTTCGGAGGCCGAGCGGCGCCAGGCAAAGCACGACATTCAGCATGTCGAGGATATCGTCATCGAAATGCTCCGTAATGCTCGCGATGCCGGCGCCGACAAGGTCTATCTCGCCACGACTAAGGAAGATGGCGTCCGCACGCTTGTCTTTCTGGATAACGGTTCGGGCGTTCCGCAGGATATGCAAGAGCGAATCTTCGATGCCCGCGTTACCTCCAAGCTCGAGAGCATGAAGATGGACCGTTGGGGCGTTCACGGTCGTGGTATGGCATTGTTTTCGATCAAGCAGAACACCGACGAGGCTCGTGTGGTTACGTCCGGTGTCGATCTTGGTTCAGCCTTTAAGGTGAGCGTCGCATCCGACCGCCTCAGTGAGCGTGCCGATCAGTCCAGCTGGCCCCAGGCCGTCAAGGATGAGGACGGACGTTATGTCTGTGCTCGCGGTCCGCATAATATTATTCGCGCTGCTTGTGAGTTTGCGCTCGAGGAGTTGCGTGGTTGCGATGTCTATCTCGGTTCACCGTCTGAGATTGCCGCGACCCTTTATGCTCAGGCGTCAAGTCGGCTCGATACGTCTCGTCTCCTGTTCATTGATGACGAGAGCGAGCTTCCGGTTGTCGATCGTTTAGGCCTTGCCTCTGATGCCGAGGACTTTATCCGTATCTGCTCGGGTTTGGGTCTTGAGATGTCTGAGCGCACGGCACATCGCATTTTGGCAGGGCAGATTAAGCCCGTTCGCGGTGTGACCGCGCGTCTGCTGCGCGAGCGTGATTCGTCCTCGCATGCGCCGGCTCCTGTCGATCTTGCGAAGGATCGTCGCGGGCTGCGTATTGCCAAGGATGACATGGCACAGTTTTCGCGTGCTGTGGAGCGAGACTTTAATGACCTTGCTGCCCGGTACTATCTCAACCTTTGCGGCGACCCAAAGATTCGTGTTTCGCGTGATCGAATCACCGTGACCTTTGATCTTGCCAAAGAGGAATAGTGCCTTTACCGAGTCCACTCGGTACGATACAGTTATTGCAGTTAAAACGTACTTTTAAATGCAGGAGTTTCTTCATGGATTGCCTGAAGGTATCAAGCAAATCATCGCCCGCGTCCGTTGCCGGCGCCATCGCCGGCATGGTCAAGGATGGTGTACCCGTCAACATCCAGTGTGTCGGCGCCGGTGCCGTCAACCAGGCCATTAAGGCCGTTGCTATCGCGCGCGGTTTTTTGATTCCAACCGGTTTTGATATTTCCTGCGCGCCCGTGTTCTCTGACATCCTCATTAACGGGGAGTCGCGCACGGCCATCCGCCTTTCTATCTACGTTCACCAGATCAATCGAGCTGCTATGGATAACGTCGTCATAGATGATGTTAAGCCTGTGGCATAGCTTCCGCTTGCCTTGTTTAGTTCCCCATCGTTAGGATTTATGCACATGGACCAGCGTTCCGTACGCGATATTCTTGCCGGTAAAACCTACTTTATCCGCACCTTTGGCTGCCAGATGAATCAACACGACTCCGAGCGTGTGAGCGGTTTGCTTGATTCGTATGGCTGCCTCATGGCGCTCGATCCTGCGAATGCCGATATCGTTGTCTTCATGACGTGCTGCGTGCGCGAGGCCGCCGATACTCGCCTGTACGGCCAGTGCAATTCTTGCAAAAGCCTGCCGCCTTCGCCTTCGGGCAAGCGCGTGGTTGCCGTTGGTGGTTGCATCGCGCAGCGCGATGGCGAGGGCCTGCTCACCAACGTCGATAACGTCAATGTCATCTTTGGCACGCATTCCATTGCACACGTGGCCGAACTCATTGCCGAGGCGTTCCTTGATGGTAAGCGTCATATCCGCACCAATGAGCATGAGGATACGGATGCCATGAGCATGCCGTGGCATCGCGAGACCCAGTATCACGCCTGGGTGCCCATCATGACGGGCTGCAATAATTTCTGCACCTATTGCATCGTGCCGTACGTGCGCGGTCGCGAAAAGAGCCGCCCCTTCGAGGAGATTGTCGACGAGGTGACCGGTTTGGTGCGGCAGGGCGTGCGTGAGATTACGCTGCTGGGCCAAAACGTTAACTCATATGGTCGCGATCTGTTTGGCAAGCCGCGTTTTGCCGATCTGCTGCGTGCCGTGGGCGATACGGGTGTGGAGCGCATCTTCTTTACGTCTTCGCATCCCAAGGACCTGTTGCCCGAGACCATCGACGCCATGGCCGAGACGCCTGCCGTTATGCCGCAGCTGCACCTGGCCGTCCAATCAGGTTCGACGCGGATCCTCAAAGAGATGAATCGCCGTTATACACGCGAGGACTATCTGGGCCTGGTCGATCGCATTCGCAACCGCATGTCCGATATTGCGCTCTCGACCGACATTATCGTTGGCTTCCCGGGCGAGACTGAAGAAGACTTTGAGCAGACGCTCTCGCTTGCCGAGACGGTCCGTTATGCTCAGGCCTATACCTTCATCTATTCCAAGCGTGCCGGTACCCCGGCCGCCGAGATTGACGATCCTACGCCGCATGAGGTTATTCTCGAGCGTTTTAACCGCCTGGTTAAGGTTATCGAGACCACGGCACACGAGTATAACCAGGGTGAGCTTCATACTGTGGTTCCGGCGCTCATTGAGGGAACGAGTAAAAAGAACGATGCGGTCCTGCTGGGCAAGAGTCCCAAGAATCAGACCGTGCATGCGCCTATCCCCGAGGGTTACAGCATCGATCAGCTTGTTGGCAAGATCGTTGATGTTGACGTTGACGTTGCCAAGACCTGGTATTTGTCCGGCTCCGTTGTGGGCGAGCCGCGCTAATGGTTTCTCCCGGGGCAGGTCTTTCCGCCGTTGCGATCGTCGGTCCGACGGCGGTTGGTAAGAGTGATGTTGCCGACCGTTTGGCAGCTCGTCTTTCGTCCGAAGTGCTGTCGTGCGATGCGATGCAAATCTATCGCGGCATGGACATCGGTACCGCAAAGATGGCGCCCGATGAGTGTACGGCGCCGCTGCGTCTCGTCGACATTGTAGAGCCGGGTGTGGCATATTCTGCTGCGCTTTATCAGGCTGACGCTCGCGCGCATGTTGAACGTCTCCTTGGTTCGGGTTGCCTGCCGGTTTTTTGCGGAGGTACGGGGCTGTATCTCAAGGCTGCCCTTGATGAGATGGACTTTCCCTCGGGTGAACTTGAGGACGATCGCCGTGCGGGCTATCAGGAGCTTGCCGAGCGTATTGGCGAGGAAGAACTGCATGCCCTGCTTGCCGAGCGCGATCCAGAATCGGCTGCTGTTATTCATCCCCATAACGTGCGCCGTGTGATTCGTGCGCTCGAGATGCATGATGATGGTATCTCCTATGCACAGCAAAAAAGTCAGTTTAGTGTTCCGTGCGAGCATTATCATGCGCTGTGGTTTGGCCTGACCCGTAATCGCGAGGTGCTCTACGAGCGCATTAACCTGCGCGTCGATCTGATGTTTGAGCAGGGTCTTGTTGATGAGGTTCGCGGTCTTATGGACCAGGGGCTGGAAGATGCCCTGACTTCGATGCAGGCGATTGGCTATAAAGAGATTATCGATGCCCTTAACGGCGTGATTTCTATGGATGAGGCTCGTGAACTCATCAAGATGCGTTCACGTCGCTATGCCAAGCGTCAGCTTTCGTGGTTTAAACGCGATGACCGCATTGTGTGGTTTGATATGGACGAGTTTACGATCGATGAGGTCATTGAGGATATCCTTCATCGTATCGAGGCGGCCTAATGGCTCGGTTTCCCCTCGTTCCAACGGCTCCTGCGCCCGAACGTGCCGTTCTTGTCGGAGTTGAGTGGCGCGATAACGCCTGGCCGCTCGACCGCTCGCTTGACGAGCTTGACCGCCTTGCCCATACGGCTGGCGCTCAGTGCGTGGCGCGTTTGTCACAGCGTCTAGTTAAGCCGTATCCAAAATCGTTTATCGGCTCCGGTAAGGTTGAGGAGCTTTGCGGGCTCGTGCATCGTATGGATGCCGATGTTGTTATCTTCGACGACGATTTAACGCCCTCGCAGCAGTCGTATCTAGAGAAAGCCGTGGGCGAACCGGTGAAGATTATCGACCGTACGGCGTTGATTCTCGATATTTTTGGCCTGCACGCTCAGACTCGGGAGGGCCGCCTGCAGGTGCAGCTAGCCCAATTGCAGTATCTGTTGCCCCGCTTGCGCGGTATGTGGAGCCATCTTGCTAAAGAGCAGACACGCGGTGGCATTGGTTCGCGCTTTGGTCAGGGCGAAAGCCAGCTCGAGGTTGACCGACGTTTGATTCGCAACAAGATTGCCGCGCTTCGTCGCGAGCTTAAGCAGGTTGAACAGCGCCGCGATGTCCAGTCAAAGAGTCGTATCGAGTCGCCGGCGTTTCGCGTTGCCTTAGCCGGTTATACCAACGCCGGTAAGTCGACCTTGCTCAATCGCCTGACCGGGTCTACGGTGCTTTCACAGGACAAATTGTTTGCCACGCTCGATCCGACGACGCGCTCGTATCGCTTGCCCGGTGGTCGTGGCATGACCATTACCGATACCGTTGGTTTTATTCAAAAGCTACCGCATGGTCTCGTCGATGCCTTTAAGTCCACGCTGTCTGAGGTCCTTGGTGCCGACCTGATCCTTAAAGTTGTGGATGCCTCCGACGAGGACTACGAGCGCCAGCTCGAGGCAGTCGATCGCGTTCTCGACGAGATCGGTGCCGGCGAGCGTTTGATGCTTACGGTGTTCAATAAAATCGACCTACTCGATAGCGTCGATCGATTGAGTTTCCATCGTCGCTATCCCGAGGCCGTGCTGTTCTCGGCCCAGACGGGCGAGGGACTCGACAATCTCGTCGACCGCATTGCTCGTGAGGCAGCCGCCACCGATGTGTTGCTTTCCGCTGATATCCCGTATCGCGAGGGCGCCCTCATCACGTTGGTGCATGAGCAGGGAACCCTTTTGCATGAGGAATATCTCGAGGACGGCGTTCGCATTGTGGCGAAGTTGCCGGCCCGAATCGCGCCGCGTCTTGAGCGCTATCGTACGGAATAAACGAGCTCTAGCACGCCTAGAATGACAGGCTGATGAAGCAGGTAGAACGGTAAGGCATGCCGACCGAGGACTGCGAGCGCCGGGATGGGATTGGCGTATGCCCATGCTGGCGCTTTGAGGCTTGATTCTTGTGCTGCCTGGGCAGCAAAAAGCCGGTAAGGTACATAAAGACAAACGGAATGAGCGGATAGTAATCTCCCGAAACAAAGCCCGGGCCCGGAAATCCTAGCCATGCCAGGTAGGGGAGTGGGTAGACCGCCTTTGGAATGCCCCAGGTTAGGGCAAAAATAACAAGGCACACTGCGATGCCCCACGAGCCCGGTATTTTTTGGAGTAACGGACGGGTGAGTGCAACCACCGCGGTGCACGCTGCCATGCAATAAATGATGCCAAAGTTTACCGAATCGTCGACTGACACCAGTGTGGTTGCAATCCATACGATCAAGGCTGCGGCTGCGTATTTGAGGGCGCGCTTACCGTTATTACGCGAGAGCGTGCACATCCAACCGGCGATAAATAAAAATACCCAGCTTATACTAGCGCGCCAGATATCCTGGAAAACCGTTTCGGTAAACCATGGCATTTCCCATCCATATAGGTAGGCCAAATCGTAGCAGGCGTGAAAACCTGCCATCGACAGCATCGTAAACCCGCGGACGGTATCAAATATGGTGATGCGTTTTTGCATTACGAGAACCGGCGCATTAAACCGACAACCTTTCCCAAAATAACGGGGTTCGTCGCATAGATGGGCTCCATGGTGTCGTTCTCGGGCTGCAGGCGCACGCGCCCCTGCTCCTTGTAGAACGTCTTGACAGTCGCCGAGCCATCGATCATAGCCACGACGATTTCGCCGTTCATCGCGCTCTTTTGCTCGCGAACGATAATGTAGTCACCGTTGTAGATGCCGACATTGATCATTGAGCTGCCGTGCACTTCAAGGATAAAGGAGCCCTGGTCTGTGGCGATTTCGGTCGGGATGGTAAAGGTGTCCTCGATATTTTGTTCGGCCAGAATGGGAATCCCAGCCGCGACGCGACCGACGAGCGGCAGCGAGACCGTTCCGCGGGGCGCCGTGGGTTCATCGGATTTGGAAATCGAGACAGAGGATCCGTCCTCATCAAAGAGCTCTAGGGCGCGAGGCTTGGTGGCATCGCGCTTGAGCAGTCCTCGAGCCTCCAGGGCAGAGAGATGAGCATGCACCGTGCTGGGGGAGGAGAGACCTACGGCCGATGCCATCTCGCGCACACTGGGCGGATAGCCCTTCTCCTGCTGATATTCCTTGATGAAGTCGTAAATCTGCTGCTGACGCTTGGTAATTTTGCGAGCCATCAGGGGATCCTCTCTGCCAATGTCAAACAAATGTTCGATTATTGCTTGACAGGAACAACTGTTCGAAGATAATAATAACCGAACATTCGTTCTCGCGCTAGACATTTTTGTCCGCGCGGCTTGATAAAACTGTTCTCAGCAAAACACGCGAGAGGAGAACATGATGAATGCAACGAATATGGTCCAGGGAAACCTCGCCCTTAAGCTCGAGACGCCTGCAGCGCCGGTTTTTACGGTTGTCAAAGGCGGCCGATCTGGTTTCCAAACACTGCCTGGTAAGCCCTCCCGCAGCCAGCGCGTCGCCACGGCTTCGGCCCCCGCTGCCCTGAAGGCCTCGACGATTGTCGCTCTTGCCGTTGCGCTCACGCTCTTCTTTGTACTTGCCACCTCGATTTTCAGCGCTCGTCACGCCGCATATGCCGAGTCGGTATCCAACGTTACCTACGAGACAGTCCGTGTTCAGTCTGGCGATTCCTTGTGGTCGCTTGCCCAGGAGCATCCGATTGAGGGTCTTTCCACACAGGAGACCTCTGAGATGATCCGCAGCGTCAATCACCTGGAGCATGGCTCGCTCGATGCCGGTTCGCATCTTAAAGTTCCCGCACGTTCCTAAGATTTAAGTACCGTCGCATGGTACCCTTGTAATCGTTTTAGAGGAGGTACCATGCGCTGTCCCAAATGCGGCAAGGCACATACCCGCGTCGTTGATTCCCGCATGCAGGAATCTAATAACACCATTAAGCGGCGTCGCGAATGCTGCTCATGCAATTATCGCTTTACGACATTTGAGCGTTGTGAAGACCCTATCGAGGTCATTAAGTCAGACGGAAGCAAGCAACGGTTCGATCGCAATAAGCTGCTGGTCGGTTTGATGCGCGCCACGATCAAGCGTGATATCGACACTAAAAAGCTCAACGAGATCATTGACGATATTGAGGTTGAGCTTCGCTCCCGTACGCTCACGGCCGTTACGTCTCACGAATTGGGCGATATGGTTCTTAAACGGTTGGCCAAGATCGATAAAGTGGCCTACATCCGCTTTGCCTCGGTCTATCGCGACTTCAAAGACGTCGATGAGTTTCTGCAAGAGCTCGACAAGCTAAGGTGATTTCATGTCCAACATTACCGTTAACATTAAACGTCTCGACCCCACGGCCGAGCTTCCCAAATACGCTCATCCTACGGATGCCGGCCTGGACCTGCGTTCCAACGAGGATTGCAATCTGAAGCCCTTTGAGCGTCGTCTGGTCTCCACGGGCCTAGCTATCGCCCTGCCTGACGGCTACGCCGGCTTTGTCCAGCCCCGCAGCGGCCTAGCCATTAAGCAGGGCCTGTCCATAGTCAACACTCCTGGCCTCATCGATGCCCACTACCGAGGAGAACTCAAAGTCATCCTCATCAACCTAGACCCCACGAACAACATCCAAATCAACAAAGGCGACCGCATCGCCCAACTCGTCATCCAAGAAGTCCCTACGGTCAACCTCGTAGAAGTAGAGGAACTAGACGAAACCGACCGGGGCAACGGAGGCTTCGGCTCCAGCGGCGTCGCTTAGTCGTTTACGTACTGTCCGCTGACCGGCCCGACCCGCCTATATATCATCCCATGCTCAAACATTCTCGCTTCGCT
>DBEWII010000010.1:0-4612 GCA_048384935.1 Collinsella aerofaciens | reverse complement strand
TCATGTTGGAAGTGCCGCTCGCCTCCTTGGAGGCCAGGCTGATCTGCTCGGAGATGTCGGCAGCGGGAATCACGCGCTCGGCAGCAGTGACGTTGTAGTTCTCGATCATGACGACCTGCAGGTAGGGGGCCACGTCGGGGTCGTTGGCAATCCACTGGGACAGCGTCAGGATTAGGTGGATGATGTCTTGGGCGATGGTGTAGGCAGGGGCCGCCTTGCCGCCAAAGATGATAGTGACGGGGTGCTTAGGTCTGTTGCCGTTCTTGATGTCGAGATACTTCCAGATGATGTAGAGCGCGAGCATCTGCTGGCGCTTGTACTCGTGGATGCGCTTGACCTGGACGTCGATGATGGCGTTGGAGGGAATGGTCACGCCCTGCTCGAGCGCCATGAACTGGCGCATGATGGTCTTGGCCTCGGCCTTGGTGGCGGCCAGGCGCTCAAGAACATCCTTGTCGTTAGCGAATTCGGCGAGCTTGCTCAGGTCGCCGGTGCTGCGCCAATTGGTGCCGATCACATCGTCGAGCAGGCTGGCGAGCGCGGGGTTGGCGCCATGGATCCAACGGCGGAAGGTGATGCCGTTGGTCTTGTTGGAGAACTTTTCGGGATAGATCTCGTAGAACGGGTGAAGCTCGGTGTCCTCCAGAATCTTGGTGTGGAGTGCGGCGACGCCATTGATGGAGAAGCCAAAGTGAATGTCCACGTGGGCCATGTGGACGGTGTCGTGCTCGTCGATGATGGCGACGCGCGGGTCGTCGTGCTCGGCCTTGGCAACCTCGTCGAGCTTGACGATGATGTCGGCGATGGCGGGCGAGACCTTCTGCAGGCTGGTGAGCGGCCACTTCTCGAGCGCCTCGGCAAGAATCGTGTGGTTAGTGTAGGCGACCATGGAGCGCACGATGGCAACGGCCTCGTCAAGCTCGATGTCGTGCTTGGTGGTGAGCAAGCGAATGAGCTCGGGGATGACCATGGTGGGGTGCGTGTCATTGATCTGGACTACGGCGTAGTCGCCCAGGTCGTGCAAGTTGCTGCCGCGCTCGATGGCCTCGTCGATAAGGAGCTGGGCGGCGTTGCTCACCATGAAGTATTCCTGGTAGATGCGAAGCAGGCGGCCCTGCTCGTCGGAATCATCCGGATAGAGGAACAAGGTGAGGTTCTTGGCGATCTTGGTCTTGTCGAAGTCGATGGAGCTGCCGGGGACCAGGCCGTCGTCGACACTTGCCAGGTCGAACAGGCGCAGGCGGTTCTTGGTGGGCTGGCCGTAACCGGGCACATCGATGTTGACGAGCTTGGAAGTAACGGCAAAATCACCGAACTCGACGGTGTAGGAGCGGTCGTCGTCGATCAGGATGTCTTGCTCGCCAAGCCACTCGTCGGGGACGGCCTTCTGCTGGTTGTCGACAAAGCGCTGGCGGAACAGGCCGTAATGGTAGTTGAGGCCCACGCCGTCGCCGGTAAGGCCCAGCGTGGCGATGGAATCCAAGAAGCATGCGGCCAGACGGCCCAGGCCGCCGTTGCCGAGCGACGGTTCGACCTCGAACTCCTCGATCTTGTTGAGGTCGTGGCCGGCGGCGACGAGCTGGTCCTTAACCTCGTCATAGATGCCAAGGTCGATCATATTGTTGATGAGCAGCTTGCCGATCAAAAACTCGGCAGAGATGTAGTAGAGCTTTTTCTTGCCGTTGTTGAGCGGACGGGCGGCAGAGCGCTCCTGCACGAGCTTGACCAGCAGCTTATAAATACGACGGTCATCGAGCTGCTCGAGCGAGGTTCCGAAGGACTGCTCGGCGAGTTCTGCGAGATTGATACGGGGCATGTTTCCTCCTGTGATGGGTTGATTACATGTCAGAAATACAAAAGAAGCCCGCGCGAGGGATTGGAATGGCCTCGCGCGGGAAAAGCGGTTGCGTCCGCACGGTGGGGTGGGGTCGGACGCGGTGGCTCCTATTGGGGAAGCTCAATTTCGGCTTCCGACGGGATGCGGAAGTAGGTCTCGGTCCAGTCGGTGAGCTTGTGCTCGAGCTCGCGGGTGATGGCGCCATCGAGCATGCGCCAGGTCCAGTTTCCGCCCAGGGTGGCGGGGGTGTTAATGCGCGCCTCGTTGCCCAGGTTGAGCAGGTCTTGCATGGTGTAGATACAGGTATCGCTCACGCTGGCGGCGATGGTGCGGTTGAGCGCATCGGCCATGGACTCGCCTGCCTGCTGGTGAGTGTACAGGGCTGCCTGCTCGCGCTGACGTGGGGTGGCCGTTCCCTCATACCAGCCGCGTGCCGTTTCGTTGTCATGCGTTCCGACATAGGCGACGGTGTTGGCAATGTAGTTGTGCGGCAGGTAGTACGAGTTGGTGCCCTCAAAGGCGAACTGCAAGATCTTCATGCCGGGGAAGCCCGAGGTGTCGCGCATGTCGATGACGCCGGGGGTGAGGAAGCCCAGGTCTTCGGCGATGATGGGCAGCGTGCCGAGCTTTTCCTCGAGCGTCTTGAAGAACTTGAGGCCGGGGCCCTGCGTCCACGAACCGTAGGACGAATCGGGTGAGGAGAACGGCACCTCCCAATAGGCCTCGAAGCCGCGGAAGTGATCCAGGCGGATGACATCGTACATGTCGAGGGCGGCGCGGATACGGCCCTCCCACCAGGAGAAACCGTCGGCTTCCATGGCGTCCCAGTCGTAGATGGGATTGCCCCAGTACTGGCCGGTGGCCGAGAACTGGTCGGGCGGCGTGCCAGCGACGCTCACGGGATTACCGGCGGCGTCGATCTTAAAGAGCTCGGGCGTGGCCCACATCTCAACGGAGTCGCGCGAGACATAGATGGGCAGGTCTCCGATGATGAGGATATCGCGCTCGTTGGCATAGGCCTTGAGGCGGCTCCACTGACGATTGAAGAAGTACTGCGTCATCTGGTGGTAGAGCATGCGCGCGGGATGGGCGGCGCAGACCTTGGCAGAAGCCTCGCCGCGGGTACGGAGCTCTGCGGGCCACTCCCAAAATGCCTTGAGACCGCACTCCTCCTTGACGGTCATGAACTCGCAGTAGGGAATGAGCCAGTCTTCGTTTGCTTGGACAAAGTCGTCGAAGTCGGCTGGCTTGTCGGCGGCAAAGCGCTCGGCGGCGCGGTCGAGAATCTGACGACGGCCACCAAAGATGGCGCCATAGTCGACATTGCTGGGGTCGGAGCCCAGGTACACGCCGTCGATATCGCACTGCTCCAGATAGCCGGCCTCGATAAGCTCGGCAAAGTCGATAAAGTTGGGGTTGCCTGCGCGGGCCGAGAACGACTGATAGGGCGAATCGCCATAGCTGGTCGTCGTAAGGGGCAGAATCTGCCAGTAATGTTGTTTGCACGAGGCGAGAAAATCGACGAAGTCGTAGGCATTCCAGCCAAAGCCGCCGATTCCGTATGGTCCGGGCAGAGATGAGACGGGCATGAGGACGCCGCTTGCACGCTCCATGAATGCGCTCACCAACCTTCTTGTTGTGGGGTCGGCCTGCCGATGGGTGTGCAGTCCGCCTCCGATGTTCTGATTCGATACGCCTATTGTAAAACATGTTGTTTAAACATGTACAGGCAAGATAAAAAAGTTGGTCGATTTTCGGCGAATGGTTACATGCCATGAAAAAGCCCCGACCTCACAACGTGAGATCGGGGCAAGAGCGGTATGTAGGTTTTGCTACTCGGCGTCGGCGAAGCCGTTGGGGTTGTGGCTCTGCCAGTTCCAGCTATCGCGGCACATGTCCGCGATGTCGTACTGGGCCTTCCAGCCCATCATGCGCTCGGCCTTGGAGGCATCGCACCAGTTGGCAGCGATGTCGCCGGCGCGGCGCTCGCGGATCACGTAGGGCAGCTCCTTGCCACAAGCCTTGGAGAAGGCGGCGACGACCTCGAGTACCGAGGTGCCGGTGCCGGTGCCCAAGTTAAAGATCTCGACGCCGGTCTTGCCGTTCATCCAGTTGAGGGCGGCCACGTGACCAGATGCCAGATCGCACACGTGGATGTAATCGCGCACGCCGGTGCCGTCGGGGGTGGGGTAGTCGTTGCCAAAGACCTGAACGGCCTCGAGCTTGCCCACGGCGACCTGGGCGACATAGGGCACCAGGTTGTTGGGGATGCCCTTGGGATCCTCGCCGATCAGGCCCGACGGATGGGCGCCGATGGGATTGAAATAACGGAGTAGCACGACGTCCCACTCGGGGTCGGCGGTGTGGACGTCCATAAGGATCTGCTCGATCATCCACTTGGTCCAACCATAGGGGTTGGTCGCGGGCTTCTTAGGATCCTCCTCGGTGACGGGCGGGTTGTCCGGGTCGCCGTAGACGGTCGAGGAGCTCGAGAAGATGATGGACTTGCAGCCATGGTTGCGCATGACGTCGATGAGCACCAGGGTGTTCTCGATGTTGTTGTGGTAGTACTCGACGGGCTTGCTCACCGACTCGCCGACGGCCTTAAAGCCGGCAAAGTGGATGACGCGGTCGATCTGATGGGTATCGAAGATCTTGTTCATCGCATCGCGGTCGAGCACGTTGGCCTCGTAGAAGGTGAGGTTCTTGGCGGCCTCGTCGCCCACGATGGTCTTGACGCGGTCGACGGCGACGGCGCTGGAGTTGGAGAGATCA
>DBEWII010000009.1:0-8309 GCA_048384935.1 Collinsella aerofaciens | reverse complement strand
CCCCATATAGGAGCCGGCTGCCATGATATGGTATTCCGGCGCCAGCTCGTTGAAGTATTTGAGCGAGGTGATGCCACGCGGTGCCTCTTGGATTTCGTCGAAGATGATGAGCGTGTCTGTCGGCGTTATGGTCTGGCCGCGCAGGAGCTCTATCTGGGAGATGATGCGTTTGGGGTCAAGGCTTCCGTCGAACAGCGAACGTGCGCCCGGTTCGAGCATAAAGTCAAAACGGATGACGTTTTGATACTGCTGGCCTGCGAATTCGTTGAGAAGCCAGGTTTTTCCCGTCTGGCGGGCCCCCTTAAGCAGGAGGGGCTTGCGGTTTGCCCTAGATTTCCAAGCGATGAGTTCGTCCATTAGCTGTCGCTGCATACTGCCCCCTAACGATCATGGTTAGTATAAGACCGTCTTGGTCTTTCCATCGAAAAATGTGGGAGTAAACCACGTTTTTCCATCGAATAATGTGGGAGGTAACCACGTTTTTCCATCGAATCATGTGGGGTTTAGGTCGGCACCTGGGGCGCTCCTTCTCTGCCGGTAGTTTGGAACACTCCTTGTTTTGGTGCAAATTAGCTACCCTTGCATCAGAAAACGGCGCCCGCCGGCGATGTTGCCGGCGGGCGCCGTTGTCGTGTAGGTGGCTATGTCGTGGGGGCTGCCGTTGAGCGTCCGGGTCTGTGCTCTACAGCGAGTCGATAAAGCGCTGCTGGGCGGCACGTCCTGCCTCGTCCCACTTAAAGACGCCGGCGTTGTCGAGCACGTGGCCAAACACCACGCCGACCTCCTCGTGCAGGATATCGATGGCGTTGTCGGCCGTAAGCTCGTCGGCGCGGCGGGCAAAGACGTCCTCAGCCCATGCGGCGTGGCTGCGGCAAAGATCATCGCCCTCGAGCGCACCGGCAAGGTCGTAGCTGGCATCGACCTTGGCTGCCAGCAGATGCTCACGGACAGCGCCAAGCTCGGGAACCAGGCGCGGCGGCAGAATGGCAAGGCCCATGACTTCGATCAGGCCGATGTTCTCCTTCTTAATGTGGTGGTACTCGGCATGTGGGTGGAAAACGCCTAGCGGGTGCTCGTCGGTCGTGATATTGCAGCGAAGCGCCAGGTAGGCCTCGTAAATCTCGCCGCCGGCGTTGCCGCGGGAGTCCACGCGGCGAATGACGGGCGTCACGGTGTTGTGGGCCACGCCGTCGGCTGTGTGCGCGATGACGCCCACCGACTCATCGGTCCACTCGCGCCAGGCGAGGATAATCTTCTCGGCAGCGTCGAGCAGCTGGGCGCGGTCATGCGAGCGCAGGCGCAGCACCGAGAGCGGCCACTGCAGCACGGTACCGCTGACCTGGTCAAAACCGGGCACGCTAAACTGCGAGACCTCGGCGGCATGCATCATGGGGAACTCGTGCGCGCCGCCCTGGAAGTGGTCGTGCGACAGAATCGAGCCGCCCACGATGGGCAGGTCGGCGTTGGAGCCAATAAAGTAGTGCGGGAACAGGTCGACAAAGTCGAGCAGGCAGGTCAGCCCCTTGCGGTCGACGTGCATCGGACGATGCCCGGAGCTCATGGCAATGCAGTGCTCGTTAAAGTACGCGTACGGGCTGTATTGGAAGCCCCAGCGCTCGCCGTCGAGCTTAATGGGGATAACGCGCAGATTCTGGCGGGCGGGATGGGCGCCACCGTCGGCTGCGGCGGAGCGTCCGGGGTAGCCCTCGTTTTCAATGCAGAGCTGACAGGCGGGATACTTCTCGCCCGTGTTCTTTGCGGCGCCGGCCGCGGCAATGTCGCGCGGATCCTTTTCGGGCTTTGACAGGTTGATTGTGATCTCCAGGTCGCCCCAGTTGGTGGGGGTGCTCCATTTGATATTGCGCGCGATGGCGGCACGACGCACGTAGCCGGCGTCGCAGCACAGACCGTAGAACCAGTCGGTCGCGGCGCGGGGCTCGTTGACGCCCATACGGCCGTTGAATTCCTCGTTTACAACCGAAGGCCTCGGCATCAGCACACCCATGATGCGCATGGCGATGCGATCGCGGCCCGATGCCGTATCCTCGGCAGCACCGTTGGCAACGGCGGCCTCGGAAAGCGCGGCAAGCGTGCCTTCAAGGTCAAAGTTGGGGAGTGTATCGGGGTGCAAGAGCGAAATCTTCTCGGTCTTGAGCGCCCAGGCCATGTCGAGCGCCGGGCCCGTAGCACCGATGCACTCGAGAATGGTGTTATACGCCCAGATGCGATCGTCCTGGCCGATCATCGATCGGTGGATAGCGTACTCGATCAGGTTCTGCGCGGCCTCGCGCACGTCAGTCATTACAGCCATGCCGCGTAAGCCCCCTTGTCAGAAATTGCGTAGTGGCGGGCAGAGCCCTCGCCCAGCCAGCCGTTCATCTTGGCAATGAAGGTGTCGACCAGATCGAGCGGCACGAAGGCCTGGATGGTGCCACCAAAGCCGCCACCGTGGATACGGACGGCGCCACGGCCGTCGAGCACGTGCTCGGCCAGTGCCAGGGCATACATCGAGGGCTGCTCGGAGCCCAGCTTGGCAACGACATTCTGTAGGTACATGGCAGAGCTGGCGCCGGACTCGCGCGTCAGGACCAGGAACTGATCGATGTCGCCGGCGTTCAGAGCAGCCCAGCGCTTGTCGACCAGGCCGTTCTCGTACCAGTAGTGAACGGCGCGCAGGCAGGCGCGGTCGCCCAGCTTGGCGCGCAGCTCGGGGAGCTTGGCGTCAAAATCGGCAACGTCGACCTCGCACAGGCGTGCCTTGCCAAACTCGGCGGCAACGTCCTGCATCTCGCGCGGAACGGCGGCGTAGTCGTCGGTGGCGGCCACGTGGTCGGCACCGACCTTAACGAGCACGAGCGCATAGCCGTGATCCTCAAAGTTGAGCTCGAGCTTCTGGGTTTTAGGCTGAGCCTGGTCCTCAAAGTCCATGTAGGCAAGGCCGCCCAGGCACACGGCGGCCTGGTCCATCAGACCGCAGGGCTTGCCGTAATAGTTGTTCTCGGTGCGCTGGCTCATCTGCGCGAGCGCGACGGGCTCGATGGCGGGTGCGCCCCAGAGGGTTTCCATGGCGCGACCGTACGCGGCCTCGACGGCGGCAGAGCTGGAAAGACCGCCGCCCGAGGGGACGGAGCAGGTAAAGGCAAAGTCGAAGCCGTGGGGCTCAACGCCAAGGGCTGCAATCTCGTGGGCCATGCCGCGGACGAGGCTTGCGGACGTGCCCTTCTCGGACTCCTGAACGTCTAGCGTGTCGAGCGCGATTTCAAACGTAGGATAGCCCTCGTCGGCGACGCGAACCTTGTTGGAGTCGGTTGCCACGGCGATGCCGTCGACAGCGACATCGAGCGAACCGGCGATAACGTGGCCACCCTCGTGGTCGGTGTGGTTGCCGCTGATCTCGGAACGGCCGGGCGCGTGCACGTAGAGCACCTGGCGGTCGCCGATGGGGCCAAACTCCTCCTCAAACAGCTTGGTGAGCGTGGCGAATGTCTTTTCGTCGGGGGTGGTCATGGGAGTCCTTTCCTTGGCGCGCACGGGTGGGTTTTGCGTCGTTATGAGTACGTTAACAACTTGAAGCGGCATGAACCAAGTGTTCACGATGCCGCACGTTACGGGCTATGTTAACGTACTCATAACACAACTCTTGTCACTTTTTGAGAATCTGGTAATCGGTAGAAATTCAGCCGTGAACGGTATTGCCGTATGGACTTATAAAGCAGAAGAGATGCGGATTGAAAAAGTAGAGTACGTTAACATGCGTCCGACGATAGCGGGCCTCGGCGCGGGCTAAACTCCTGCCCGGGCCGGCATTCACGCTATTCAGATCTCGCAAGGGTGAAGGTGATCCTGTGGCAAGGCGCCCGTCCAACGATACAGGTACGCGTCCGGTCTCCATGGCCGACGTCGCCCGCGCTGCTGGCGTTTCGCAGCAGACGGTTTCGCGCGTCGCCAACGGCTTGCCCAACGTTAACGAGCAGACGCGCCAGCGCGTGCAGTCCGCTATGCAAGAGCTCGGCTTTCGTCCGAGTTATGCCGGCCGCTCGCTGCGCGACGGTCGATACCATTCGGTTGGCCTATGCGTCAACGATGTCACCAAGTTTGGCAACCTCTCAATGATCGACGGCATCGCCAGCGCTGCTCGCGAGCATAATTGTGCCATCACGCTGGTCGAGATGTCCAAGACCGAGGAGTTTTCGCTTGCCGAGGCCACGCGTCGTATGGCCGCATTGCCAGTGGACGGCATCATCATCGGCATGAGCCGCATGGCGCCCGATTTTGAGACGTTTGATCCACTGCCGGGCATTGGCACGGTCATCGTTACCATGTATGCGCACCCGCGGGTGACCACGGTCGATTCCGATCATTACGGCTGCTCGCTCTTGCTTATGGATCACCTGTTTGAGCTGGGGCACGAGCAGATTCGCTATATTGGCGGCCCGTCGTTCTCGGTCGACGAACAATTTCGTCGCGCCGGTTGGCAGGATGCACTCGAGCGTAAACACATCGAGCCGGCAGAGCCGCTCGAGGGCGACTGGTCTGCAAACAGCGGCTACGAGGCCGGCAGGCGCCTGGCCGAGCACGATCACACCATGACGGCGATTTACGCGGCAAACGACCAGATGGCAAACGGCGCAATTGCGGCGCTGCGCGATAGCGGTCTGCGCGTGCCCGAGGACGTAAGCGTGGTGGGCGTCGACGATTCGCTCGATGATTTTGTCGCACACAACGAGCTCACGACCGTGCGATTCGATCTACATCAGCGCGGACGCGAGGTGTTTGAGCATGCGGTTCCCGAGGCGGGTACGGCGGGCAAAACCGTTGCCATTCGTATTCCCGGCCAACTCATCATTCGACATAGCACGGCGATACCGCGCGCATAGTTTTTGCAGGTAAACGGCGGTATATTCCGCCTCAATAACAATCGATAAGGATGCTGGCGGATAGCCGTGGCTATGCAGCCGAGTGTTATGATAGACGGGTTCTTTTGTCTATCTAGGAGGCTTTGCCTGATGGAGATCACCAAGGATATCCGCTACATCGGTGTCGACGATCACGACATTGACCTGTTCGAGGGCCAGTACGACGTGTCCGAGAACGGCATGGCATACAACAGCTACGTTATCTTGGGCGAAAAGATCGCTGTCGCCGATTCAGTCGACGGCGGTTTTGTTGACGAGTGGCTCGGCAACCTCGAGGCCGTGCTCGATGGCCGTACGCCCGACTACCTGGTCGTCCATCACATGGAGCCCGATCACTCCGCCGGTATCGCTGCCTTTATGGAGCGCTATCCCCAGGCACAGATCGTGGCCAGCATGGGTGCTTTCCGCATGATGGTCAACTACTTTGGCACCGACTTCCCCGAGCGCAAAATGGTCGTCAAAGAGGGCGATGTGCTCGATCTGGGCGGCCACAGCCTGACCTTTATCGGCGCCCCCAACGTTCACTGGCCCGAGGTGATCTTCTCCTACGAGTCCACCGACAAGGTGCTCTTTAGTGCCGACGGCTTTGGCAAGTTTGGCGCCAACGACATCGAGGATCCGGAAGGGTGGGCTTGTGAGGCTCGCCGCTACTACTTTGGCATCGTCGGTAAGTTCGGCAAGTTCGTGCAGGCCGTCCTCAAGAAGGCCGCCGATCTGGATATCCAGATCATCTGTCCGCTCCACGGCCCCGTACTGACCGAGAACCTGGGCTATTACCTCGACACCTATAACACCTGGTCGAGCTACCAGCCCGAGGACAAGGGCATCACGATTGCCTATGCGAGCGTGTACGGCCATCTGAAGGCTGCCGTCGAGGAGCTCGCCGCAGCGCTTGAGGCTCGCGGCCAGAAGGTCTCCGTCTTTGACTTGGCTCGCGACGACATGGCCGAGGCCGTTGAGGATGCGTTCCGCTACGACCGTCTGGTGCTCGCCTCCATCACCTATCAGGGCGAGATCTTCCCGTGCATGAGCACCTTCATCCATACGCTCGCCGAGCACGCCTACCAGAACCGTACGGTGGCGCTCGTCGAGGCCGGCTCTTGGGCGCCTGCAGCTGCCAAGGTTATGACCAAGGAGCTCGAGGGCATGAAGGACATCACCCTGACGCAGAACAAGGTGACCGTGCTGGGCTCGCTCAACGACGCCTCGCGCGCTCAGATCGAGGCCCTTGCCGACGAGCTGTCCAAGTAGCGACACATTCACTTCTGATGCTCAACCACCACAAAGGAGACCTTTGTGGTGGTTTTTGTTTAAGCGCCGGCGATGAGGAGATTTGGGCGGGCGTTGTCGACGATCTCGGCGATTGAGGTGGCGACGGCATGATCGGGGTCACGGTCCATCACGATGGTGTCGACATCGGTCAGCTCGGCAAAGCGGTACATGCCGCGTCCGTTAACCTTGCTGGCGTCCATGAGGGCGACGCTTTGATGGGCCGCGGCGATCATAGCCGTTTTGGTCTCGGCCATCTGGGGAAAGTCGGTCGTAAAGCCGCAGCTGGAGACAAAGGCGCCGGGGCACATGACGGCCAGATCGGCATGGACCATTTGGAGCGCTTGCATAGTGAGCGGTCCGTACAAATAACGATGGCCTTTGCGCAACGCCCCGCCCAGCATGACGACATCGACTGAGGGCATGCTCTCGTCGATGTAATCGGCAATGGTAATGTCTGCTGTGATGACGGTGATACCGTCGCGTTGATCGAGGAGCCGGACGAACTCGAGCGCCGTGGTGCCCGAGTCGACGAGCAACGTGTCGCCGTCATTGACGAGCTCGATGGCGCTTTGCGCGATGGCCTGCTTGGCGGCGACGTTGACGTTGATGCGGCGATCCTGCGTGGAGACGGTCAGGCGTTTGTGGAGCGATACGGCACCGCCATGCGTGCGGCGCAGCTTGCCTGCTTCGGCGAGCGCGTCCAGGTCGGCGCGGGCGGTGACGGAGGACACGCCAAAGGTCTGGGCGATTTCTGCTACCTGCACCGAGGCGTTATGATCGAGCATTTCCATAATGGCGGTACGGCGTTCGTCGGCAAAAGCACGGTTGGTGGCTTGGGCCATGCTTGCTCCATTCTCGGCTAAATTTGCAGGAATTGTGTTGACTCTATTTTCGTTCATTTTCTTTTTGAGTAAGAAAACACCTTTCGATTACTTATCTTTTCTATAAAAGAAAGACGCTGAACGCTCAAAATTCAATATCGAACATGTCCACTCGGCTCAAATTCCTTCCGTTTACTTTTCAAAAACGACGGTATTGACCTGCATGGGCTCAATATCTCGCACGTGCAAAGCCGCTGAATTTCATACAATGAACGCAGTAAAACGCAAGGTAAAACGCCTTGTGAACAACTACGCCCGATGTCCAGATGCGGGCGAGGGAGAGGAGCAAACGCTCATGGCACTTGTTACCACCGAAAAGATGCTCAAGGACGCTCAGGCCGGCCACTACGCCGTCGGCGCGTTCAACGTCGAGAACCTCGAGTTTGTTATGGCCGTTCTGGCCGCTGCCGAGGAGACCAAGTCCCCCGTCATCATGCAGACCACCCCGGGCACCATCAAGACCGCTGGTCTGGACTACTTCTACGGCATGGTCAAGGCTGCTGCCGAGCGCGCTTCCGTGCCCGTCGCTCTGCACCTCGATCACGGCGATGGCTATGACCGCTGCATGCAGGCTTTCCGCACGGGCTACACCTCTGTCATGATCGACGGCTCGCACGAGTCCTTCGAGGACAATATCGCCCTGACCAAGTCCGTCGCCGACGCTGGCCGCGCCATGGGCGTGCCCGTCGAGGCCGAGCTCGGTAAGGTTGGCGGCAAGGAGGACGACGGTCCCGCAGTTGAGGGCGAGAGCCCCTACACCGATTCTGCCGAGGCCAAGGAGTTCGTCGAGCGCACTGGCTGCACCTCTCTCGCTATTGGCGTTGGCACCAGCCACGGTGTGTACACGAGCGATCCGCACATCGAGCAGTCCGTGGTCAAGGCCATCCGCGACGCCGTCGACGTGCCGCTGGTTCTGCACGGCACCTCTGGTGTGCCCGATGAGCAGGTTGCCGAGGCTGTGAAGAACGGCATCTGCAAGGTTAACTACGCCACCGAGCTGCGTCAGGCCTACACCAAGGGCTTCATGGCCTACATGGCCGAGAACCCCGCCTGCTTCGATCCCAAGAAGCCGGCCAAGGAGGGCATGCGTGAGATCACCGAGCTGGTTAAGATCCGCATGACCAACCTCAACTCTGTGGGCAAAGCAGAGTAACAGCAAGGGTACTCCGACTCGCTACATATCCCGGGGAGGGGCGAGGGGGTTTTTTACCCAAAATGCACCGGGCTGGACAAAAGCACG
>DBEWII010000008.1:0-4905 GCA_048384935.1 Collinsella aerofaciens | reverse complement strand
GCGCTCCTGCTCGGCCTTCTTCTTGGCCTCGGCCTCGGCGCGGGCAGCCTCCTCGGCTGCCTGGGCTGCGGCAAACTGGCGGCGCTCCTCCTCGCGTGCCTTCTCGGCGGCGATGCGCTCGCGCTCGGCCTCGGCGGCGCGTGCGGCCTCCTCGGCGGCAGCTGCCTGCTCCTCGGCCTGCTTGGCGGCCTCGACTTCCTGGGCGCGGGCCTCGATCACCGAGGCGAGCTGCTTGCGGACCATAGCGACATAGGCGTCCTCCAAGGTGGAGGAAGCGGACTTAGCGGGAATCTTCATATCGGCGAGATGACCCATCAGTTCCTTGGAGGTCATGCCGAACTCTTTGGCCAGGGTGGACACACGGACTTTTGCCATATGACTTCACCTACCCTTTCTGGCACCTTGGGTGCCTAGAGACTGAACGAGCGTGTGAGACGCGCCGGGACCCGCCCGGCGCGACCGCGCGCTAGATCAGGTCCTCCGCATCATCGAAGGCGTCGGTGTCGTGGACACCGCAGAAACGGGAGCCGGGACGAGCCTGGTTGCGGCACTGGATGCCGTCCTCGGACACATACTCACAGCGGCGGACGTCCTCGTCCTCCTCGTCACCGATCAGGTCGGCGGCGGGCTCCTCGTGAACGGGAACGTTCTTGAGGATGTCGGCGGCAAGGGTCTCGGACTTGATGTCGATGTGCCAGCCGGTCAGGCGCGCGGCGAGGCGGGCGTTCTGGCCCTCCTTGCCGATGGCGAGGGACAGCTGGTCGTCGGGCACGATGACGCCGGCGTAAGACTTCTCCTCGTCGATGAGGACGCGGGTGACCTTGGCAGGCGAAAGGGCGTTGGCGACGTAGACGGCAGGATCGGCATCCCAAAGGATGACGTCGACGCGCTCGCCACGGAGCTCGCCCACGACAGCGCGAACACGGCTGCCCTTGGGGCCGACGCAGGCGCCCACGGGATCCAGACGATCGTCGAGCGAGTGGACGGCAACCTTGGAACGCTGGCCGGGCTCGCGGGCGATCGACTTGATCTGGACGGTGCCCTCATAGATCTCGGGCACCTCCTGCTCAAACAGACGACGCATGAGCTCGGGGTGGGTACGGGAGATAACAATCGGCGGACGGCTGTGCTCGCCACGAACCGGCTGCAGGTTGGAGTTGGGGTCGCGAACGTCGATGATCACGGCCTTGATGTGCTGGTTGTGCAGGTAGCGCTCGCCCATCGGACGCTCGTTGCGCTCGTTCTCGTAACGGCGCTGGTCGAAGTGCGGCAGCTCGGCCTCGACGCCCTCGCGAATCTTGACGATCGTGAAGTCGGGTGTGGACTGCAGCACGGTACCGCTGATGAGGTCACCGATGCGGCCGGAGAACTCCTCGTAGATCTGCTCGCGAGCGGAGTTACGCACGATGGCGTTGATCTCGGCCTTGGCGTGCTGGGCAGCTATGCGGCTCGTGTTCTTGGGGGTGACGTCGATCTCCTCAAACTCGGTGAAGTTGCCCTCCTCGTCCATGGAATCGTCAATCGGCTCCAGGCGGTAGACGTAGATCTTACCGGTGGTGCGGTCGATGGTCACCTTGGCGCCCCACTCAAGATGCAGGATCTCGGCATAGCTCTTGGCGAGCGACTGCTCCAGGCGGTCGATCAGGTAGAGCTGGTCGATGTGCTTCTCCTGGCAAAGCTCCATCAGGGCGGACATCATGTCGGATGCTGCCATCTTACTTTCCTTCCTTCGCGGGCTTGAAGTCGTAGGTGGGCTTCAACTTGCACTTTTTAACATCAGAGAAATCGAG
Source organism: Collinsella aerofaciens (assembly GCA_048384935.1). Lineage (GTDB taxonomy): Bacteria > Actinomycetota > Coriobacteriia > Coriobacteriales > Coriobacteriaceae > Collinsella > Collinsella aerofaciens_CH. The sequence goes on along the minus strand of DBEWII010000008.1, from coordinate 3,115 downwards.
GGTGACGGACTCGCCGTCCTCGAGCTCGAGGGTCACGTCAGCCTCAGTGGCGGCGGCAATCTTGCCGGCGTACTTGCGACGGCCCTCGGTGGCGGTGGAGGTGAGCTCACAGTTCTCGCCCACAAAGCGGGCAAAGTCGCACGGGCGGCGCAGCGGGCGCGCCATACCCGGGCTCGACACCTCGAGCGTATAACTCGAAGAGATGGGGTCGAGCTCCTCAATCACATCGCCGACCCACTTGGTGTTGGCCGTGACGTCGTTGAGCGACAGGCTCTGACCCTCGGCACCCTCGATACGCACGCGCACGCAGGGGGCCTTGGTGGCACCCACGAGCTCGACGTCGACGATGTCGACATCGTGCTGGGGAGCGACGGCCTCGAGCGCGTCGATGATCGCCTGCTCGGTCTTAGTCTTGACCATTGCGGCACCTCCATCCATACAAAAAAGAAGCGGGGCCGAAACCCCACTTCTTTCAATTACAACTTCATTTGCAAGCAAACTATACCAATAGCTGCGGAAACGTGCAAGCACAGTACGAATCTGCAGGTCAGCGTGCGCACAGCTTCTCCACAAGAAATGGATAATTGGGTGTTGTCGCAAGTATACATAACCAAAAAGGGGGCGACTCCATACGGAATCGTCCCCCTCGCCTTTTCATGTCAGCTATGCGCGCAGCGCTTACTTGACCACCAGGTTGACCAGCTTGCCGGGCACGCAGATGGCCTTGACGACCGTCTTGCCCTCGAGCCACTTGGCGACGGCGGCCTCGGCGGCAGCCTGCATATCCTCGTTAGAGGCATCGCGGGCAACGTCGACACGACCGCGGACCTTACCGAGCACCTGGACCACGATCTGCACCGTGTCCTCAACGGACTCGGTCAGGTCGAACTCGGGCCAGGCGGCGGTGTAGGCGTTGCCCTCGCAGCCGAGGGCCTCGTGCCACAGCTCGTCGGCCCAAAACGGGCAGATGGGCGCCAGGACGCTCACGATATCCTTAGCCACGCCGTAGCACAGCGCCTTGTCGCGGGCGGTAACCTCAGTGGCATTGAGGTAGGCGCTCGCCGCGTTGACAAGCTCCATGACGGCCGAGATGGCGGTGTTGAACTGGCCGCGATCGAAGTCCTCGGTGCACTTGGCGATGGTGCGGTGACGCTCGCGATAGAGCTTCATCGCGGTCTCGTCGAGCACGGACTTGTCGAAGGCAACGTTGCCGTCACCCGACTGGACGAGCTGCCACACGATACGCCAGGCGCGCTTGATAAAGCGGTTGGCGCCCTCGACGGCCTTGGGATCCCAATCGAAGTCCTTCTCGGGCGGGGCGATAAACAGGATAGCCAGACGCATGGTGTCGGCGCCGTAGGGCTCGATAACCGAGCTCGGGGGCACGACGTTGCCCTTGGACTTGGACATGGTGTCGCCGTTCTCGTCCTTGACCATGCCCTGGCACAGCAGGTTGGTGAAGGGCTCGTCCACGCTCAGCAGGCCCAGGTCGCGCAGTGCCTTGGTAAAGAAGCGGCTGTAGAGCAGGTGCAAAATAGCGTGCTCGATGCCGCCGATGTAGTTATCGACGGGCATCCAACGGTCGGCAGCCTCACGGGAGAAGGGCAGCTCGGTGTTGTGCGGATCGGTATAGCGCAGGTAATACCAGCTGGAGCAGGTGAAGGTGTCCATGGTATCGGTCTCGCGCTTGGCCGGGCGGCCGCAGACCGGGCAGGTGGTCTCGTAGAACTCCTTGCACTCAGCAAGGGTTTCGCCGGCGCCCAGGTCCAGGTTCTCGGGCAGCGTCACCGGCAGCTGATCCTCGGGCACGGGCACGATGCCGCAGTGCTCGCAGTGGATGGCCGGGATGGGGTTGCCCCAATAGCGCTGGCGGCTGATGAGCCAGTCGCGCAGACGGAACTCGACCTTGCGACGACCACAGCCCATGGCCTCGAGGTCGGCCACGATCGCAGCCTCGCCCTCGGAGTGCTTACCGCCGCGCATGCCGGTGTACTTGCCGGACTGGACGAGCGTGCCCTCGGCAGCGTGAGCGCAATCCCAGTCGACGGTCTCGGCATGGAAGGTATCGATGGTCTCGCCGCTGGCCTCGACGGCAGCACGATCGTCATCGTCCAGGATGATCGGCACGATCGGCAGGTCGTACTTACGGGCAAACTCAAAGTCGCGCTGGTCGCCACAGGGAACGGCCATGACGGCACCGGTACCGTAGTCGGCAACGACATAATCGGCAACCCACACGGGGACCTTCTCGCCGTTGACGGGGTTTACCACATAGCGGCCCGTGAAGGCACCGTGCTTCTCGAGGGTGCCTTGGGCACGCTCGACGGCAGAGATATGCTTGGAGTCCTCGACGATCTTGGTGACGGCCTCCTCGTACTCCGTACCCTCGACGAGCTCGTGCAGGCCGGCGTACTCGGGAGCCAGGACAAAGAAGGAGACGCCAAAAAGGGTATCGGCACGGGTGGTGAAGACGGTGATCTTGCCCTCATCGCCCTCGATGGGCTCGCCATCCTGGTCGCACAGGGTAAAGTCGACCTCGGCGCCCTCGGAGCGACCGATCCAGTTGGCCTGCATCTGCTTGACGCGCTCGGGCCAGCCGGGGAGCTTCTCCAGGTCGTCGAGCAGCTCTTGGGAGTACTCGGTGATCTTGAAGTACCACTGCTCCAGGTCGCGCTTCTCGGGCTCGGTGCCGCAGCGCCAGCACTTACCCTCGGTGACCTGCTCGTTGGCCAGAACGGTCTTGCAGTTAGGACACCAGTTGACCGGGTTCTTCTTGCGGTAGACCAGGCCCTTTTCCCACAGCTTCTCAAAGATCCACTGACCCCAGCGGTAGTAGTCGGGGCTGCAGGTCTTGACCATGCGATCCAGATCGTAGGAGAAGCCCATGCGCTTCATCGTGGCGAGCGCCTGGTCCATGTTCTTATACGTCCAGGCAGCAGCCTGCGTATTGTGCTTGATGGCGGCGTTCTCGGCAGGCAGGCCAAAGGCGTCAAAGCCGATGGGGTGCAGCACGTCGTAACCGCGCATGCGGGCCTGACGGGCCATGGCATCGCCGATGGTATAGTTGCGCGCATGGCCCATGTGCAGGTCGCCCGACGGATACGGGAACATCTCG
>DBEWII010000007.1:0-7660 GCA_048384935.1 Collinsella aerofaciens | reverse complement strand
CTTCGCCGATGTAGCGTTCTTGGGCAGCAACTTCGCAAAGCAGATTGACTTCGACAAAACCGCAGTGGCCATCGGCGAGCCACCAGGGGTGAAGCCCAACGCCGGCGATGATGCTTGGTTGGCGACAGGCGCGCTCGTTTGCGGCCGAAAAGTCGCGCGGATTGACGCCGCAGTCAAATAGACCCAAGCCCAGCGCCGTCGCCTCATCGGCAACGGCGTCCGGGTGGGCCATTAAATCAAGATGGCAGTGTGCATCAAATAACCGGGGCTCCATCTCGGTGCGCTCCGTTAGTCCAGACGTTGGCCATCGGAGCGTACGCGCTCAGTGCCGCGGCCGCTGATCTGGCGGATAACCTCGCCGGCAATCATTTGGCCCATGATAGGGGGCATAAAGCTGGCTGTTCCGAGCTCGGTGCGCTCGTGGATGTTGGAAGGGTCGCGGGGCTGGGTCTTAACCGACTCCTCGCAGCTAAACAGCACGTGCAGGCTCTTGATGCCGCGCTTCTTACACTCTTTGCGCATGATGCGGCTCATGGGGTCGCGTACCGTATCGAAAATGTCGGCAAAGCGGAGGCACTCGGGATGGAGCTTGTTGGCCCCGCCCATGGAGCTAACCAAACGAATGTCGTGGTCCTGAGCATATTTGGCAATGGTGAGCTTGGCCGAGATGGTGTCGATGGCGTCGACGACGTAGTCGATCTTGCCTTCCGTCTGCTCCAAAACGCTCGCGAAGAAATCATCGATGTTGTCGCTCAGCAGGTATTCGGTGCGTTTGATGACGGTAGCGGTAGGGTTGATGTCGTGAATCATAGCCTCCATGACGTCGACTTTGCGCTTGCCGACGGTGCTGTGAAAGGCGATGGCCTGGCGATTGATATTGCTGGGCGCGATGATGTCCTTATCCAGAATGACGAAATGACCGATGCCGCCGCGGGCGAGTGCCTCGCAGCAGTTGGAGCCTACGCCTCCGCAGCCGAGCACTAGCACCGTAGCATCGGCGAGCTTATCGAGTGCCTCGCGGCCCATGATAATCTCGAGCTTGGTGTCGCGTGTCTCGATGGGAGTTGCGGCTGTGGTTTCGGTCATAGATATCCTCCGATGGGGAAGCGAATCGTGTTTTAGCTATCGTCATTATAGGTATTATTGCGATTCCATTTGAGCCCTTGGAGCTTGTTGAAATGGGATCGGGATTCGCATAAGACTGAAGCAGATGGCACCCGTTGCAGCGGGTTGGCCAACTCCGAAACACGTTTATGGCGTGAGAAGTGGCCGTCTTCGCATTACGCGGGGGTGGCTATTTTTTTTTGAGTGTAAGATTAGACAATTAGACAAACATCTAAATATCGAGTATAGTGTGTGCGTCATGAGAGATGATGAGAGGAGGTCTTATGCCGGGAGAGGGTTTTAAGGCGCTTGCCGATCCAACGCGACGGCGCATTTTGGAGTTGCTGCGCGAGGGCAATTGCACGGCGGGGGAGCTTGCCGAGCATTTCGATATCAGTAAGCCGTCGCTGAGCCATCACTTGGCGACGCTCAAAAACGCCGGGTTGGTGACCGACGAGCGCCATGGCCAAAACATCGTTTACAGCTTAAACACCACCGTCATGCAGGACTTGATCGGTTGGTTTATGGGCTTTACAAACACGGAAGGTGATAAGGATGAATAACGAAAACAAGGGCATTCACCCCACGGGGGTATCGTCGCGCGTGTGGATTGCGCTGGTCGCTCTGTGCGTCGCCAATGTCGTAGCGCACCTCATGGTGATGCCGAGCTTGCCTGCGCAGATTCCCACGCACTGGGGCGCGAACGGCGCCGTCGACGGTTGGGGTCCTAGCTGGATGGCCTCCGTGCTCGGCGTGCTGCCTCTGGCGTTTCTCGCAATGATCTGCGTGGTGCCGCGCATCGACCCCAAAGGTGAGGCATATCGAACCTCGGGCAAGTTCTACCAGGGCTTCGTAATCGCCTTCACCTTGTTCATGTGCGCCATAAGCTGGCTGGGAGAGCTTACGGTCTGGGGCGTGGTGCCGGCGGTCGGTTCGGTTAACGTGCTGATTTCCGGTGTTGTCGGTTTGCTGTTCATCGGCGTAGGCAACTACTTGCCGCGTGTGAAGCAGAACTATACGCTCGGTATCAAGACACCTTGGGCGCTTGCCGATCCCGAGAACTGGCGCCGTACGCAGCGTTTTGGCGGCGCCTGCTTTATGGTGCTGGGTATTGGCCTGATTGTGATGGGCGTGGCAGGCAGCGTGCTTTCGAGTGAAGTCGTCGCCGCGGTGATTGCGGTTCTGGCGTTTGGTTCGGTTGGAGCCGTCTACGCCTACTCGTATCTGCTGTGGCGCAAATCGCAGCGAGCCGCTCGTTAAGGTTGCGGAAAACTAGCGTACGCAGTTCATAGTATGTTCCGGGGGACTTTTCCCAGGTAGTATTAAGGGGTATGGGCAACCATGCCCCTTTTTTCGTTAAGTTTCAGAGCTGGTTTCCTCATTTCGTTTCCACTAAAGCGAATCAATAATAGAGAAACAGCAGGTAGAAAGGATAAAACAGGCAAATGGCAGAGTTTATCTACCAGATGTATCAGGCTCGTAAGGCCCATGGCGACAAGGTAATCCTTGACGACGTGACCCTGAGCTTCTACCCCGGTGCCAAGATCGGCGTTGTGGGTCCCAACGGCATGGGCAAGTCGACCCTGCTCAAGATCATGGCCGGCATCGAGGAGGTCTCCAACGGTGATGCCAAGCTCACCCCCGGCTACACCGTGGGCATCCTGCAGCAGGAGCCGCCGCTCGACGACGACAAGACCGTCATCGAGAACGTGCGCATGGCATTTGGCGACATGATCGCCAAGGTCGATCGCTTCAACAAGATCGGCGAGGAGATGTGCGACCCGGACTGCGACATGGATGCCCTCATGGCCGAGATGGGCAAGCTCCAGGACGAGATCGACGCCGCCGACGGCTGGGATATCGATTCCAAGCTCGGCCAGGCCATGGACGCCCTGCAGCTGCCCGATTCCGACATGCCGGTCAACGTGCTTTCCGGCGGCGAGCGCCGTCGCGTGGCCCTGTGCAAGCTGCTGCTCGAGGCTCCCGACCTGCTGCTGCTCGACGAGCCCACGAACCACCTGGACGCCGAGTCGATCCTGTGGCTCGAGCACTTCCTGCACAACTACCAGGGCGCGGTGCTTGCCGTCACACACGATCGCTACTTCCTGGATAACGTTGCCGAGTGGATCTGCGAGGTCGACCGCGGCCACCTCTATCCCTACAAGGGCAACTACTCCACGTATCTGGAGACCAAGGCCGCCCGTATCGAGGCTCAGGGTAACCGCGATGCCAAGCTCGCCAAGCGCATGGAGGCCGAGCTCGAATGGGTGCGCAGCTCGCCCAAGGCTCGCCAGGCCAAGAACAAGGCCCGTCTGGCTCGCTACGAGGAGATGGAGGCCGAGGCCCGCGCAAGCCAGAAACTCGACTGGACCGACATCCGCATCCCTGTGGGCCCGCGTCTGGGCAACAAGGTGCTCGAGGCCCATCACCTGCACAAGGAGTTCGATGGCCGTGTGCTCATCGATGACCTTTCGTTCACCCTGCCGCGCAACGGCATCGTGGGTGTCATCGGCCCCAACGGTGTCGGTAAGACCACGCTGTTCAAAACGATTGTGGGTCTGGAGCCGCTGACTTCGGGCGAGCTCGAGGTGGGCGAGACCGTCAAGATCTCCTATGTCGATCAGAACCGTTCTGGCATCGACCCCGACAAGAACCTGTGGGAGGTCGTCTCGGACGGCCTGGACCACATGATGGTCGGCGAGACCGAGGTTCCGAGCCGCGCTTATGTGGCGAGCTTTGGCTTTAAGGGCCAGGACCAGCAGAAGCGTGCTGGCATACTCTCCGGTGGCGAGCGCAACCGTCTGAACTTGGCGCTTACGCTCAAGCAGGGAGGCAACCTGCTGCTCCTCGACGAGCCCACGAACGACCTCGACGTCGAGACGCTGTCCTCGCTCGAAGCGGCGCTGCTCGAGTTCCCGGGCTGCTCGGTGGTCATTAGCCACGACCGTATGTTCCTGGACCGCGTCGCCACGCACATTCTGGCGTGGGAAGGCACCGACGAGAACCCGGGCAACTGGTATTGGTTCGAGGGCAACTTCGAGGCCTATCAGGCCAACCGCATCGAGCGCCTGGGCGAGGACGCGGCCCAGCCGCATCGTATCCACCGTAAGCTGACGCGCGACTAGGTTTATTGCTGGTTTGGTTACGTAACATCAACAAATAAAACGGCTCAAATCCTGATTTGGATTTGAGCCGTTTGTCGTTACTGCTCGGATTCTTCGACTTTATCGATGGTCCAGGCGGCTCCGAGGCCGCCGGTGGTGTTGCGGCGGATGCGCACGGTAACCTCGCGGCGCTCGCCAGCCTGCGTGTAGCGCAGGGGGAAGCTTGCGCGGTTTCGCGCGGCCTCGATGGTACCGCGCTCGCGGGCGATCCAGTAGTACTCGCCGACGATGCCGAGGGTATCGGCGCCGTAGGGGAGATAGGTCGACAGCTGGTGCAGAAGCGGGCCGGGGCAGAAGACCTCGGTCGCGAAATCGACGGGGAAGTCCTCGGGGATGGCGGGCGCTGCGGGTGCGGGGGTTGGGGCCGCTGCGGGTACCGAAGCCGGTGCCGGTGCGGGAATTCGGTCGCAAGCAGCGGCGGGCACGGATTCGATGACGGGTGCGGGCTCCAGCGTCGCTTCCGGCTTGATCGTGGAATCTGCGGGCTTCACGGTGACGGGCGCGTCTGCAGCTGCAGTTTCAACCTCAACCTGCGTCGCGTTCTCGTTCTCGACGCTCGACTTTGCCTCGACCGGCGTGGATGCCATGGTGGTGATGCCGGCGTTTGCGTTCTCGGGGTCATAGACGACCGTGAGCGAGATGGCGGGCTGCGGCGTCTCGGGCTCCGGCGCCGACTCGGTAGCGCCTTGATCGTCGGGCTCGTCGGGCTGATCGTCCTCGGTCTCGTCGCCAAAGACATCGCTGTTTTGGAACGCAGGCGTTTCGGGCTGGTCAGCGGCTTCTTCGGTTGTCGACTTGGGAGCTTCGTTGAGCTCCGCAGTGGCTTCCTGCTCGGATATGACTTCGGGATCGGTCGTGGCGGTGATTTCGGTGTCGGCTTCTGCCGTTACCTCAATAGCGACTTCGATCTCTGCCTCGGGCTCGGGCTCCGGAGCGACTTCGGCCACGGGCTCGGGCTCGGCGCGCTTAACGTGCTTGGGGCGCACGGCCTTGAGGTCCTTCTCGCCGCGCTTTTTCTTTTTGTAGGACTGCTTGGCACCCTTGGCAGCCTTGGGCTTGTCCTCGCCCTTGGCGAGGGCGGCATCCCAGGCCTCGTTGGCGATGAGCGTGGCATACAGGCGACCGCCCTTAAAGACGGTCAGCCTTATGCAGTCGTCGAGCTCCTCGAGCAGCTCGCGCGTGGACTCGAAGCCCAGGTCATAAGCGGCCATGTCACCAGCAGCGAGCGCCTCCTCGACCTGCGTCATAAACGTTTGCTTGCCGCACCCAATCGCATCACGCAGCAGACGATACAGATAGATGTGGTTGCCCAGCGATAGCGTGGGCTTAACTATTGTCTTGCTCATGGCAAATCTCCTCTTTACACACCAAAGCATCTTACCATCGCGCGGGGCTTGCTACCTCGGCGCCCAAGGCAAACGGGCGCGACCGTTGCCGGTTCGCGCCCGTTATACAGGTCGATTATCTATGAGGGGCAAACGTGCTTAGTTGCCCGATGCCGTGCCTTGGCTCGAGCTGTCAGATGCCGTGCCGGACGCGGTTCCACTCGAGCTGTTCGAGTTGCTGGTGTTGCTGCTGTCTGCTGAGCCCGTTCCCGACGTGGTGTCGCTCGTCTGGTCGCCCGTGCTCGGTTGAGAGCCGTCAGTCGTTTGGCTTGAGTCGGTTGTGCCGGATTGCGTACCGTTGTTGTTCACAGAAGAATCGGCGCCCTGCGACTGATCGGGGGTGTTCGAGGACGAGTCGGTGGATGCGGAGGTGCCCTGCGAGTCGTCCTGCTGGCTTTGCGATTGACCAGTGCTGTCCGCGTCGTGCTCGGTCGTGCGTGACGACAGAATCGGCTCGGGACGCTCGCCCAGACCCTCACCGGCGGTGGTGATAAGGATGGCAGCGGTGCAGGCGATAACCGCGACGATGGCGATGGCGATCGAGAAGATGATGACCTTCTTTTGCGTCTGGCTGCGCTCTGCCGCCGCCTTGGCGCGCAGGCTGTCGGGGGCGACGCGCGCCGTGGTCGCGCGCCCTGCAATCTGGCGCATCTCCTGGGTAGTCGCGGCGCCGCCTAAGTGCTCCTCGGCATTTAATTCAACGGGTTCATAGGCGCCGGCGGGGTAGTCGACGGTGGCGTGCGTACCTTTGAGGGCTTCGGCGCTGGCAGAGATAAAGTGGCGGTAGACCTGCGAGGACACAACGGTGATGACCGAGCTCACAGCGGCACCGATCACCGATCCGGCGATACCGATCTTGGAGGCAAGCGCGACGCTCGTAGCGGCAGCTGCGGCGCCGGCGATGATCTGGGGAATGGAAATGTCGTCAAACAGGCCCTTTTTGGGCGCGATGGCCATGGTCTGGCCGATGGAATGGTTTTCGTGAACGCCGTTGTTGAGCGATGCCGGCGTCATGACACGTGTGCGCGGCGCGTCGGTGTACTTGGTTGTCATACGGGGTCCTCCCGGTGTAAATCTGCTTCGTTTCGTGTAGCCATCAGGGTACCCACCAGATGTGAATCGTACGTGACATTTAACAGATACCATCAACTCATCAAGGGGGCTTGCTGTCTTTGGTGCAATAGCTTGATGCTAAACTGGATTAACGATTGCGAGGTGGTTTACGTGATGTACCCGTATATGACATTCGAAGACGGTACCGAGGTCGTTCATTCTGACCTGATAACAGATGGGGATATCGAAAAGGTTATCGTGCATTTTGAACGACCGACGGTAGAGGGCTTCGACTCCGCTCGCTGTGAGTTGCCTTCCTGTTCGTGGACTGACTGGGAAGGGCATTTTACTCAGAGTGAAAAACGAGCTTTCGAAGAGTGTTTGAGCAAATAATTTAGATTAGTTCGAGTTTAGTTCGAATAAAGAAGCCGAATACGATGACCTAAAGCGTATGCATTTTTAGTATTAGATGCGTATGAAATGGAGGATGTGAATGGATGAGCTAATAGACTTTAAAAAACGATTTCTCAAGAATGGCGAGCTGGTTTCAATTCCAAAAAAGGAAAGCTATAAAAGAATCATGCTGCTATGGGCCGTCTCTTTCTTTGAATTAAATACAAGTTATACGGAGCTTCAGGTTAATCGTGTGCTGTCACAGCTCTATCCTGATTATGCCGTGCTGAGGCGGTACTTGGTTGATTATGGATTCCTATTAAGGGATGAGCGAGGCCTGAAATACGAGGTTAATCCTGATGTTCACGGTATTGAGAGCTAGCCGTCCGGTTCGGGTCCTATATATTGCTAGAGGGATAAGCGAAATAGGCAATTGGTGTGCGAATATTGCTTTGCCAATGCTGATTTACGAGGTAACTCACGATGTTTCTGCAACTGCTTTGATGGTCTGCTGCAGATTTGCCCCCTCTCTGTTTTCAGTTGCGCTCGCGCAGCTGCCTC
>DBEWII010000006.1:0-25173 GCA_048384935.1 Collinsella aerofaciens | reverse complement strand
ACTTTCCGTGGGCAGCGGCTGCTCGACGCGTCATCAGCCACTTTTTCCTCAAGTTCTCCGAACTCAACGGAATAGAGTCTGCGGTCCACTTGGCACGGCGCGGCGGTGCCAAAAAAGCAAAAGACAGCGTACTCGTCAGCTCTCTTGAACTGGTTGCCGCGGGCAACCCCGTTCTTGTTTATGGTAATTGAAACCGTCTGGATACCGGTCGCGTTGGGAAAAACGCTCTCTAAAAGAAGCTCGAGCCTTGCGTACTCCTTCTCGTCGATCGTCACGATGAGTACGGAATCGTTGGGGTTGAGCAGCTGCTTGGCGAGCTTGAGGCGGCGCTCCATGAAGGCAAGCCACTTGGAGTGGCGATAGGCGTCGGAGCCGTCGACGTAATCGTTGTTGTATTTCCAGTCGCGGGCGCCAGTGTTATAGGGTGGGTCAATATATATGCAGTCCACTTTGCCTGCATAGGCAAAGGCCAAGGTTTCAAGAGCATGGTAGTTTTCGCCGTTAATGACTACTTGATAGGGCTTATCGCTAGCGCGCTCGACACGCCCAGTCTCTTTGAGGCCAGCATAAATCGGCTGGTCATATTCAGCAACAGGCACGACATCGTCGACAGCAACGGAGCGGGGCTCACATTCGTTTTCGTCATATGAGGGCGATTGATATGGCTTTAGATCAGCAACCCCCCCCCCGAACGGCATTTACCAACCATAGCAGTTGGGAGCTAGAGTCCTCTTTTTCACCGCGCTCGGGAAGCACCTGTACGACATCGCCCTCCATGATAGGTTTGCCATAAAGGCGAAGTCGCTCTGGACGGTTGTGTTCAAATACAAGCCCAAACTGGCGCTGCGCCGCAAAGGCGCGGATGTCGGCAGCGAGCTGACGATCGCCCAGCTTGACAGCGCGATCAACAAGGTTCTGAACGACTGCTTGCGCCGTCTGAGACATCACTTCTCCCCCTTGCACTTCTCGTCAATCCATTCGCGCAGGACTTTAGCCACCGTCTTATCCTGGCGCGCGGCATAGGACTTAAGAGCCCGCTTATCCTCGCGGGTTATCGAGAGCGTGAACTTATCCAGCTCCCTTTCGGCATGAACAGCCTGATCTTCCTCCATGGTCGCCCCTCCGAATTGACCTGTTCTACGTTCCTTAATTGACCGAAATCATTTTACTTCAGAATACGTAATTACGTAATTACGTAGGCCAATTTGAGCCATGCAGCACTCAATCACTAGTCAGTATTCGTTGGCGAATCGTTGGGGATAACGAATATATCGAGGTAGACAGCCGTTTTTACCGTCTGTGAGTACCAGCAAATCGATACCCAAAACGTCGTGAGTACATTTTGAGTACCAGTCCGAGCGGCCTCTCGCGGGCGGACGCAATCTGCCGGTCAGCATTAATTAGAAATAAATTGATGACGTTGCTTCGGTAATTGAAAGCACTTTAAAACATACCAGCAAACAATAATCCCAGCTAAACAGCTTGAGAGATTGCGTGACTGGTTTGCATGTACCACATACACCACAATGCACAAGCACCCATGGCACGCAAATAAAAAACGAGGGAGGCCGTATCCGACCTCCCTCGCAAAGGGCTATTTACTATTCCCACTCGATGGTCGCGGGCGGCTTGGACGTGATGTCGTAGCACACGCGGTTGGCGCCGGGAACCTCGGCCACGATGCGGCCGGAAATGCGGGCCAGCACGTCGTAGGGCAGCTTGGCCCAGTCGGCGGTCATGGCATCGCTGGATTCGACGGCACGCAGGATGATCGGGCGCTGATAGGTGCGCTCGTCGCCCATGACGCCGACGGACTTAATGTCGGGCAGGACCGCGAAATACTGCCAGCAGCTGTGCTCGGAGTTGCGCTCACCGGTCTGCTCAAACAGACGCTGGTTGTAGGCGTCGAGCTCCTCGCGCACAATAGCATCGGCGTTCTTGAGGATCTCGAGCTTCTCCTTATCGACCGCACCGATGATGCGGATGGCCAGACCCGGGCCCGGGAAAGGCTGACGGAACACGATGTGACCCGGCAGGCCCAGCGCCAGGCCAAGCGCGCGGACCTCGTCCTTAAAGAAGTGATCGAGCGGCTCGATGAGGTCGAAGTGCACGCCCTCGGGGAACGGGATCAGGTTGTGATGGCTCTTGATGGTGGCCGTCTTGCCGCCCGTCTTGCGAGCGCCGGACTCGATGATGTCGGGGTAGATGGTGCCCTGAGCCAGGTACTTGACCGGCTTGCCATCGGTCTCGAGCTGCTGAGCAACCGCGAAGAACTCTTTCCAGAACTGCGTACCGATGATGCGGCGCTTCTCCTCGGGCTCGGTCACGCCGGCCAGAAGCTCGGCATAACGGTCCTCGGCGTGGACGTGGATAAAGTCGACGTCAAACTGCTTGGTGAAGACCTCCTCCACCTGCTCGGGCTCGCCCTTGCGCAGCAGGCCGTGGTTGATGAACACGCAGGTCATCTGCTTGCCCACGGCGCGAGCGCCAAGCGCAGCCACGACGGAGGAGTCGACGCCACCGGACAGGGCCAGAATCACGCGGTCGTCGCCGACCTTCTCGCGGAACTCGGCCGTCATGGTCTCGACCAGGTTGTCCATGCTCCAGTTGGGCTCCAGGCCGCAGATCTCAAACAGGAAATTGCTCAGCAGCTGCTGACCGTACTCGGAGTGCTTGACCTCGGGGTGGAACTGCGTGGTGAAAATCTTGCGGTCGACGCACTCCATGGCGGCAACCGGGCACACGTCGGTGCTGGCGGTAACGGTAAAGCCCTCGGGCACCTCGGAAACGGCGTCGCGGTGGCTCATCCACACGGTCTGCTCCATAGGCGTGGAGTTAAAGAGCTTGGCGCCGGCCGTGCGCGTGATGGTGGCGCGGCCGTACTCGCCCACCTCGGAGTGGCCGACCTTGCCGCCGAGCGTCACGGCCGTGATCTGATGGCCGTAGCAAAAGCCCAGGACGGGAAGGCCCAGGTCAAAGATGGCGGGATCGATGGACGGAGCGTCCTCGGCATACACGGAAGCCGGGCCGCCGGAAAGGATGAGCGCAGAGGCGTTCATCTCGCGAATCTCGTCGGCCGAGATGTCGCAGGGGACGATCTCGGAATACACGTTGAGGTCGCGGACGCGACGGGCAATGAGCTGACCGTACTGCGCACCAAAGTCGAGTACGAGGACCTTTGCGGAAGCCTTTTGATCCATGGTTCCCCCTCTTGTTGGCGGGGAGCCGGTGCCCACCCGCGTGAATGAACGAAAATAACCTCCATAGTGTACACGTTATATGGGGTTTCTCGCCCCTCGCAGCCATCAGCGCACGGCAAACGCACGACCTGGGCCCCTATTTGACGGCAATTGAAGTGTTTTCAAACGTTACAGATGATGTAATACGTTTGAACATTGGACGCCCTGTGCCACAATACTGCCGAACGACTCCGCCTCTGCGGCGGCAAATACGATAGGAATACCAGCATGAAGCGCATCCTTCTCATCGCCACGGGCGGCACCATCGCATCGACCGAGGACGGCAACGGCCTCTCCCCCGCCCTGACCGGTGAGGAGCTCGCCCAGAGCGTCCCCGAGATCTCGGGCCTCTGCGAGCTCGACGTCGTGCAGCCCATGAACATCGACAGCACCAATATGCGTCCCAGTGACTGGATGCGTATCCGCGACGTCATCGTCGAAGGCTATGCCGACCACGACGGCTTCGTGATTCTGCACGGCACCGACACCATGAGCTATACCGCGGCAGCACTTTCCTATCTGATTCAGGACAGCCCCAAGCCCATCGTACTCACCGGCTCGCAAAAGCCCATGGGCAACCCCTTTACCGACGCCAAGCTCAATCTGTACCAGAGCCTGCTCTATGCGCTCGACGAGCACTCGCACGATGTGTCGATTGTGTTTGGTGGCGTCGCCATTGCCGGCACGCGCGCCCGCAAGCAGCGCACCATGAGCTTTAACGCGTTCATTAGCGTCAACTATCCGCCCATTGCCTACATCCGCAACGACCGCATCGTGCGCAACGGGCTCCACGGCACTCATCAGGGCGAAAACCCGGTGCGTTTCTACGACAGTATTGACCCGCGTGTGTTTGTCCTTAAGCTCACGCCCGGCGTGAACCCGGGCATCCTGGACGCCCTGGCCGATGGCTACGATGCCGTAATCCTGGAGACCTTTGGCATTGGCGGTATCCCCGAGTTTGGTGAGTCGGGCGAGTCGTTCCAAGAGGCAATTTTCCGCTGGGTCGATTCGGGCCGCACCGTCGTTATGACCACGCAGGTCCCCGAGGAGGGCCTTGACCTGGGTGTTTATGAGGTCGGCCGAGCTTACGCCGATCATCCGGGTATTTTGCGCGGCGACGATATGACCACCGAGACGCTCGTGGCCAAAACCATGTGGGCGCTCGGCCAGTCACGCGATGCCGCCGAGATCCAGCGCCTGTTCTACAGCCAAGTCAACCACGACCGTATCCCGATGGCGTAATTCAGTTGTCGACGGGTATCCCCTATTCGATGCCCTCGAGAAGCTCTGACACCGTCATGCCGAGTGCGGGCGCGATCTTAAATAGAACCTTGAGCGTGAAATTTGCCGTCCCATCTTCGATTCGGTCGAGGTAGGGTCGGCTGATTCCTGTCGCCACACAAAAATCAACCTTGGAGATACCAAGGTCCCTGCGTGTCTCTTCGACCCGCCTGCCAAGAATCTGTTTCGCACGTTCGTCCATGCAGCCGAGTTTGAAATGGAGCCGAACATAAACGTAAACTATAGTTTACGTTTTGCCGAATACACAGGAGTTTTCTATGTCGGGTTCTTCGGTCCGCATGTACCGAGCCACGCTTCGCACAAACAGCGCACCGCCCAAGCTCGTCGTCGTTGAAGCAGAAGCCCTTTCGCCCGATGAGCGCACGGCATTTGCATTGCTATCAAGTCGCGTCGCCGCCATTCTGGTCCCTTGCCCGGCGCAAGGTGAACTTGCCATCCAATGCCAAGCGCACAGCTGCTCGCTCAATCAGGCTGCCGTGATCGCAACCAGCCAACGCGGTCTGCCCCTTCTCCTGGAAGCCGGTATCGCACTCGCCCTTCGCGGCGCCGGATACGAAAACGAGGCCGCCGCCGACATGGTCTTTAAACCACGATCGAGCGGCGGCCTCGCAGCAGCCATTGAATATGCGTGCAGGCTCGTTGCCTAAAAGGACAAGCTAGAAACCAAAGCCAAAGCCCGTTCCAGTAATCGCCGAGTACATAAAGTAAACGTTGATCACGTTGAGGAACACACCCGTGATGCAACCGTTGCGCAGGTAGCGCTCGCACACGATGCGCGCCATGGCGGCGGAGTCATCATTATTTTTTGCCTGGCGTCCCGCCGTAAAGTACGTCGCCACGCTCAGCAGCAGATTGAGTACCGGCAGCGCCAACAGCTCGTAGCTCTTGCCCCAGCGCGTCACCTCGCCGGCGGCGTTAAACTTCGTTGCCACCTCGGGGCCAATGTTGGGGATAACACACGTTGCAACCACCAGCGGGATCACCGCAAGTACGAGCAGCGCAATACCCATGTACCCAGCTTTTTTGCCGTATTTAAACATATGCGTCGCCCTTACACGTTAAAGCGGAAGTGCACGACGTCGCCATCGGCCATGACATAGTCCTTGCCCTCAATACGCAGCTTGCCGGCGGCCTTGGCGCCCTGCTCGCCGCCGAGCTCGATGTAGTCGTCGTAGCCAATGACCTCGGCCTTAATAAAGCCGCGCTCAAAGTCGGTATGGATAACACCGGCGGCCTGCGGAGCGGTCGCGCCCTGACGAACCGTCCAGGCCTTGACCTCCATCTCGCCGGCCGTAAAGAACGACTGCAGACCGAGCAGCTTATAGGCCGCCTGCGCGAGCACGTCCAGACCGGGCTGTTCCAGGCCCAGGCTTTCCAGGTAGTCGGCGGCGTCCTCGGGATCGAGCTCGGAAAGCTCGGCCTCGATCTTGGCGCAGATCGGCAGCGGCTTGACGCCGTCGATGGGCGCCAGATCGTCGTTGAGCATATCCTCGTCCACGTTGGCCACATACAGGATGGGCTTCATGGTGAGCAGGAACAGCCCCTTGGCGGCGGCACGCTCCTCGTCGGTCATCTCCATGGATGCGGCGCGCTTGCCCTCGTTGAGCCAGGCAAGCAGGCGCTTGGCAACCTCGAACTTGGGCATGAGCTCCTTGTCGCGCTTGGCCTCCTTCTCGAGCTTAGGCAGCTGCTTCTCGAGCGTGCCCATGTCGGCCAGGATGAGCTCGGTCATGATGGTGTCGGCATCGCCGGCGGGATCGACGAACTCGCCCGTGCGGCCCACCTCACGCATGACGTTGGGGTCCTTAAAGTAGCGCACGACCTCGCAGATGGCGTCGGTCTCGCGAATGTTGGCCAGGAACTGGTTGCCCAGGCCCTCGCCCTCGTTAGCGCCCTTCACCAGACCTGCGATGTCGACGAACTCGACCGTCGCCGGCACAATGCGACCCGGGTTAACGATGTCGGCAAGCTTTTGCAAGCGGCTATCGGGCACGTCGACGATACCCACGTTGGGGTCGATCGTGGCAAACGGGTAGTTGGCGGCAAGGCCGGTCTTTTTGGTAAGCGCGGTGAACAGCGTCGACTTGCCCACGTTGGGCAGGCCCACGATACCGATGGAAAGGGACACGACAGCTCCTTTTGGTACAGGTACTTCAAACTGCATAAGTATAGCGCCGCCGCAGCATCCGGGCGAATCCGGACACCGCGGCGGCGCAAATGAAGCAGAGATAGGAGTCGCTGACTAGTCCGCGAGCTTCTCCACCTGATCGAGCATCTTGTCGAGCTTGGCCTTTGCCTCGGCCTTGACCTTCTCAGCTTCTTCGTGAGCCTTCACCTTCCGGGCGGCCTTTTCCTCGGCCTCGGGGTCGACGACAACCAAGTTGGACGCATCGTGTTCGACCAGCTTGAGCGCATGCTCGGGACACACCTTGGCGCAGGCACCGCAGCCCAAGCAATACGTGGACTCCAACGCAAAGCGGCCGCTTCCCACCAAATCGCAGGCGAACGTGGGACATACATTGACGCACTCGCCACACGACGTGCACTTGTCAAAATCGCACTCCGGCGTGCTCACCTGCATGTTCTGGGCAAGCTCGGGATGGTTTTGCAGCGTCGAGAGCACCAGCTGCCGCCCGTGCGTGAGCGAACGGCGACGCTTGGTCGTCGTGGTGCCGCACATGGTGTTGAGCGTGCGCTCCAGCTGGGTAATCTGATGGCGATGGGCCTTGAGTTTTTGCGTCACCGAAGCCAGCGCCGCCGTCGCCGGGTTGAGCTTGGTCACCGTCAGGCCCGTCGTGCGGGCGATCTTTTCCATGTACTCCTTGCGCTCGTACTCGCGAAGCTTATGGCACTTGAGGCTCTTGGGGTCGACCTCCAGGCCCATACCCGTGCCAGACCACTCCTCGGCCTTCGCAATTGCCTCGCCCAGAATGTCCTCACCGCCGGTGTTGCGGCATTTATCGCACACGCCCAACGGCAGGTACACACTCACGTTAGGATAGTCGGCCAGTACCGAGAACCAGGTCTCGGCAGTAATATCGCCCACGCAGGCGACGACGACCTCGTTCTCGCGCGGCATGCGCTTGAGGGCACGCGTACAGGTGACGTAGGCGGTCTCGTGGCTCGTAGCCGCCGAGACAATATCGTCATACAGGTTTTTGGGCGCCAGGCGCGGCGAGATGATCGCCTCGGTCGGACAGGCAGCGGCGCACAGTCCGCACTTGCGACAGGAGTCGAGGATCTCGATGGCGTCCTCCTCGACCTCGATGGCGTTGACCGGGCACACGTCCATGCACGCGGTGCAGCCGCTCTTTTCGTTTTTGCAGGTCAGGCATGGAATGGTGTTGCCGCGCGGACGCTCCTTGTAGTCGGCAGGATTCCACTGCGGCGCCGATGGATCGAGCGCGTCGGTCACGCCGCCAAGCGGGTTTTTAAGAAAGTCGAAACCCTTGCTGATCTCGATAATGTCATCAAACAGATCGTGTTCCTGCGCCATGCGCGGCCCCTCCCTGAGCAGTGCAAACAAGCAAGAGATAATGATACGCTATCGGCCCATGCCTCGGGCAAATTACACGCGGAGCACCTTTGCAGCAAATAGCCCATGGCCTATCGCCGCCTCGATTGATCAAGGCCAATCAAGCGCCAAACTATGCCTCGCACATGAGCTGCACGAGTTTTTGTTTGGTCACCTTGACCTGTTCGTTAGCCATATTGCGCTCGTTTCTAAAGACCGCATTTGCAACACTCTGCAGATCGGCATCGGAAATCGCGCTGCACGGACCGTCCATCGACGCCGCCGTGGGACATACGCACAACGGCAACTCGGCATAAAACGCAACGGCCTTGGCGATATCGAGCATCTTGCCGCCGCCAATGCCCACCACCATGTCGCAATACTCGGCCCGGGCTTCCTTGGCCATTTCGACAACGGCATCTTCCGTACACGGACCGTTGTAAATCTTAAAGAACGGCTCGCTTAGATCTTCATCCAGAAATCCATCGACGATCTGCCTGCACAGCCGATCCTCGGTGCCCTGATCAAACAAGACATAGGCAGCGCAGCCCAACCATGACAAATACCTGCCCTGGCGCGAAAGCTCCCCCGGTCCCTGAACATACCGACCGGGGCCGCCATAAACCATAGGAAGCGCCATACGAGAATCCACCCTTCATCAAACAACGATGGTGCAAAGTACCCTGACCCCTTTGCACCATAGCAAAAAGGGGCAAAGCCATCTGTTGGCTTTGCCCCTTCCTTAGCTTGATTTACTCATCCATGAGATAGTAGTGGCCCAGTGCGTCGGCACCCAGGATGGCGTTTGCGACCATCTCGGGCGTCACCTCAAACGGCATGTTGCACATGGTGTCCTCGGGCGCGCACGCGGCCTCGGCAACAATCATGGCCTTCTCGCGCGTAACCTCGGCAACGCCAAGTTCCTTCATCGTGACCGGCAGGCCCAGCTCAATGCAGAAGCCCAAGACTTCCTCGAGCTTCTCGGTCGGGGCATCCTCGAGTACCAGCTGGACGATGGTGCCGAAGGCGACCTTCTCGCCGTGATACATGCTGTGGCACTCGGGCAGCATCGTCAGACCATTGTGGATGGCATGAGCAGCAGCAAGGCCCGAGCTCTCAAAGCCAATGCCCGAAAGCAGCGTATTGGCCTCGATGATGTGCTCGACGGCAGGCGTGAGCGCACCCTTCTCCAGCGCGACCTTGGCCTTGACGCCATCGGCCATAAGCGTCTCGTAGCAGAGCTTGGCGAGCGCCAGGCCGGCCATGCCGCCCTTGCCGCCAGCGCAGGTGCCGCCGTCGGCATCGTGCGTCGCCTGGGCCTCGAAATAGGTTGCGAGCGCATCGCCCATACCGGAAACCGTCAGGCGCACCGGGCTCGCCGCGATAACCGTCGTATCCATCAGGACAATGTTGGGGTTTGCCTTAAGGAAGAGATATTTATCGAACTGGCCGTCATCGGTGTAGAGCACCGAAAGTGCCGAGCACGGTGCATCGGTCGAAGCAATGGTGGGGCAAATGATAACCGGGGACTCCAGGTAATAGGCGACGGCCTTCGCGGTGTCGAGGATCTTGCCGCCACCGACGCCGACGATGATGTCGCAACCGTTGTCGCGGGCGAGCGCAACCAGGCGATCGACCTCGCCCTTGGAGCACTCACCGTTAAAGTCCTCAAACAGCAGCTCGGCCTTAGCCTCGGCAAAGCCGCCCTCGATCTTGGCACCGACGCGCTTCTTGCCCGAAGGCGTCACGATGACGAGGGCCTTAGCGCCGAGCGGCTCGACATAGGAGCCGAGCTTGGCCAGCTCGTCCGGGCCCTGGATGTACTTGCTGGGGCTATTGAAAATTGCAGCCATAACTATCCCATTCTCTAAAAAAGAAAGGGGCTCCGTACAGATGCGTGCGGAGCCCCTCGTTGCGATAACAAGAGTCGATTAGAAATCGATGTCGGTGTCGTAGTAGCAGGCCTTGAGGATCTTCTCGAAGTCGGCAGCCTTGGTCTCACGCGGGTTCTCGGGCGTGCAGGCGTCCTGCTCGGCGTTCGCGGCAATCTCGGGCAGCTTGGCGAGGAACTCCTCCTCGGAAACCATCTGCGGGTTCTCGGCGTCGACCTTCACGCCACCATTCGCGTAATCCTTGATGGACTGCGGAATGTTGAGCTGGTCGTTGAGGTCGCGGATCTTCTGGACGAGCGCGGCAATGAGCTCCTCGTTGGTCTCGCCGGGAAGGTGCAGGATCTCCTTGGCCACGTAAGCGTAACGCTCGGCAGCACGGGGATCCTTGGAGTTCCACTGGATGACCTTGCCCAGGTACATGGCGTTAGCGGCACCGTGGATGATGTGGCCGTTCTCGAAGGCAGCACCGGTCTTGTGAGCCATGGAGTGAACGATGCCGAGCAGGCCCGAGGAGAAGGCGATACCGGCGATGCACTGAGCCTCGTGCATGTGCTGACGGGCCTCATGGTCGCCAGCATAGGACTTGGGCAGCCACTCGACGATCTCGCGGATGCCGTGCAGAGCGTTGGCGTCGGTGAACATAGAGGCGCAGGTGGAAACGTAGGCCTCCATGCAGTGGGTCAGAGCATCCATGCCGGTGTGAGCGCACAGCTTGGCGGGCATGGTGTAGGTGAGCTCGGGGTCGACGATGGCGACATCAGGGGTGATGTTGAAGTCGGCCAGCGGGTACTTGATGCCCTTTTCGTAATCCGTGATGACGGAGAATGCGGTGACCTCGGTAGCAGTGCCGGAGGTAGAGGAAATGGCGCAGAAGTGAGCCTTCTGACGCAGCTCGGGGAAGCTGAACGGCTGGATAATGTTGTCGAAGGACTCCTCGGGATACTCGTAGAAGACCCACATGGCCTTAGCAGCATCGATGGGCGAACCGCCGCCGATAGCAACAATCCAGTCGGGCTCGAAGTCGCGCATAGCGGCTGCGCCCTTCATGACGGTCTCGATGGAGGGATCGGACTCGACGCCCTCGAACAGCTTGACCTCCATGCCGGCCTCTTTGAGGTCGGCCTCAACGTCCTGCAGGAACCCGCCGCGGCGCATAGAGCTGCCGCCAGAAACGATGATGGCCTTCTTACCCTTGAGGTTCTTCACCTCGTGGCGAGCGCCCTCACCAAAGTACAGATCGCGAGGATTGGTAAAACGTCCCATACTGTGCCTCCTAAACAAGCCCCTCTTAGACTTGCGTATATAACGGAGCACCCAATTGGCTCCGTTAGGACCGGTTTGCGCGTTGCCGGCGATGACAATGCGCGATGTCTAAACGTCTCAACGCTCAGACAAACACTATTTTACCGTTCTGGTTGGTCAGTTATTCACCTAAAGCCGCCAATGATGAAACGTTTTTTCTATCCCTGAAGACCCTTGTGCGGCATTCATACTCCCAAGCTGGGCAAACGTTTTATCAAGGTTGACTACATATCCCGGGCAGGACCGTGCCCCTCCAAAATATGCACCGTTCGCCGCCAAAAATCGACCGTTTGCGGCACCGTGATACCACTCGGTCGTCCAAGGTGCCGACATTTGTGCGACATCCGTCTTCGTGGTGCAAAGGTGCAAGTCCAAGTGCGGCACCCCCGGTGTGCCACATGCGGGTAAACTAGAACCTTATATAGAAACATTTGAACCCTAACCGCAGCAAAGGAGGCCCCATGGCATTCGATCCCATTCAAGAGGATTGCCATCGCCTCGTTCTTGAGGCCTTGCGCCGCGACAATATCCCGCTCACCGACGGTGCCGCCGTAGAGCGTCTGATGGAACAATTCACCCGCAACCCCGCGCCACTCATCGTGCACGACCGCGACCGCGCCGGGCACCTCATTGCCAAGGTGGTCGAGGCTGTCGACTACCGCATTCCCTTTATCCCTGACGATACCCAGGCAGAGCAAGAAGAGGCAGCTGCCGAGAACATGCTCCGCGAGGCAGCCGCGCTCGACCCGACCAACTGGGACGCTCAGCGCATGCTGACCGCCCTCACCGCCGGCTCCAACGAGGAATACGTGCAGTATCTGGTGTCCAAGTGCGACGAGGTGGAGCACGATCTGGCGCTCAAGACCGCCTCGGCGCAGGACC
Source organism: Collinsella aerofaciens (assembly GCA_048384935.1). Classification (GTDB taxonomy): domain Bacteria; phylum Actinomycetota; class Coriobacteriia; order Coriobacteriales; family Coriobacteriaceae; genus Collinsella; species Collinsella aerofaciens_CH. The sequence goes on along the minus strand of DBEWII010000006.1, from coordinate 13,042 downwards.
CCTACGAGCGCGAGGCCGCTGGCGATCTTATGCGCCGACCCTACCTGCGCTGGCTTGCCGCCCTTGCGTCACGCGCCCTCATTAGCGGCCGCTATCGCATGTCGCTCGAAGCCGCAAACCGCAGCTTGGACTTTGCGCCCAACGACCCCGCTGGTGTCCGCCACACCGCGATGCTCGCCATGGCAAAGCTCGAATACCCCGCCGAGGAGCTCAAGCGCTTTCGCTCTGCCCACTCCGTACCCTATCTCGCGAATACCCCGCTGCGCCGCCGTCCCAAAGATGCGGAGCGTGACTTGGACCCGTGGACGCTCATCGCGCTGATGAGCGCTGCCTGGCGCGAGCTGGACTACGAGGGTGCCGAACACTACTTGCGCATCCTTGCGCGCTCGTGTCCACACGCAGCCGAGGCGCTCTACTTCCAAACCGAGTTTCCCGATGGCGTCTATGCCCGCGTCAACGTGGGTGCGGGCTCCACCGACGAGCTTGTCCTCGCGCTGTCCGAGGCGACGCCGGTACTGCAGGAGGGCCTGGGCGCCCCCGACAACGCCAGCTTTGCCGCCTGGGTCGCCACCAACGATATCGTGCGTTCCCAAATCGATGAGCGCATACTGCAGGCGGCCGAGCAGGGTTTGCCGTTTAAGGGAGGAGACCTCTAATGGATCCGAGCGTCTACATCCCCGCCTACCTGGAGCGCACCTATCTGGCGTCGCACCCCGAGCTCACCGATGCAGCACGCGAGCTTGTCCATAACGACGTAAGCGTCAACCCTCATAAGTATGCGCAGACCGAGCATGCCCAGGCACTGCTGTCCTATGCCGGTGTTCATCGCCACCTGCTCGACGAGCTCCATCGCATCGAGGACATGGGCAGCGACGAGGAGTTTGAGCAGACGCGCAATCACCTGTTCGACGATATGCGTGATGAGCTGCTCAAGATCGTCCGCATCGATGCGCATGTCCTCGATGCCCAGCTGCTCGCCATCATTTTGGCGGACACGCCCGTCGACGCCTGCCTGGGCGACCTGATGAAGCTCGAGGCGACCACGGCCGATTACCTGCAGCAAAGCGTGCCCGGGTTCGACATGGAAGCCCCGCACTACTGGGCCAATAATGTTTTGGCCGATGGTGTCACCGCAGCAGACCTTACCGTGAGCGAGCCGGCTCTTATCGGGTGGCTTCACACACTCGAGGCCATCTCGCAACTGTGCATGGCGAGCGCCCGCTACCGCGCTGCCGCCAACTACGCCCGCCGCGTCCTTAAGGCAGAAGGCTATCCCACCCGAGCCGCAGGCACCGTGTTGCTCGCCCTCGCTCGCCTGGAAGACCAGGACGGCTTTTTTGCCCTGGCCCACCAGCTCGAGGAAGAGATCGGGGCTGACGCGCTCGAGAACTCTCCTTGGTATCTGCTCGCCCGCACGATTCTGCTGTTCAAAACAAACAAGATGCGCCCGGCGACACGCGCGCTGCGTGAGTTTGCCAACCGTTGCGAGGGCGGTGCGTTCTTCTTACTGAACCCCATGTACCAGACACCGTACCTTCCCTGCCGACCCGAGCCGCGCGACCCCTGGGACCTCTCGCACCAGGCCGTTTGGGAAGCGGACGGCATTATCTCGGACACCCCCGACTTTGCCCCCTGGGCCAATGCCTGCGAAGACGTGTCGCAGCTTGCCCAGGAATTTGCGCGCCGCTACGGTTTCTAGCGGTGCGATTCCCCCCGACTATGTCATCTACGTTAGGAACGGCTTCATGAATCTCCGCTCATCTCTCGCCTGCACCTCGAGCGATATCGCCCGCTGGGGGCTGCGCTCTGTCCTTAAGCGCCAGGGCGGCGTACTCCCCGGCCGTATCGCCATGAAGATCGACCCCGAGCTGCTAAGCAACCTCGCGAGCCTGGTCGACCGCAGTGTGGTGATTACCGGCACCAACGGCAAGACCACCACCTCCAACCTCATCGCCGACGCCGTTGCCGCCAGCGGCGCCACCGTGGTATGCAACCGCGCCGGCAACAATATGGAGCCTGGTGTGGTAGGTGCTCTGCTCGAGGCCCGCGGCGGCCTTAAGCACGCTGACAGCGGCAAGCGCGTGGGCGTTTTTGAATGCGATGAGCTCTACACCGTGCGCGTTCTGCCCAAGCTCAAGCCGACGCACTTTGTGCTGCTCAACCTGTTCCGCGACCAGCTGGATCGCTATGGCGAGATCGATCACACCCAGGAGGTCATCGCCCATGCGTTGGAGCTCTCTCCGGCAACAACGCTCATCTACAACGCAGACGACCCGCTGTGTGCCGCGATCGCCGCACGCGTTCCCAATGCAAACATCGCCTTTGGCATCGACGGCGCCACCAACACCGAGTCCGACCGTATTAGCGATTCGCGCTTTTGCTCACAGTGCAACGCGCCGCTGGAGTATGACTACGTGCAATACGGCCAGCTCGGCGCCTACCATTGCCCCTCGTGCAGCTGGGCCCGCCCTGTGCTTGTCCGTCGCGTGACGGGCGTGGAGCTCGGCTGCGACGGCTATGGTTTTGACCTGGTGTTTGGATCTGATTCCAGCGCGCCAGCCGCACACATCGTCACGCGTTACAACGGCCTGTACATGGTCTACAACGTTGCCGCTGCATTCTTTGCCGCACATGAGTTAGGCGTGGATACGGCGCACCTGCAGCCCACGCTCGATGCCTACGTCCCCGCCGGCGGACGCATGGGCCGCTGGGATATCGCCGGCCGCACCGTCGAGGCCAACCTGGCTAAGAATCCCGTAGGCTTCGATCGACAAATCCAGTCCATCAAGACGGCAGGCGGCAGACTCTGCGCTTTCTTCCTCAACGATAACGATGCCGACGGCCACGATGTATCGTGGATCTACGACGTCGACTTTGAGCGCATCGCCGACACGCCGGGTCTTGTCGCCTTTGCCGGAGGCACGCGCGCGCACGACATGCAGGTGCGCCTCAAGTACGCCGGCATCGATGCCGCGATTATCTCGGACGTCGCGCAGGCAATTGGCGCCGTGGCAGACGAGGCCGCCGATGACACCTTCTACGCCGTCGCCAACTACACGGCCTTCCCGCCGCTGGTCAAGGAGCTCGACGGGCTGAAAGGCGCCACCGCCGACGCTGTTGCTGGGCGCGCCGTAGCCCGTGCCGACGGCAGCGCTCTTCCTGTCGGTATCGCGCCAGTCGAGCTTTCGCGCCCGCTGCGCATCGTCTACCTGTATCCCGATGCCCTTAACCTCTACGGCGACGGCGGCAATGTTATCGCGCTCGAGCGCCGTTGCGCCTGGCGTGGCATTCCCGCGCGTGTAGACGAGGTCCGTATGGGCGAGTCGCTCGATCTCACCGACGCCGACATCGTCATGATGGGCGGTGGCTCCGACCGCGACCAGCTAGCCGTGGCACACGAGCTGCTCGCCCAAAAAGACAAGGTCGCGGCCTATGTTGAGGACGGCGGCACACTGCTTGCCATCTGTGGCAGCTATCAGTTGCTCGGCCGTTCGTACTATATGGGCGAGGATCGCATCGAGGGTCTGGGGGTCATTGCCGCCGAAACCGTACGCGGCTCCGATCGCCTGATCGGCAACGTCGCCGTCAGGACCGACCTGGCACCCGAGCCCTTTGTGGGATTCGAGAACCACGGCGGCCGCACCCTGCTCGATGCAGAGGCCAAGCCGCTCGGAACGTCCGTCGTCACGGGCACCGGCAACAACGGCGATGATGGCCTTGAGGGTCTGATCTACAAGGGCGTCATCGGCACGTACCTGCACGGGCCGGCGCTGCCCAAGAACCCCGAACTCGCCGACTGGCTGATCGCGCACGCCCTCGAGCGCCGCGGCGATGCGCAGGCCACAGCCCTGCTGCCGCTCAAACCCCTCGACGACACCTACGAGCACGCCGCCCACGACGCCGCCATGAAGCTCCTCCCCTAGCACCTCACCACCACAAAGGGGACAGGCACCTTTGTGGTGGTTTTTCAGTTTGCCAACGATATGTGAACGGCTAAAAAAGTCTGCTATACTCTTTCCCGCTGTCCCCATCGTCTAGCGGCCAAGGACGCCACCCTTTCAAGGTGGATATCGCGGGTTCGAATCCCGCTGGGGGCACCATTTAAATTAAGAAGCCCGTTACCCCCGCGGTGACGGGCTTTTTGCGACCGATATGCCGGGATTCGAACCCGACTGGGTGCGGAGCTGAGGAAACGCGCAAGCGTTTTCCAGCGCCGCACGCAAGGAGCGAAGCGACGACGCGGAAGCGGGCGGCGCCAGCCGCACGCGGATATCCCGCTGGGGGGCACCATTTGAAATGTGAAGCCCGTTACCAATTCGGTAGCGGGCTTTTTGCTACCGATATGCCGGGATTCGGACCCGGCAGGGTGCGGATCCCGGCATCTTCCGATGGACCATGGGCAAAAAATGGCAAATATGAGTACTGTTACCGATTTAGTAACATCGATTTCATGCCTTCAGAAGTCGATTTAGACGTCAGGTGTCCTACGGCGGAAGAATTGCAGACGTTTATCGGCTAAGTACTTGGACATATGTTGCGTAACACTGCATATTTTGCAAATAAATAATGCTACAGGACTTGTGACAGTACTCATATTTGACGTTTTTTGCCCACAACCCTTTATACCTAGGCAAATCGGCGGTAAAACGGGCTTCAAAGCGTCCTTCGCAAACAAAAACCGGGGCCCGCATAATGCGGACCCCGGCTCAATACCGTGACGATATGTCAGTTACGCCCTACACGTAGAACAGGATGTCGTCGTAGGTCGGGACCGGCCAGTAGTCGGCTGCCACGATCTCCTCCATGGCGTCCACGGCGGCACGCAGCGCATCCATAGCGGGAACGACCTCGTGCGCGTACACGTTGGCCTGCTCCTGGCCATCGAGGGCCTCAGCCTTCTGATGCACGGCGTCGAGCGCCTTGATGGAGTCGTTGATGGTGGTGATACCGTTGCAGAGCTTGTTGAGCGTGTTCTGCTCGCACTGCATGGCGGCCTCGGCACCGGCGGCACGAATAGTCTCAAGGCCCTTAGCGACCTTGGTGGCATAGGCGGTAATGACCGGGCGATAGGTACGACGCGCCTCGCGAACCATCGTGGTGGCCTCGATGTTCATGAGCTTGTTGTACTTCTCGAGCTTGCAGTCGTAGCGGCACTGAGCCTCGGCCTTGGTCAGGACACCCGTCTCCTCAAAGAGTGCGATGGCCTTATCGGAAACAAAGGCGGGCAGGGCGTCGGCCGTGGTCTTGTTGTTGGCAAGACCACGCTTCTCGGCCTCAACGGGCCACTCGTCGGAGTAGCCGTCACCGGAGAACAGGATGCGCTGGTGGTCGGTCAGGACCTTCTTGCAGTACTCGAGCGCAGCGTCCTGGAACTCATCCTCGGGCGTACCCTCAAGCGCGTCGGCGAAGGACTTGAGCGACTTGGCCACGGCGGCATCGAGCACCAGGTTGGAGTCGGAAACGTTCTGCTCGGAGCCGCAGGCACGGAACTCAAACTTGTTGCCGGTGAAGGCAAACGGGGAGGTGCGATTGCGGTCGGTGTTGTCCTGCATCAGCTTGGGCAGGGTATCGGCGCCCAGGTCGAGCACGCCGCGCGTGGCATGGACGGAAGCCTTGCCATCGATGATCTTCTCGACGACCTCGGTAAGCTGGTCGCCCAGGAAGATGGACATAATCGCCGGAGGGGCCTCGTTGGCGCCCAGACGATGGTCGTTGCCAGCCGAGGCAACGGAGGCACGCAGGAGCTCCTGATAGTTATCGACGGCCTCGATCACCGCGGTGAGGAAGACGATGAACTGCAGGTTGTCGAGCGGGGTGTCACCTGGATCGAGCAGATTCTCGGACTCGGTGCCGAGCGACCAGTTGTTGTGCTTGCCCGAACCGTTGATGCCCTCGAAGGGCTTCTCGTGCAGCAGGCAGACCAAGTCGTGGCGGGAGGCGATGAGCTTCATCTTCTCCATCATGACCAGGTTCTGGTCGATGGCCTCGTTGACCTCGCCGTAGACGGGGGCGAGCTCATGCTGGCAGGGTGCGACCTCGTTGTGCTTGGTCTTGGCGGGAATGCCAAGCGCCCACAGTTCATCGTCCAGGTCCTTCATATAGGCCGAGACGGTGGGGCGGATAGCGCCAAAGTAGTGCTCCTCGAGCTCCTGGCCCTTGCATGGAGCAGCACCAAAGAGGGTGCGGCCGGTAATGACCAGGTCCTTGCGCTTGCGGTAGGCGTCCTTCTTGATCAGGAAGTACTCCTGCTCGTCGCCCACGGAAGGAACGACCTTCTTGGGGGTCTTGCCAAACAGCGCCAAAACGCGCTTAGACTCACGCGAGAGCGCGGTCATGGAGCGCAGCAGCGGGGTCTTCTTGTCCAGGGCCTCGCCCGTGTAAGAGCAGAAAGCCGTGGGGATGCACAGGACGTCGTCCTTGATAAAGGCGGGGCTAGTGGGATCCCAAGCGGTGTAGCCACGGGCCTCGAAGGTGGCGCGCAGGCCGCCGTTGGGGAAGCTCGAGGCATCGGGCTCGCCCTGGATGAGGTTCTTGCCCGTAAACTTGGTAATGGCGGTGCCGTCGTGGTTGGGCTCCAGGAAGCTGTCGTGCTTCTCGGAAGTAATGCCCGAAAGCGGCTGGAACCAGTGCGCGTAGTGCGTCGCGCCCTTGGAGATGGCCCAGACCTTCATGGCATGGGCAACGGCGTTGGCCACATCCAGGTCGAGCGGCTCACCGCCCTCGAGGGTTGCAGCAAGGCGCTTCCAAATGTCCTTGGGGAGGTAGTCCTTCATGACTTCCTCAGAGAACACCATGGTCCCGAAGCGGTCAGTAAGATCGGCCATACGGAACTCCCTTCGTATCGGCACCGCGTGAGAAGCGGTGTTGATTACTAACGAACGAGTCATAGCTTAGACTCGCCGTGTTTCCGCGACATTACCGTTATGTTGCTGTCGCGAAACCAATCAATGAGGTTACCCTATCGAGGCGGCGTTGCCACCCTCAACAGCCAATCAACTGTATAAATAGCAGACCTCTCCCCATGGTTTAAGGGTAGTCAATTTGGGATGGAGCTCTATTAACTGGTATTTTGCATCAGATACCAGTCTTTATAGTCCGTGCCTAGATTAGCCGCTCTGTTATAGGAAATGCCGATAGCAAGGCATCTTTGATTGGTATCCCCGAATAACGAGTGAAACTCCACCGTGACACAGTGGTGCTGTAGAATCCTTACAACACATCACACTATTACGTATCTAGAGGAGCACGATATGCGCGTCGATGAGGTTTTTAAGCAGGCAGCATCCCAGGGCACCGCACCCGTTTCGTTTGAGATGTTCCCGCCCAAGGGCGAGCTGACCCTCGACACGGCTCGCGAAGTGGCAGGCAATCTGTGCAAGCTTTCGCCGAGCTTTGTCTCGGTCACCTGCTCGGCCGGCGGCTCGGGCAACGGTGCCGCCACCGCCCCCATCGCGCATATGATTACGAGCGAATTCGATACACCCTCGGTGGCACACCTTACCTGCGTGGGCCGCTCACACGCCGATATCGCCGCCAAGATCGACGAGTATCGCACCGCCGGCGTAGAAAACATCCTGGCCCTGCGTGGCGATCTCCCTGCCGGCGCAACCGAGGACGACAAGCCCGCCTCCGACTACGCCTACGCCCGCGACCTCATCCCCGAGCTCGTCGACGCCGGCTTTTGCGTGGGCGCCGCAGCCTACCCCGAGGGCCACATTGCCTGTGAGGATCTCAACCTCTCGGTCGAACACCTCAAGCAAAAACAGGACGCCGGCGCGAGCTTCTTTGTGACACAGCTCTTCTTTGATAACGAGTGCTTCTACCGTTTTCGCGAGCTTGCCGACAAGGCCGGTATCACCGTGCCCATTACCGCGGGCATCATGCCGTTTATGGGCAAGTCGCAGATCAGCCGCATGGTCTTTATGTGCGGCGCGTCGCTGCCCTCCCCCGTCATCAAGATTCTCGCCAAGTACGAGAACGACCCCGAGAGCCTGCAGGCAGCCGGTGTAGATTATGCCGCCCGCCAGCTTTGCGACCTCAAGGAGCACGGCGCCGACGGCCTGCACCTGTACACTATGAACCGTCCTGCGATCGCCGCGACCATTATGGAGCGCCTGGGGTAATGGAAAAACCGCACATCGATACAACCGCTGTCGAAGTGCCGGCCGACCTTGCGTCGCCGGCGCTTTACCGTGTCGATGCTGCGCACCATCCCCGTGTCGACCGTGCCGAGATGCTGCGGTATCTGGGTTACGGCGGCCAGCAGATCGAGCCCGAACTGTCACGACGTATTGAGCTTGTGGTCGAGCGTCTGGAACTTGACATTGAGCCCCGTGGCGTGCGCCGCGTGTTTGCCGTCGATGCCACGGGCGTGGACGAACAAAGTGAGCCTTGCATTCGCTTGGTCGGCACCAACGTTGAGCTGCGAGGTCGCGATATCTATCGACATCTCAAAGACGCTCGCTTTGCCGCACTCATGGCTTGCACCCTCGGCATGGACGCCGAGCGTCGTCTGCGCACCACGGGAGCCCAGCAGCCCCTCGAGGGAGCCGTGCTCGACGCCGCGTGCTCCGCTTACGTGGAAGCCGCCGTTGAGCAAATGGACCAACATGTCAAGACGGACGCCGCCGCACACGGACTCGCCGGCAACTGGCGCTTCAGTCCCGGCTATGGCGACTGCCCGCTCTCGGCCCAGCGCTCGATCGTGGATGCGCTCAACGCCACGCGGCTCATCGGCCTGACCGTCACGCCCACCAGCCTGCTCATGCCCACCAAAAGCGTGACCGCGGTGATCGGCCTGTTCGACGGCGAAGTCCACGACGCCCAGACCCGCCCCACCTGCAATATCTGCCGCATGCGCAAGAACTGCCGCTTCCGCGCCGCCCGCACCACCTGCTATTCCAGCCATTAGGAGCCCTCGATGTTTACTCCGCTTATCACTCATGATTCTGACGGCACTGCATTGGCGGCACCCGTTGATGCCGCACGTCGCAACGGTGCCACGTACAAGACGCGCACGATCGACGATCTGCGCATTAAGGACGATCGCCTGCGCGCCGCCATCGAGGGCACGGGGCACCTGCTGTTCGACGGCGGCATGGGTACCATGCTGCAGGCGGCCGGCATGAAGGCCGGCGCCCTGCCCGAGCTGCTCAACTTTGAGGAGCCTCAGGTCATCACCGATATCCAGCGTCAGTACGTCGAGGCTGGCTGTGACGTGATCACCGCCAACACCTTTGGCGCCAACGCCCACAAGCTCGACGGCGCCGCCACCGTGGCAGACGTCTTTGCCGCGGCAGTCACCTGCGCCCGCGAGGCCGGCGCCCGCTACGTCGCCGGCGATATCGGTCCCATCGGCGCGCTGCTTCGCCCCCTGGGCACCCTGAGCTTCGACGAGGCCTATGACCTCTTTGCCGAGGAAGTGCGTGCCGGCGTCGATGCGGGTGTGGACCTCTTTATTATCGAGACCATGACCGATCTTGCCGAGATCAAGGCGGCAGTCCTCGCCTGCCGCGAGAATTCCGACCTGCCCGTCTTTGCCACCATGACCTTTGAGGAAGACGGCCGCACCTTCTTGGGCACGAGCCCCGAGGTCGCCGCCATCACCCTCGACGCCATCGGCGCCGACGTCCTGGGCATCAACTGCAGTCAGGGACCGGCCGAGCTCCGAGGGCTCGCCGCGCGCATGCTCACCGTTACCGACAAGCCCGTTATGGTGCAGGCCAATGCGGGACTGCCCCGCGTGGACGACGACGGCAATACCGTCTTTGATATCCAGGCACCCGAGTACGCCGAGGCCGTCGCCGGCATGATTGAGGACGGCGTGAGCGTCGTGGGCGGTTGCTGCGGCACCACGCCGGCGCACATGGCGGCTCTACGCACGCTTATCGACAACCACACGCCCAGCCCACGCCATCGCAAGCCCAGTATGTCGGTCACGAGCGCCCAGACGGTCGTGGACCTTCCCTGCGACGGCCACAAGATTGCCGTCATCGGCGAGCGCATCAATCCCACCGGCAAAAAGCGCCTGCAGCAGGCCCTACGCGACGGCGACCTGGACTACGTCGTGAGCCAGGGCATCAGCCAGCAGGAGCAGGGCGCCGACATCCTGGACGTCAACGTGGGCCTGCCCGAGATCGACGAGGTCAAGGTCATCCAGCAAGCGACCGAGCAGCTCCAAGGCTCCACGCTGCTGCCGCTGCAGATCGACTCCACCGACCCCGCCGCCGTCGAGGCCGCCGTGCGCCGCTACGCCGGCAAGCCCATCATCAACTCGGTCAACGGCAAGCAGCAGATCATGGACGAGATCTTCCCGCTGGTCGCCCACTACGGCGCCAACGTCGTCGGCCTCACGCTCGACGAAGGCGGCATCCCCGACACCGCCGAGGCTCGCTTCGCCATCGCCGAGCGCATCGTGGCCGAAGCCGCCCGTTACGGCATCGGCCCAGACCGTATCCTCATCGACTGCCTGGTCATGACCGCCTCGACCAACCAGCGCCAGGCTGAGCAAATTCTACGTGCCATGTCCCTGTGCAAGGAGCGTCTGGGCGTCAAGTGCGCGCTCGGCGTATCGAACATCAGCTTTGGCCTGCCTGCCCGCCCGCTGCTGGGCTCGGTCTTTTTGGCCGCCGCCTTTGGTGCAGGTCTGGACGCCCCCATCATGAACCCGGGCTCTAAGCGCTTTATGGATACCGTCTACAGCTATCGCGTCTTGAGCGTTGAGGACGAGGGCTCGACCGGATACATCGAGCGCTACGCCGGCTGGACCGATCCATACAAGATCGCCGCAAACCCGGCAGCAGCTCAAGCAGTATCTAGCGATGCCGCGCCTACCGCAAGCACCACCGCAAGCGCCGATGACGACCCCATCCGCCACATGGTCGTCTCGGGCCGCAAAGGCGAGATCGCGGCCGAAACCGAGCGTCTGCTGGCAGACCACGACGCCATGGACCTCATCAACAACCACTTTATCCCCGCCCTCGATGAGGTCGGAGTCCTCTTTGACCAGGGAAAGTTCTTCTTGCCGCAGCTCATGGCCTCAGCCGAGGCCGCACGCGTGGGCTTTGACACCATCAAGCGCCTGATGCCCGCCGGCGAGATTGCCGACAAGGGTAAGATCTGCGTGGCCACCGTTAAAGGTGACATCCACGATATCGGTAAGAACATCGTTAAGATGCTGCTCGATAACTACGGCTATACCGTCTTTGATCTGGGTCGCGACGTCGATCCGCAGGAGGTGCTCAAGACCGTCAAGGAGCGCGACATTAAGCTCGTCGGCCTTTCGGCGCTTATGACCACCACGGTCGTCGCCATGGAGGAGACCATCAAGCTGCTTCATGCCGAGGTGCCGGGCGTCAAGATCATCGTAGGCGGCGCCGTGCTCACCCCCGAATACGCCAAACAGATTGGCGCAGACTACTACGCCAAGGACGCCGCCGAAAGCGCGCGCATCGCCGAAGAGGTCTTTGGGCAGTAACACAACGGAAACAACCGAGCACCAAAACGTGCCGCATGCGCCACTTGGCACGTGCGGCACGTTAGAATAGATAAGACTATGCTCGTTTTGGCAGATAGGAGCGCAAGGATGGCGATCACGCCCGCAGAAATCGCGGAAACCCGCGGCATGGTTGAGGAGCAGAACCTCGACATCAGGACCATCACCATGGGTGTTTCGCTCATGGGTTGCGGCGACGAGAACCTCGACCGCATGTGCACGAAGATCTACGACCACGTGACGCACACGGCTGAGCACTTGGTCGAGACCGCCGAGAACCTCGAGCGCGAGTACGGCATCCCCATCGTCAACAAGCGCGTCTCCGTCACCCCGGTGGCGCAGATCGCCGCTTGCTGCAAGGATGAGGACCTCACCCCCATCGCGCATGCCCTCGACCGTGCGGCCGAGACCCTCGGCATCGACTACCTGGGCGGCTTCTCCGCACTCGTCCAGAAGGGCATCGGCGACGCCGACCGCCGCGTCATCCAGTCCATCCCCCAGGCGCTCGCCACCACGAGTCGCGTCTGCTCCAGCGTCAACGTCGCCAGCCTGCGCGCCGGCATCAACATGGATGCCGTGCTCATGGCGGCTCAGACCATCATCGATGCTGCCAAGCTTACGGCGGATGAGGATTCCGTTGGCGCCTCCAAGTTTGTCTGCTTTGCCAACATGGTCGAGGACTCCCCGTTTATGGCGGGCGCCGTCCACGGCGGTGGCGAGGCCGACGCCGTCATCAACGTAGGCGTCTCGGGCCCCGGCGTTATGGCCGCAGCCCTGGAAACGCTGCCCGACTCCGCATCGATGATGGAAGTCGCCGAGAAGATCAAGCAGACCGCCTTTAAGATCACCCGTGCCGGCGAGCTCATGAGCCGCGAGGCCGCCCATCGCCTGGGTGTCGAGAAGGGCATCGTCGACCTGTCGCTGGCCCCCACGCCTGCCATCGGCGACTCCGTTGCCCGCATCCTCGAGATCATCGGTGTTGGCACCTGCGGTGGCCCCGGCACGACCTGCGCGCTCGCCATGCTCAACGATGCCGTCAAGAAGGGCGGCGTCATGGCCAGCTCCAGCGTGGGCGGTCTCTCCGGCGCCTTTATCCCCGTGTCCGAGGACGCCGGCATGATCGCCGCCGTCGAAGCCGGCGCGCTTTCGCTCGAGAAGCTCGAGGCCATGACCTGTGTGTGCTCCGTCGGCCTGGACATGATCGCCATCCCCGGCGACACCCCGGTCGAGACCATCGCCGGCATCATCGCCGACGAGATGGCCATCGGCGTCATCAACAACAAGACCACGGCCGTCCGCGTGATTCCCGCCATTGGCAAGGGCGTGGGCGACTGCGTCGAGTACGGCGGCCTGTTCGGCCGTGCGCCCATCATGCCGGTGAACCCCAACGCCGGCACCGTGCTTGCCCACCGCGGTGGACGCTTCCCGGCGCCGCTGAACTCGCTGAAGAACTAGCTGAGGGGTTCGGGCGAGGAGTCCCGAGGAGGGCAAATATATAAGGTCGCCAGCTCGGACAGTCCTGACAACCACCGAGAGCACAATAATTTC
>DBEWII010000005.1:0-5744 GCA_048384935.1 Collinsella aerofaciens | reverse complement strand
AAAGCGGCCGGCATCCACCAGTCGCTTTTCTATTCTATGGTGGGCCGTCAGGGGTTCGAACCCTGGACCTTGGGATTAAAAGTCCCCTGCTCTGCCAGCTGAGCTAACGGCCCGCGGGTGGCATTGTACCACGGTCTGGGACTATTCCCAACTCCATTGGCCGTTCTGGAAAATCACAACTTCACATCCATCAGGCGTAATGCCCGTAATATCGATGTCGTCCGTGCCGATCATAAAATCAACGTGCGTGCTCGAGACGTTAACACCATGCTCCAGGAGCTCCTCCTTGGACATGTCATACCCACCCTCGATACATTCGGGGAAACCGACACCTAGCGCGAGATGGCAGCTAGCGTTCTCGTCATAGAGCGTATCGTAGAACAGAACACCACTTTCGCGGATCGGCGTGTTCTTGGAAATGAGCGCGACCTCTCCCAGGTGAGCAGCGCCCTCGTCAGTATCGATGATACTTGCGAGCGTTGCCTTGCCCACGCGGGCGTCGTAGCCCACCACGCGGCCGCCCTCGAACTTAATCCAAAAATCGTCGACTTTATTGCCGTGGTGGATGAGCGGCATGGCCGAGTACACGATACCGTCGGCGCGCATGCGATCGGGCGAAGTGAAGACTTCCTCGGTGGGAATGTTGGGGAAGAAGGGGTGCCCATCGGGCGTCTTGCCCTTGCCGCCGGCCCACTCGTGACCTTTCGTCATACCAATCGTCAGATCGGTTCCATTTGCCGCGGTGTAATGCAGGTAGTCGAAACGATTGTCGTTCAGGAAACGCAAGTTCTTTTCGAATGCGGCGTCATGGAGTTCCCAGTCGCTCTCTGGGTCCTGGCCATCTGCGCGCGCGGTGTGCAGAATCGCATTCCACAGCTTATAGATTGCAACCTCATCGGCGTCTCCCGGGAACACCTCGTGCGCCCAAGCCACGACCGGAGCGCCGGCGATGCACCACGGATTGATGTTGTAATCCAGTCCACGGCGGAAAACTTTGCACTGCGTATTCCTCGCCTTTGATGCCGCGGCCGGCTTGGCTGGATCGATGCCCTTAAGGGCGGCAGGGTCCGCACCCTCGATAAAGATAAAGCAGGCACCGTCCTGGGCTAGGGAATCCAGCTGCAGGCGCTTCCACTCGGGCGTCTGCTCAAAATAGCTTTTCTCGACATGCTCGTACGTGAGCCTCGTCACGGCATCATCGGCCCAAATGACCGTCACGTGGCCGGCGCCGGCAGCATAGGCCTCCGCGACCACCACGCGCGCAAACGGCGCGCACTCGACCGGAGACTGAACGACGACCTCCTGGCCGGGCTTGACGTTTACGCCCTTGCGGACGACCAGGCGCGCGTAGTTTTTAATCTTGGGCTCCAGGGCCTTCATGCCCTCCAGAGCCTCTTCGACCGTCAGGGCAGCTCGAATCATGTGCCACTCCATCTATCTATAGAACAGTAAAAAGGCGCGCCGCAAAAACGACGCGCCTTATATCTTAGCGATATGTATGGATACACACGCTACTTCTTCTTGGAGTCCTTCTTGTCCTCCTCGGCAGCTGCGCGCTCGATAAGAGCGTTGAGCTTGTTCTCGGACATGCCCTCGGCCTGCGCGCGGTACATGTTGCGCAAGGGACGAATACGAACGAAGTCGTAGATAAAGTCACCTAAGATGATGACATAGGACAAAACGATGCCGACCATCTGAACAGGACTGGACACCGTGCCGCCGGGAGCGAAGTAGAGCGAAGCCCAAATTGCCACGACGAGCACCATGCCGATGGCGAGCACAGCCCACCAAATACGGCGGCGCTTGGTGTAGTCCTCATCCTGCTTGAGAAGGATATTCGACACCGTATAGATGCGGTCCTCCTTGGCGCGCTGCTTAGCCTTGCGGGCGCGCTTCTCCTCTTTAGAGAGGCCCTCGAGGTTCTCGCCCTTCTCGAGCTCTTTGCGGCGTGCCTTAGACGAAGCCGGCACGACGCGAACGGAGCTCGCTGCCTGGCGGGCGGGCTTAGCAGATGCGGCGGACTTGCGCGCAACCCCGGTAACTTCGTGGGATTGCGTGCGCTTGTTCGTGGCGCTACGGGTACTCACTTATGCGTTCTCCTTCATGCTTGTGAACTGGGAGCCCGTGATGATCTGGAAGGCCTCGCGATAGCGCTCGGACGTGCCATCGATGACCTCGGCGGGCAGGTGCGGGGTCTCCCCCGTCATATCCCAGTTGGCCTTGAGCCAATTGCGGACGAATTGTTTGTCGTAGCTAGGCTGGATCTTGCCCTCCTCGTAGCTGGCAGCAGGCCAGAAACGGCTGGAGTCGGGCGTGAGGCACTCGTCGATCAGCGTGACCTTGCCATCTATGACACCAAACTCAAACTTAGTGTCGGCGATGATGATGCCACGGGTCGCGGCGTACTCGGCGGCAGCCTTGTAAATCTTGAGGGACAGGTCGCGAATCTGCGCGGCGATGTCCTCACCCACGATCTCGCAGCAACGCTCGAACGAAATGTTCTCGTCGTGGTCGCCGATCTCGGCCTTCGTGGACGGCGTGAACAGCGGCTCGGGAAGCTTGGAGGCCTCGGTCAGACCCTCGGGCAGCTGAATGCCGCAGACGGTGCCGTTCTCGTCATAGGTCTTCTTGCCCGAACCGGTCAGATAGCCGCGGACGATGCACTCGATAGGAATCGTCTGGGCCTTCTTGACCAGCATGGCGCGGCCTGCGAGGTAGTCACGATACTCGGCAAACTCCTCGGGGAAATCCGCCGGGTCGATGGAAACGAGATGGTTGGGGACGATGTCGGCAAACTTATCGAACCAGAATGCCGAGATGCGATTGAGTACCTCTCCCTTAAACGGAATCTCGTCGGGAAGAATGAAGTCGAACGCAGAAATGCGGTCGGTGGCGACCATCAGCAGGTTTTCACCGGCATCGTAAATATCACGAACCTTGCCACGGGAATCCGGACGACGCTCCATCGTTGTCACGTGAGTCACTCCTTACCTAAATACGACAGAAATGCGGGTTCTTTCCCGCATGTTTTCGCAAACTCGGAGCGGCAGGGACGCGGCCCCTCCTTCACCGAATAGCGAAAAGCTAGTGCTCCATTGTAGTAGATGCCGCGTCTGCCGTGTGCTCGCGGGGCAGATGAATTGTAAAAGTCGTACCCTTTCCAAGCTCCGACTCCACGGATATGTAGCCATGGTGACGCTCGACGATCTGCTTGGTCACGGCGAGGCCAACGCCCAGGCCGCCAGCTTCGCGGGCGCGGCTGGCATCGGCGCGCCAAAACCGCCCGAAGATGCGCGACAAATCGTCCTTGGCAATACCGATGCCGGTATCAGAAACGGCAATGCTGACGTGCTTGCGGTCACTGAGCACCGACACCACGACCCAACCGCCCTCGGGGGTGTAGCGCATGGCGTTGCTCATGAGGTTGATAACACATTGCGTGATCATGTCGGGATCGGCCTCGACGACATCGTC
The DNA here is from genome assembly GCA_048384935.1 of Collinsella aerofaciens. Lineage (GTDB taxonomy): Bacteria > Actinomycetota > Coriobacteriia > Coriobacteriales > Coriobacteriaceae > Collinsella > Collinsella aerofaciens_CH. Next base: position 2,270 of record DBEWII010000005.1, on the reverse strand, counting down.
GTGACCCTGGGTCTCGTCCGCAAAACGCAGGCGCAGATCGCGGTCGACAAACAGGCGCTCCTGGGCATTAACGATGGAACGCACGAAAGGAACCATGTCCACCGGCTCAAGGTTGAGCGGAGCCGTGCTGTTTTCCATGCGCGACAGGTCGAGCATCTGCTGCACCAGACGAGCCAGGCGACGCGTCTCGGAAGCAACGGTTTCCAAATGCTCATCGTCGGTGGGATACACGCCATCCTGCATGGCCTCGACCGTTGCGAGCATGGCCATAAGCGGCGTGCGAAGCTCGTGTGCAACGTCTGAGGTCAGGCGCTTCTCGTGTTTCATATCCTTCTCGAGCGAAGTGGCCATCTCATCGAAGGTCTCACCCAGCTGATCGATCTCGTCATCACCGCGCAGTCCCGTGCGAGCCGACAGGTCGCCGTCACGGATTTGCTTTGCGGTACTGGTGATGCGATGAATCGGCTTGGTGAGCATGCGCGACACGAGCGATCCGATAACGACCGAAATGCAGATTGCAACAACCGCGGCGAGGGCCATGGCGTTAAAGGTCTTCTCCCTAAACGCAGAGTCCGCCTTGGTGAGCAGAGCGTCGGAGCCGATGGCCCACAGCTTTACCTGTCCGACATGCTCGCCGGAAGACGTTACAATCTCGACGTTAGCAACGCTATCGGAGTCGGTTGGAGCAGACGAGACCGGGCTATGCGATGCCCTCTTGCCGCTCGTGTCGTCGGTCGTAGCCTGGTTTTCGCGTACATCGGCGGTGGCGCTTGCCGAGGGCCAGGAATCGTCATAAACGATCACGCCCTTTTTATTGACGACCTGCATACCCAGATCGTCGGAAACCAAACTCGACGTTGCGACCGTGCGCAGTTCTCCCGCGGTCCAAGAGCCGTTTTCCTCATATGAGGTTGCCAACTTCTCGGCAGCGGAATTTGCGATTTCGACGATATTGGAGCGTGTGTAATCCGAAAAGACCGTGCCCCACACAACAGAGACAACGCCCACCAGCACCAATACCGTCATGAGCGATGTCAGAGCAAAAGCAAGTGCCATGCGCGAGGGATAGCTCATCGTTGGCCGTGAATCGGAACGAGGCGTGTTCCAACTAGCCTTGGAACCCGCCTCGCTCTCCTGCTTGTGCTTTTGTCCGATTTCAAAGCGCGCAGGTGTCATATGTGATTTCCCTATTTCTCGTCCGACTTATCGGTCTTGGCCGGAGCCTCGAAGCGATAGCCGACACCATGGACGGTGTAGAGCCACTTGGGCTTCTTGGGATCATCGCCCAGCTTGGCGCGAAGATTCTTCACGTGGCTATCGATGGTGCGCTCATAGCCCTCAAAGTCATACCCGAGCACTTTCTCGACCAGCTCCATGCGGTTATACACACGGCCGGGATGGCGGGCAAGCGTGGTGAGCAGCTTGAACTCGGAAGCCGTCAGATCGACTTCCTTGCCCTCGACCAAGATCTTGTGGCCCGAGATATCGATGACCAGATCGCCGAAGTCGAGCACCTCGACGGCGGGCTCGTCGGCCTGATGGGCACGGCGGAACAGAGCGCGAACGCGGGCGACGAGCTCGCGCGGCGAGAACGGCTTAATCAGATAGTCGTCGGCGCCGAGCTCAAGACCGATAATACGGTCCTCGATCTCGCCCTTAGCCGTCAGCATGATGATGGGGACATCCGAGGTATCGCGAATGGTGCGGCAAACGCGCTCGCCGGGGATCTTGGGGAGCATAAGGTCGAGCACGACCAGGTCGAACTGATGCTTCTCGAACTCCTCGATCGCGGACTGGCCGTCGCCGACGCCCACAACCCAGTAGCCTTCGCGCTCGAGATAGGCAGCGACGGCGTCACGGATTGCCTTCTCATCCTCGACCAGCAGAATCTTTTTTGCATCTGAAGCCATAACACGGCCCCCCTGTCTCAATTAGCTAAGAACAAGCCCATTCTAACGCACCTGAGCCCGCCGGATGCCGCTATGGCGCGGCAGCTCGGCGGGCGGTACTCACAATTACAACGCGTTTATTCCCCTGTTGGCGCCTTTTTAACCCCTCTAAGCTTAAAGAGAGAATAGGCGTGCAGTGACCGTCTCTGGTATACCCTGGCTGTTGCGCACCGTGGCGTATGTAAGGAATGAGTCCGATTTTCCCGCCGTAGCCGGATAATCGCCATACTCCAAAGCGCGGTCGGGCGACAGCAGCGAGCCATAGGTCTTGGCAGAGGTGTCGATCAGGAAATGCGACGCCTGTACCTTAACAAGGTATTT
>DBEWII010000004.1:0-7169 GCA_048384935.1 Collinsella aerofaciens | reverse complement strand
CAAACGCAACGCCCCTACCGGCGGGGGGGGGGGTCGCCCGTGCCCCCCGCCCCCTCCGGATGTGGGAAGTTTGCGCTGCAGGTTACTTGTCGGTGCCCAGCTTGTGCGGCTTGAGAGCGAGCGCATTGACGAGCGCGTCGGTGGCAGACTTGACGGCTGCCGGCTGCGGATCGTTGACGTGATCCTCGGGGTGTACGGGCAGGTCCTTCTTGACAGCATCGTGGATCAAGTTGAGGTACTCAGTCACGCCAGTGGTCGATAGGTGCGTGCCATCGCCATCGAACAGGTCGTTGCGGTTAGCACTGTATCCGTACCAATCGATAACGCGCACGTTCTTGTAGCGCGTAGCGGCGTTGGCGATGGCCTGGTTGGTAGAGCCAACCCACGGCTGCGGGCTGCGCGTGTTCACAAACACCACAATACGCCTATCTCCTGCATCGGCCATGATGGCGTCGATCTGGTCGTCGGTTACCAAGCCGTTGGTGCCCAGGGCAAAGACCACGATCTTGCCGGCAAGGTTCTGCTGGATATAGCCCTCAAATGTCGCGCGCCCCGCATCAAACTGGCGGCCCTTTTCGGCATCGATATGGCTGTGCGGGAACACGCCGTCAAAGGTGTCTACGGCACGCAGCGACACGGAGTCGCCGATCATAAGCAGATCGTAGGAGCCATCGGGGAAGCCGTCGTTGTCCTTGTCGGTGTCGTCGGCCGCCTGCTGGTCGGTGGGCGCGGTGTTCTTGGCTTCCTTGTTCAGAACTTCGGCGCCCTCGCCGCTCAGCGCAGACGTCTCGGGCACAAAGATCAGGCCGCCCAGTGCAACGACCAACACGACAGCGCAGGCTGCGCAGACAGGGACGTGCGCGCGTACCCAGTTAGCGGGCGTGGTGGTGCCGTCGCGGAACTCGGACACGGTGCGCTCAAAGGCGCCCTTCCTAAACGGAGTCTCGATAAAGCGATAGCAGCACTCTGCCACGGTGACCACCACAAGTACCTGCAAGATATACTGCCACCACGGTGTATCGTTGATGTTGGCGACCGGGTTCATGAGCAACAGCAGCGGATAGTGCCACAGGTAGATGCTGTACGAGCGCTTGCCAACCCACACGAGCGGCTCGGCGGACAGCGCGCGGGCAACCATTCCCTGGGGCTGCACGCAGGCCGCGATGACCATGAGTGTGAGGATCGAGCACAGCAGCGTGCCTCCGCGATACTGGAACGCGGTGTAGCCGTTGGTGAGCGCGACCATGGCGGCAAGGCCAACCAGACCCACGAGGCCCAACACATCGATGGATGCGGGCGAGGACCAAAAGCGCACGAGGGCGCTCGGCTGTGCCGGGCCGGTCTCGGCTGATTCGTCGGCCTTCTCGCCAGGCTTGCCCTCGGCGTTCTTGCCGTGCTTGGCGGCGCCGGCCAGGCGATTGAGCCCCAAACGACGAGCGAGACGCACCGGCGCCAGGTCGCGATCGGGGATAAAGGCCATCCAGGCACCCAGCAGCAGCGAGAACACGCGGGTGTCGGTGCCGTAGTACACGCGGCTGGGGTCGGCGGCAGGGTTGTAAAGCACCATCATGGCAAGGGCAGATACCGCGGCAAGGCCCAGAACCACGCGGCGCGTGTTGGGCTTGCTCATGTGCATGGATACCATAGCGAGCAGCAGCGGGGGCCAAACCAGGTAGAACTGTTCCTCGATGGCGAGCGACCAAAAGTGCGTAAGCGGCGAGGGATCGCCCAGGGCGTTGAAGTACGAGACGTTTTGGGCAATCTGCCACCAGTTGTTGAAGAACAGCAGCGACGGCAGGATATCGGGGCGCATCTTGGTGAGCATCACGTGGTTGAAGACGGTGCACAGCGCACAGGTCACCACCACGACGGTCACCACGGCGGGGACCAGGCGACGGATGCGGCGGATCCAGAAGCTCTTGAGGTCGATACGGCCGGTCTTAGCGACTTCGTTGAGTAGCAGGCGTGTGATCAGATAGCCCGAAAGCACAAAGAAGATCGTGACGCCGAGCAGACCGCCCTGCGCCCACGTGAGGTTGAGGTGATAGAGCACCACCGCGACGACGGCAAGCGTGCGCAGGCCGTCAAGGGCAGGGATGTAGCGGGACTTGGGGCGAGCAGGCGTCTGCTCCGCGGCGGGAGTGTTGGCGCGGCCCGCGTTGTTGGCAGAAGCGCGATGGGGGCTCGTGGTGCGTCGCGGCTCGTTGGCACGGCGTTCGCTCTTCACGCGTTCGTGCGGCGCCGGCTCGTTGCCCGTGCGGCGTCGACCGCGCGAGCCCGATTGCGAGAATTGTTCCATAAAACATCATCCAATGACGAGAATAATCAGCACGTATTCATTGTAGCTGCCTGCTCCTGTGAATGCTTGCTGCTGGCGCAACCTCAAGGGTGCGTTCACATCAAAGTGAACTAAAGTTATAGAGGTGCGAAGGCGCGCAATCGACGGTCGACGGTGGGTGCAAAGCCCGCAGATGAGGAGGTTTCCATGGCAGATCGCGGCATCGTTGCGGTGTTCGGCAGCATGAACATGGACCTTTCGGTGGCGTGCGAGCGCATACCGCGCGCGGGCGAGACAGTCGGTGGTAGCGGTTTTATCACCAACGCCGGTGGCAAGGGCGCTAACCAGGCCGTCGCCGCCGCGCGCATGGGTGCGCGCACGTGCATGATCGGCGCTGTCGGTCGCGACGCGTTCGGCGCGTCGCTCGTGGTGGGGCTCCAAGACGCCGGTGTGGACTGTGACTTTGTAGTGCATCGCGATGACGTGGAGACGGGAACGGCAACCATCATTCGCTGCGAGGGCGACAACCGCATCATACTGTCACCGGGCGCCAACCATGCGCTTGCGGGCGCGGACGTTGCCTGCGCGTTGAGGCGTCTGGCGGCCCATGAGCTCGACGGCGACGCCAGCGAGATTGCCCCGGCTGCCGGAAGCGTCTTTATCGCCCAGGGTGAATGTGACCTTGCAGCGACGGCCGATGCGCTTGTTTGCGCTCACGAGCTGGGGTTCTATACGGTCTTTAATCCGGCGCCTGCCTGCGAGCTGCCTGCGGAGGTCTGGCCTGCGGTCGACCTGGTCTGTCCCAACGAGACCGAGTGCCAGGTTCTGACGGGAATCTTGCCCGCGGACGATGCAAGCTGCGTCGTGGCGCTCAACGCCCTGCTCGCTAGGGGTGCCGGAGCTGCGGTCATCACGTTGGGCGGTGCCGGCTCGGTTACGCTCGGCGATGACGGTGAGCTGCTGCGCATGCCGGCACTTTCGAGCACGGTAGTCGATACCACGGCCGCCGGCGATACGTTTATCGGCGCGTTGGCGGCGGCTCGCCTAGAGGGCTTGCCGCTCTTTGAGTGCATGGCCGCGGGTGCTCGCGCCTCGGCAGTGACGGTGTCGCGCCTGGGCGCTCAGCAATCGATTCCCACGCGCGCCGAAGTTGAACATTGGTTTGGTTAAACGATAAAGACGGAGAAGCGGAGTAGAACAATGGCAATCAAGAAGCTGATCCTTGATCTGGATATGGGAGTGGACGATGCGATGGCGCTGGCCTATGCCATCGCGAGCCCCGAGGTGGAGCTCGTGGGCATCACCACGTGCTTTGGCAACGTGCGCGTCGAGCAATCGGCGCACAATTGCCTGGCGGTGCTCGATCTGCTGGGTCGCCCCGAGGTTCCGGTGTACCTGGGTGCCGACCGTCCTCTGCAGGCGACTGAGCCCTATACGCCGCCGGCGTCCACCGCGCTCATTCACGGCAAGAACGGCATCGGCGGCGCGAGCGTGCCCGCGTCGCCCTACGAGCCGGTGGGGGCGACCTCGGCCGACGGCAACGCTGCGGTCGATTATCTGATCGATGCCGCGCGCACCTATGGTCCCGATCTGGTCTACGTAGCGACTGGCCCGCTCTCCAACCTGGCGCTCGCCCTGGAGCGCGATGCGGCGGCGATGATGTCCATCGGCCGCGTGGTCGTGATGGGCGGCGCCCTTACCGTGCCCGGTAACGTGAGCGCGGGCGCCGAGGCCAATATGGCGAGCGACCCCGAGGCAGCCGACGCGGTGCTGCGCTCGGGCCGCAAGCTCACTATGGTGGGTCTGGATGTGACGCATCGCGTGGTGCTCACGCGTCGCGACATTGCCGGTTGGACGGGCTCGGGCACCATGGCCGGTTGCGCGTTTGCGAGTATGGTGGAGCACTACATTGGCTCGTACGAGATGAACGCCCCCTACCTGGGTGGCTGCGCGCTGCACGATCCGCTGGCGGTTGCCGTGGCGATTGATCCCACGCTCGTGGGCGCGCTCGGCTGCAACCTGCGTGTTGATCTGCTGGGCGAGTACCGCGGTCGCACCATCTGCGATGAGCGCCGTCTGTCCGACCCCGACAAGAGCGCACTCGTGGCGCTGACCGTCGACGCCCCGCGCTTCCTGTCCGAGTTCAAGGCGCGCATGGCCCGCGTTCTGGGCTAAGTTGTCTTTTTGGGACGGGGCTTTTTTGACTGGTATGATTGGTGCGACCATTCGAATCAGCTAAAAGAGCCCCGTCCCAATTTGACTATCGAGAGGATCTGCCATGGAGCGCATCGCGAGCTTTTCCGTTGACCATCTGCTGCTTGAGCCCGGCGTGTATGTGAGCCGCATCGACCGCGATCCGGCGACCGGCGCCGCCGTCACCACGTTTGACCTGCGCCTGACCACGCCCAACAAGGAGCCGGTCATGAACACGGCCGAGTGCCACACCATCGAGCACCTGGGCGCGACGTTCCTTCGCAATAATGCCGAGTGGTCGGGCCGCATTGTCTACTTTGGCCCCATGGGCTGCCGCACGGGCTTTTACCTGGTTGTGTTTGGCGAGGTGACGAGCGAGGAGATCCTGCCGCTCGTGCGTGAGCTGTTCGAGTTTGTCGCCGGCTTTGAGGGCGATGTCCCCGGTGCCGCTCCCGAGGAGTGCGGTAACTACCCGGACCAGAACCTCCCCATGGCCAACTGGCTTGCGCGCCGCTACCTCGACCGCGACCTGGCCGATATCGACGAGAAGCACCTGCACTATCAGCAGGCGTAAGGGCTTTATCGCCCAAAACGCGCGCATTGGGCGCCTTCGCTTATGCGGGGGTGCCTTTTTGCTGAGTGGTCGGGACGAGTGTTTAAAATCGCTTATGTTTGTTCTAGAATGTTCGTATAGTCACATTTACGAACAGGAGTGAACATGCATATCTACTCTGTCAACGATCCCGAGTTCAAATCCTATGGCAACGTTTGGGATGACGTCCCGTCCGAGCTCACGTCGCCCGTGCTCGAGGCACTCTCTGCCACGCCCATTCCCGAGGGCAGCAAGTACGTTGCAAGCGCGCCGGAGCTCGAGGGCGTCAAGGATGCCGATAAGTTGGGCTTCCTCATGTTTGGCGGCCGTCCCTTCCAGCTCGGCTGGTGCAACGGCCACAACACGCGCCTCAACTGCCTGGAGTACCACCGCGCGAGCGAGTTCAACCTGGGTGCTCGCGATTTTATCCTGCTCGTGGCGCATCGCTGGGAGATCGAGGACGGCAAGCTCGACACCGCGTGCGTCAAGGCGTTCCGCGTGCCGGCGGGTACGGTTGTCGAGGTCTTCAACACCACGCTCCACTATACGCCCTGCATGGTCGACGACGGTGGCTTCCAGGTGATGGTGGCGCTTCCCGCCGGCACCAACGGCCCGCGCCCCGAGGCCGCAACCGACATGCCTACCGCCGGTGACAGCTACTGCTACTGGAAGGCCGACAAGTGGGTTCTCTGCCATGCTGACAGCCCCAAGGCTGCCGAGGGCGGCTACGTAGGCCTCATTGGCAAGAACCTCGACATCGCCTGCGACTAGAATCTTCTGTCTCGATATGTAACATCTGGCGGGCCAAATCGTCTCTACCTGTTACAGATTTAGACAAACTGCAGGGGCTGCCCGAAAGATCTCGATCTGTAACACCAGGCCCGGTTTTGACGGCCTAGCTGTTACAGATCGAGACAAAACGGGCCCAAACCACCACAAAGGTGCCTGTCCCCATTGCGGTGGCTGCCTAGAGTTGGCTGCGCAGATAGTCAGCCATATATGGAACGGCGAAACGCACGTAACCGCGGCGCGCCTGTTCGATTACGCCGGCGTCGATGAGGCGCCGGCGATACTTTTGCGCATAGTCGGGTGTGACTGACATACGTTTCGCTACATCGGAAATGCGCGAAACGGCGTCTTCGTCATCAGTCATTGCGTCGAGAAACGCGACGTCTTGGTCCGATAGCGCGGCGAGCGTCGTTTCACAAACATCGTTTTCGAAATCGGCTTTTGACGCTTCGATAGCTCCGTCGACTTGCTCTGGCGTTACGTGTTCTCCTGTCTTGCAGCGATTGCCGATGTTATAGCCGATGAGCTGCAGCATATAGGGCGAGCCTTGGGTTGCGCGAGCGGCACGGAGGCGAAGATCGCCTGGAATATCAAGGTCGAGCTCTTCGAAAGCCCGCTGATAATAGGCATCGACATCTCCGACTGAAAGCGGTTCGAGCGTGACCTTGCGAGCGCGGTTGAGAAATGTCAGCACGCGGTCATTGAGCGTTGCACAGACGGCTCCCGGGAGACCTGCCATAACAAGCGCGACGTTGAGTCCCTCACCGACCAGCTCTTGATAGGCGGTGACGAGCTGTCTAATCTCAGGTGAATTAGCTTGGAGCTCATCGATAAGGATGAGGATACCGTGCCCCTGCTCGGTCAGCTTGCGCGCCAGCTGCGTGAGTTTGAACTGGAAACTCTTGGTCTCCTGCACATCGCGTGTGAACTCGAGACCGGCTGAGAAGCCGAAGACGCTCAAGCTACCGCCAGAAAGTTTGGGGAGATGACGCTTGCTGACATAAGGCTCGCCTGCTTCTTGGATTTTTTCAACAATGCGCTCAAGCATATCTTCGGAGGCTACGGTGGGTGTGGCGACAACAAAACCGAGCTTGCGTGCGCGGTCGGCAAGTTCCCACAGAAGAACCGTCTTGCCGCTGCCTCGCTGGCCGAGCATGAGCATGGCTCGGTCTCGATTGCCCGGCTCCTGCTCAAGACCGGAGATGAATGTCGAAATCACGTTCCCGCGACCCACCAGATAGGACGGGCGATTTCCAAATGAGGGGGAGAAGATGGTTTCAGTCATAAGTCTCCTTTCCTTTTTTTCCTATTTTTTCC
>DBEWII010000003.1:0-8696 GCA_048384935.1 Collinsella aerofaciens | reverse complement strand
ACTAGTCATTGGGTGTTCCTATAGTTTTGTCAACCGTCGGGGCTACTCCCGGTAGGGCACCCGGTCGCGCATCACGGCGTATATCGCCCTGAGCCGCTTCCTCGCGACGGCCTTGAGCGCCCGCCCGTGCCCCATGCCCCGCGCCCTGCAGGCCCGGTAGTACTCGCCGTAGCGCCCCGAGGACCTCACCAGGCTGTTGCACGAGAAGATCAGCAGGGACTTGAGCCTCGCGTCGCCGCGCCTGGACGCCCTGACCGACCTCACCGACGTGCCGGAGCTCCTCACCCTCGGGGCTATGCCGCAGTACGAGGCCAGGTGGTCGTGGTCCGGGAACCTCCCGATGTCGACCGACACCGCGAGCTGCGCCGCGGTCCTCGGGCCGATGCCGGGCACGGTGAGCAGGCACGCGTAGGTCTCGTCGCCCTCGAGCAGCGCCGCCGTCTCGGCCTCGAGGGCCCCGGCCTCGTCGAGGGCCTCCGATATCCGGGCGGCCAGGAACCTGACCTGCCTGTTCTCGGCCTCGACGAGCGCCGGCGGGGGCGCGGTGGAGGCGGCCGCGGCCTCCCCGGCGGCCTCGGCCCGCGGGCCCCCGGCCCCGGAGCGGGCGATCCCCCACGCCCCGCCGAACCCGGCGAGCAGCTCCAGCCACCGCCGGTCCGACAGGTCGACCGCGGCCTCGAGGGCCGGGCAGGACTCGAGCAGCACCGCGCGCAGGCGGTTCTTGTCCCTGGTCGCGCAGGCGACGACGTGGTCGCGCTGCGACGAGAGGGCGCGGGCGGCCTCGAGGGCCTCGCCGCGGCCCGGGACCCCCGACAGGGAGTCCGGCACGCCCAGGGCGGTCCGCGCGATCACCGCGGCGTCGCGCTCGTCGGTCTTGGCCTCGCCGGCGAACAGGCCGGCGGCGCGGCTGGCGGCGAGCCCGGGCAGGTGGGCGACCCCGAGCCCCGCGGCGCGGGCCCGCCTCACGGCGAGGGACCCTATGTTGCGGAACTGGTCGACGACGACGAGCGTGCCGGCGGGCGCGGAGGCGAACAGCGCGTCGAGCTCGGCCTCCCTGTTGCGGACGGGGGCGCTGGCCAGCACCTCCCCGTCGCGGTCGATCAGGCAGGCCCAGTGCGATGACTTGCCGACGTCCAGGCCGAGCACGGCCGCGGGTCTGGTGGATGGCGCTTTCACGGTGGTATCCTTCCGGTAGTCGTTCGACCGGATGGCCTCCCCCTCGGCACTCACATTACCAGCCGCGGCACCTGCCCGGCACTTTCCTATCAGCCGTCGGGGGCGGCGCGTCCCGCGCCGGCAGCACCCAACGGGCCCTCTCGGGGGCAGGGACGTTCGGCCGTGCGCGGGCGCCCGGTCGGCGGCCCGTTCTGGGCGCGCCTCAATCGTAGCCCGAGACGGTCCCGGGCTGACAATTTCGACTGTAATGGACGTTCTTAAATGACTACTTTACAGCTCCAGCGCATCGGCGACTTCGGCCGCGCAGGCCAGGGCATCGGCCATAGCGTTCACCACGAGCGAGCTGCCGTTGCGAGCATCACCGGCAACATACACCGGCGCGGCATCCGCGGCGACGCCGTCGACACGGGCCGCAAGATGCGAGCCCTCGGCGGCCATCACAGGCAGCGGACGGCCAGCAGTGGCAACGGGCACACCAACGGCGTCGAACACACTGTGCTCCGGGCCCGTAAAGCCGCAGGCGATGAGCACCAGCTGCGCCGGCACCTCGTGCTCAGAGCCCGCGATGCGCTCGGGCTTTCCCGCCGACCAATCCAGATCGACCACGTGCAGGCCCGCGGCCGCGCCCTTCTTGTCCAGCAACACCTCGAGTGTATCCACGCCCCAAGCGCGCATCTCGCCGCCCATGGCAGCGATGGCCTCCTGCTGGCCGTAATCGGTCTTCTTCACGTTGGGCCACTGCGGCCAGGGGTTGCTCGCCGCGCGCACATCAGGCGCCGCCGACAAGAACTCAAACTGGCGCACGCTACGCGCACCCTGACGCACCGCGGTGCCCACGCAGTCGTTACCGGTATCGCCGCCGCCAATGACCACGACGTCCAAGCCGCGTGCATCGATGACAGGCTCGCCGCCATCGAGCACCGAGACGGTCGAAGCCGTCAGGTAGTCCACGACATACACCACGCCCGGGGCATCAATGTTCGCAGCCGAAAGCCCACGCGGGGCGCGAGCACCGGCAGCCACCACGACGGCGTCAAAGTCGTCGAGCTTGGCGGTAACCTTGGGATCGCTCACGTCGGCACTCAGCTCGAACACAATGCCCAGCTCGCGCATGAGCGCCACGCGACGCTCGACCACGGACTTCTCGAGCTTCATGTTGGGAATGCCGTACATGAGCAGACCGCCCGGGCGGTCGTCGCGCTCAAACACCGTCACGCGGGCGCCACGACGCGCAAGCTCCCATGCTGCCACCAGACCAGCAGGACCGGAGCCCACCACGGCAACCGTGGGTGCACCCTCCCCTGCCGGCTCAAAGCGGTGCGGACCGCCGTTGGCCCACTCATGGTCGCTAATCGCGCGCTCGTTGTCATGGATCGTCGTGGGCTGGCCATCGACCGAGCCCAGGTTGCATGCGGCCTCGCACAGCGCCGGGCACACGCGACTCGTGAACTCGGGCATGGGCGAGGTGAGTGACAGGCGCTCGGCGGCCTCGTCCCAACGGCCGCGGTACACCAGCTCGTTCCACTCGGGAATCAGGTTGTGCAGCGGACAACCGCTCGGACGTGCCTTGCCAAAGCTCGCGCCCATCTGACAAAACGCCACACCGCACATCATGCAGCGGCTCGCCTGGGCACGGCGCGCGTCGTCGTCGAGCTCCACGTACAGCGGATCGAAATCGCGGCTGCGCTCCTCCACGGGGCGCAGCTCATGGGTCACGCGATCGATATCAAGAAAAGCACCGGGCTTACCCATGGCACTTACGCCTCCTTCTTGGTCGAAGCAACAGAGCTGGCAGCCACGGACGCAGCACCCGCAGCACCGCCCGCAACATCGAAGCGAGCAACATCCGCGGCACTCGCCCGACCGGTCACAATGTCAAACGCCAGCTCCTCGGCCTGCTCATGCGTCTTGCCGACGGCCTCGGCGGCGGCGACAATCGCCAGCACGCGCTCGTACTCGGTCGGAATGACCTTCACAAAGTGCTTGCTCATCGTCTCAAAGCTGTAGAGCAGCTTAATGCCGCGCGGGCTCTGCGTCGCGTCCACGTGCTCCTGGATGAGCGCACGAATCTGCGCCAGCTCACCGGCCGTCGGGGCTTTAAGCTCAACGCTCTCGTGGTTCACACGGGCATCGAGCGTGCCGTACTGGTCAAAGACGTAAGCCACGCCGCCCGTCATGCCGGCGGCGAAGTTCTGCCCGACCTCGCCCAGGATGAGCGCCAGACCTCCCGTCATGTACTCGCAGCCATGGTTGCCGCAGCCCTCGACCACCACCGTGGCACCGGAGTTGCGTACGCCAAAGCGCTGGCCGGCCAGGCCGTTAATGAAGCCGCGGCCACTCGTAGCGCCAAAGAACGCAACGTTGCCCACGATGATGTTCTCGTCGAACTTGTAGGTCGCATGCGGGTTGGGGCGCACCGACACCTCGCCGCCCGAAAGGCCCTTGCCAAAGTAGTCGTTGGCGTCGCCGCACACGTTGAGCGTAATGCCGCGCGGCAGGAAGGCGCCAAAGCTCTGACCGGCCGAACCATCGCAATCGATGGTGATGGAGCCGGCGGGCAGGCCCTCGGGATGCGCCTTGGTCACCGCGTTGCCCAAGATGGTGCCCACGCAGCGGTTGACGTTGGCGATATCGGCGCGGAAGCGAATCGGGCGCAGGTGCGCACGGGCATCGGCCGTATAGGGTACAAACAGCGTGGAGTCGAGCGTCTTGTCGAGCTCGCTGTCCGCAGCCATCTGGGGCAGGAAGTGACGGCCGTCGGCGCCCGGGATGTGGGCACCAAACTCACAGGTCGCGCTTGCCAGCACGGGCGACAGATCGAGCAGGTTGGCCTTGCGGTTGCCCGGGACCTCGATCTGGCGCAGGCACTCGGGATGGCCGACCATCTCGTCGACGGTGCGGAAGCCCAGGCTCGCCATGACCTCGCGCAGCTGCTCGGCAACAAAGAGCATAAAGTGCTCGACGTGCTCCGGCTTGCCGCGGAAGCCGCGACGCAGGCGACAGTTTTGCGTGGCGATGCCGGCCGGGCAGGTATCCTGCTGGCAGTCGCGCTGCATGAGGCAGCCCATGGAGATGAGCGGCATGGTCGCAAAGCCAAACTCCTCGGCGCCCAACAGGCAGGCGACAGCAACATCGGTGCCGTCCATGAGCTTGCCGTCGGCCTCGAGCACCACGCGCGAGCGCAGGCCGTTTTGCAGCAGCGTCTGCTGGGCCTCGGCAAGGCCAAGCTCCAGCGGCAGACCGGTGTGCCAAATGGAATCGCGAGCAGCGGCACCGGAGCCGCCGTTGTGGCCGCTGATCAAGATCTTGTCGGCGGCACCCTTGGCAACACCAGTGGCGATGGTGCCGACGCCGGCCTCGCTGACCAGCTTGACCGACACACGCGCGCCGGGGTTGGCGTTCTTAAGGTCAAAGATCAGCTCTGCCAGGTCCTCGATGGAGTAGATGTCGTGGTGCGGCGGAGGCGAGATCAGGCCGATGCCGGGCGTGGACTGACGGACCTCGGCAATCCAGGGGTAGACCTTCTTGCCGGGCAGGTGGCCGCCCTCGCCAGGCTTGGCGCCCTGGGCCATCTTGATCTGAATCTCGAAGGCACTGCACAGGTAGCGGCTCGTCACGCCAAAGCGCGCGCTTGCCACCTGCTTGATGGCGGAGTTCTTGGAGTCGCCGTTGGCCAGCGGCGTTTCGCGACGCGGATCCTCACCGCCCTCACCGGAGTTGGAACGGCCGTGCAGGCGGTTCATGGCGATGGCCATGCACTCGTGCGCCTCTTTGCTGATGGAGCCATACGACATGGCGCCGGTGTTAAAGCGGCGGACGATATTGAGCGCAGGCTCCACCTCGTCGAGTGCCACCGGGGTGCGGCCGCTGGCATCAAAGTCGAGCAGGTCGCGCAGGCGCACGGCACGGCCGGTGCGGTGCAGGCGGGCGCTGTACTCCTTAAAGGTGTCGTAGCTGTCCTCACGGCAGGCGGCCTGCAGCAAGTAGACAGTCTGCGGATCGATGAGGTGATCCTCGCCGCCGAGCGGGCGCCACTTGGTCAGGCCCAACGTGGGCAGCTGATCGGGAGCTGGGCTCTTAAGGATAGCGAGCGCGGCGTCATAGCGCTCATTTTGCTCGCGTTCGACGTCCTCAACACCCATACCGCCCACACGGCTCACCGTGCCGGCGAAGTACGCATTGACGAACTCCGGCGTAAAGCCCACGGCCTCGAAGATCTGCGCCGAATGGTAGCTCTGCACCGTGGAGATGCCCATCTTGGACATGATGGAAACGATGCCGGCGGTCGCAGCCTTGTTGTAGTTGGCGATGCCCTGCTCGGCTGTCACGTCCAGATCGCCGTGCGCCGCCAAGTCGCGAATGCACGCATGCGCGTTGTACGGATAGATGCCGCTCGCGGAGTAGCCCACCAGCGCCGCAAAGTCGTGCGGAGACACGGCGTCGCCACACTCCACCACGATGTCGGCAAAGGTACGCACGCCGGCGCGGATCAGGTGGTTGTGCACGCAGCCCACGGCGAGCAGCGACGGCACGGGCACCTCACCCGCAGCGGCGCGATCGCTCAACACCACGATGTTCACGCCGTCGCGGACCGCAGCCTCAACATCCTCTGCAAGCTGCTTGAGCGCAGCCTGCAGCGCGCCCTCGCCGGCGTCGCGGCGGTACACGGCACGGAAACGGCGGGTCTTAAAGCCCACGCGGTCGATGGCGCAGATACGCTCGAACTCCTCCTCGCTCAGCAGCGGACGCTCCAAGCGCACCAGCTGGCAGGCCGTGCGGGAATCCTCGAGCAGGTTGCCGTGGTTGCCCAGGTAGAGCGTGGTCGAGGTGACCATATGCTCGCGTAGGGCGTCGATCGGCGGGTTCGTGACCTGGGCGAACAGCTGATAGAAGTAGTCGAAGAACGAACGCGTCTTCTTGGACAGACAGGCCAGCGACGCATCGATGCCCATCGAGGCGAGCGGGGCCTTGCCCTGCTGGGCCATGGGACGCACGACCTCGTCGACGTCATCCCAGTGGTAGCCGAGCTTTGCCATACGCACGGCGGCGGGCACCTCAGCGTCCTCGGCGGGCGTTGCCGCAACGGGCTCATCGAGCGCGTCAACGGTCAGCGTCTCCTCGGCAATCCAATCACGGTAGGGCTTTTCCTTGGCATAGCGGGCGCGCAGCTCGTCGTTGTAGATCACGCGGCCGCGGGCAAAATCGACCTCGAGCATCTGGCCCGGCCCCAGACAGCCGCTCGTCAGGATGTTCTCGGGGCTCACCTCGATGGTGCCCACCTCGCTTGCCAGCATAAAGCGACCGTCGCGCGTCACATAGTAGCGGGCGGGACGCAGGCCGTTACGGTCGAGGGCGGCACCCAGCGTGCGACCGTCGGTAAAGGCGATGGCCGCCGGGCCATCCCACGGCTCCATGAGCATGGACTGGTAGGCGTCGTAGGCGCGGCGCTCCTCACTCAGGCTGTCGTTGTGGTCCCACGGCTCGGGCAACAGCATGGACGCGGCACGCGTAAGCGGGCGACCGTTCATGACCAAAAACTCAAGCACGTTGTCCAGAATCGCGGAATCGGAGCCCTCGCGGTTGATGATGGGCATCACGCGCTCAAGATCGTGCTGCAGCACGGGGCTGTACAGGTTGGGTTCGCGGGCGCGAATCCAGTTGACGTTGCCCTTGAGGGTGTTGATCTCGCCGTTGTGGATGATAAAGCGGTTGGGATGTGCGCGCTCCCAGCTGGGCGTGGTGTTGGTGGAGTAGCGCGAGTGGACGAGCGCCACGGCCGTTTTGACAGCGGCGTCGTTGAGGTCGATGAAGAAACGGCGCATCTGCGTGGCGACCAGCATACCTTTGTACACGATGGTGCGCGAGCTCATGGAGCACACATAGAAGATCTTGTCGCGCAGGGCAAACTCGACGTCGGCCTTCTTTTCGATGGTGCGGCGGCACACGTACAGGCGACGCTCAAAGGCATCGCCGGCGAGCGTGTCGTCCGAACGGCCCAGGAAAGCCTGCAGGATAGTAGGCATGCAGGCGCGGGCCGTCTCGCCCAGGTCGTGCGGGTCGACGGGCACCTCGCGCCAAAAGAGCAGCGGCACGCCGGCCTCGGCGCAGCCCTCCTCAAACACGCGACGGGCATCCTCTACGCCCTTGTCGTCCTGCGGGAAGAACAGCATGGCCACGCCATAGTCGCCCTCTGCCGGCAGAATCTGGCCGCACTTTTGAGCCTCTTTGCGGAAAAAATGATGCGGAACCTGGAACAGGATGCCGGCGCCGTCGCCGGTATTCTTCTCGAGTCCCGTGCCGCCGCGGTGCTCCAAGTTGACCAGAATGGACAGCGCGTCGTCCAGAATCTGGTGATGGCGCTCGCCGTTGATATCGGCAAGCGCGCCGATGCCACATGCATCGTGGTCGAATTCGGGGCGATAAAGGCCCTGCTGCTGAGCGGAATCTGCCTGCATCGCGATCCTCCCCTAGGTGTTAGACAGTCAGTTGACTAGGCATACTAGGTGCATCGCCGGCCCGTTGTGTTTCCCGCCCGTTTCGAAACAATTGCGTAACGCGCGCCCTGCGAGTGGGCACCGCCGACCTCAAGGACGACAACATAGGCCCCAAGTTCGGCCTGCAAACTCACCTCTTCAAACATCTCAATCTGTAACAGGAAGACCCAATTTTGGCGCCTAGATGTTACAGATCAAGACATTTCGGTAACCCCCCTTTCACCATCCTATTCAAATACAACAATTTTGTTAGCTTTGATTAACTTTTTAGCCTAAAACGGGTATCCTTTGCGGCGTCAAACAAACGGCACGCAGGAGCTCACCATGCTCAACCATCTCAAACATCATTTTGGCTCCCGACGCACCGGTGGTCACGGAGGCCTAGACATTGCACGGCATATCGGCCCCGGGCTGCTCGTGACCGTCGGCTTTATCGATCCGGGCAACTGGGCCTCCAACATGGCCGCCGGCTCGCAGTTTGGCTACGCGCTGTTGTGGATCGTCACGCTGTCCACGATCATGCTCATCGTGCTGCAGCACAACGCGGCGCACTTGGGCATCGCCACGGGCGTCTGCCTTGCCGAGGCCACGACCCGCTTTCTCCCCCGCTTCGTTGGGCGCACGGTGCTCGCCAGTGCCTACCTCGCGACCATCGCCACCGCCATGGCCGAGATCCTGGGCGGCGCGATTGCGCTCCAGATGCTCTTTGGACTGCCCGTGCGCGCCGGCTGCGTCATCGTGGCGGCAGTATCGATGGCGATGCTCATGACGAACTCCTACAAGCGTGCCGAACGCTGGATCATCGCCTTCGTAGGCGTGGTAGGACTCTCGTTTTTGGCTGAGCTTACGCTGGTCAAGGTCGACTGGCCGCAGGCCGCCGCAAGCTGGATCACACCCAGTATGCTCACCGGCTCGGCCGCGATTATCGTAAGTGTCCTAGGCGCGGTCGTTATGCATCACAACCTCTTCCTGCACTCCGAGGTCATCCAATCCATGCAATTCGAAGGCCAAGGCGAGCAGATTATC
>DBEWII010000002.1:0-9409 GCA_048384935.1 Collinsella aerofaciens | reverse complement strand
TCAGGTGGGGATGGGGCTGAGTGGCGGGCGATGCCGTTGCCTGTCGGTTAGTGGCGGGATTGGTGGCGGAGTTTGTCGATGGTGGAGTCGGTGCTGCGGCTGCGGGATTCGGCGGCGCGGTCGCGGGCGTCGGCAGCGGTTTGGCGCTGGCGGCGGTAATCGATCATGCCTTGGATGATGGGCTTGCCAAAGCTCACGACATCATCGTTGTAGATGGCGGTTCGGGCTGCGAGGAGGCAGTCGGTAAAGTCCATATGGGTCTTGCCAAAGAGTTTGACGGCAAGGGCGACAACGGTGGGCTCGTCGACCATGACGTCATCGAGCAGCTTCTTCATGGCCGCAGCAATCTCAACGCGGGGAACCTTATAGACGTCGCGCAGCGTGACCACGACGCGCGTGATGATTTCGGGATAGACACGAGCGGTGCGCGTGGCGATGACCTTGGCGGCGCGCGGTGATAGAACTTCGTCGTCATTAAGCAGGTAGCGCAGGATGACGGTCTCGTCGATGATGGTGCTACTCATGGATATCTACTTCCTCGGGACCCAAAAACGAATCGTCGCATTCTGTAGCAAGGTACTCAATCCAGGCATTGCGCTCCTCGGAGCGGCGATTGGGGTCCCCATATGCTTTGAGCGATCCATAGGCGGCGGTGCCGTCCTTTGAGCGCACGGCGACCGGCTGAAAGGGGAGCTTGCGCATCAAAATGCTATGCGCGACAAATAGACGGACAGCCTCGGCGAGCGATGTACCCATGGCGTCGTAGAGACGCTCGGCATGCTGCTTGTCTTCCTCGCGAATGCGCACCTGCAGGATGGCTCTTTTTTGAGTCGATGACATCACTGGCCTCCCTTAATGAGCGTGCAATATGAATGATCAAATACAACATTGACTAATAATAGCCAATCATATAACCACTGCTTTATTGCACTCAAGTTAATGAGCGCGAAATATATATCAAACGTATTACATCCTTTATAAACGAGCGTGAAATCTCCCTTGGATGTACGCATGTAATACACTCACCTTTATAGCTTCTAGAGAATAATTCCAACCTGCTAAAACCCCTGCAATACACCCGTATTGCAGGGCGTATGCTCAAGTTTGCCACCTGCAACTGCGTATATTTAACCTGTATATCGTTGGAGGAATTCTATCGAAGTGCCTGTTTCGCCGCATGCGTTCGATACGCCTATGCCGGACCACGGGCGGTCCGGGGCAACGTCGGCAGGGTCTCTCCGGCATGGGATTCAGGAGGGAGTGAACAACATGGGCAATAAACGAGTCGTAGCCGATTCCTCACGTTGCATTGGGTGCCAAACCTGTATGGCGGCGTGCATCGAGGCACACGATATTCCCGGCAACATCGCCGCACCTCGCTTGCGCGTAACGCGCACCTACGAGATTTCCGCGCCGGTGGCATGT
This sequence comes from Collinsella aerofaciens, assembly GCA_048384935.1. GTDB lineage: Bacteria > Actinomycetota > Coriobacteriia > Coriobacteriales > Coriobacteriaceae > Collinsella > Collinsella aerofaciens_CH. The sequence continues at coordinate 7,984 of DBEWII010000002.1, read as the reverse complement.
CACCACTGCGAGGACGCTCCGTGCGCCAAGGCCTGCCCCACGGGCGCCTTGTTCTTTGATCCAAAGAACCATCGCATCGGTGTTAACGAGGACAACTGCATCGGCTGCAAGAGCTGCGTCATGGCCTGCCCCTTTGGCGCCGTGAGCGTGGCGACCACGCAGGTCCCCGTCTTGATGGGCGACGTGCGCGTGGGTTCGCAGACTAAGAGCTTCGTGCTCAAGTGCGACCTGTGCGTGGACCGTCCCGGCGGTCCGGCGTGTGCCGAGGCGTGTCCGACCAAGGGCCTCACCCTGGTGGACGAGGAGCGTCTGGCAGAACTGACTGCCGAGCGTGCCCGCGCCACCATCGAAAACGAGGCGTAAGCGTCGGGCGACAGGCCCAATGATTGTCAAATAAGTACCGAGTATTCGGTAGCAGAGAAAGGAAGGAGGGTGTCATGGAGAAGCATAAAGTGATCTGCCCGTATTGCGGCGCCGGTTGCCAGTTTAACCTCTTGGTCCAAAACGGCCAGGTCGTGGGTACCGAACCGCTCAACGGCATCACCAACCAGAGCGAGCTGTGCCTTAAGGGCATGAGCGGCTACGACTTCATCAACGACACCAAGATCTTGACACCTCGCGTACTGCACCCGATGATCCGCCGCACTAAGGGCGCGGATCTTGAGCGCGTAAGCTGGGACGAGGCGCTGGATTTCACCGCATCTAAGATGCAGGCCATAATTGACGAATATGGTCCTAACGCTGTCATGACCACCGGCTCTTCGCGAGGCGGCGGCAATGAGGCGAACTACGTCATGCAGAAGTTTACGCGTGCGTGCATCGGCACCCACAGCGTAGACAACTGCGCCCGTACTTGACACGGCCCTACTGTCCTCGGTCTGATGGACACGGTTGGTTCAGGTTGCATGTCATGCTCCATCCCCGGTATGGAGGATGCGGGCTGCATTTTCCTCTTCGGCTATAACCCTGCCGATTCGCACCCCATCGTCGCAAGGCGTATCGTGCGAGCCAAAGAAAAGGGTTGCAAGATCATCGTCGCCGATCCGCGCCATATCGAAACCGCGCGTATCGCCGATCTCTACCTTCCGATCAAGAACGGTTGCAACGTTGCGTTCCTTAACGCCTTTGCCAACTGCTTGGTCAACGATGGCCTCTACGACAAGGAATTCGTCGCCGAGCACACGAACGGCTTTGACGAATGGTGGGAGACCATCAAGAACTACACTCCCGAATCCGTACAGGACATCACGGGTGTCGAGCCCGCGTTGATCCACCAAGCTGCCGAGATGTACGCCACGGCGAAGCCCTCTGCCATCATTGGCTGGGGTATGGGCGTATGCCAGCAGAAGCAGAACCTGAAGACGGTGCACACCATCGCCTCCATCGCCTGCGTTGCCGGCCAGATCGGCAAACCCAATTCCGGCCTCGCGCCCGTGCGTGGCCAGAACAACGTCCAGGGCTCCTGCGATATGGGCATGCTGCCCAACCTGTACCCTGGCTACCAGAAGGTCACCGACCCGGCAGTGCGTGTCAAGTTTGCCAAGGCTTGGGGCGTGCCCGAGGAAAAGCTCCCGCTCGAGGAGGGCTACAAGCTCACCGACCTGGGTCACCTGGTCGACGAGGGCAAGGTGCACTGCTTCTACAACTACGGCGAGGACCCGGTGCAGACCGAGCCCGATTCGGCCGGTATGCGCAAGACGCTCTCCGAGCTGGATCTGTTCATTTGCCAGGACATCTTTATGACGCAGACGACCATGCTCGCCGACGTCATCCTGCCCGCTACCTCTTGGGGCGAGCACGAGGGTGTCTTTACCGCATCCGACCGTAGCTTCCAGCACTTTGACGCGGCTGTTCCGCCCAAGGGCGAGTGCCGTCACGACTGGGAGATCTTTGCGGACCTGTCTACGCGCATGGGCTATCCCATGCACTACGACAACACCGAGCAGATCTGGAACGAGTGCATTAGTCTGTGCCCCAACTTTGTGGGCGCGACCTACGAGAAGATGGCTCCCGAGGGCGGTTACGCCCAGTGGCCCGTCAAGAGCACCGATGTGAACGACCACGGCACGCCCGACATGTTCGCTGGTGGCAAGTTCACCACCAAGGACGGCCGCGCCAACCTGATGGCGCACGACTGGGAGGCGCCCTCCGAGCTTCCCGATGATGAGTACCCGCTCATCCTTTGCACCGTCCGCGAGGTCGGCCACTACAGCTGCCGCTCGATGACCGGCAACTGCAAGACGTTGGCGCTGCTTGCCGACGAGCCCGGCTTTGTCCGCATGAATCCCGCGGACGCCGAGGCGCGCGGCATCAAGAACGGCGACATCGTCTCGATTCACAGCCGCCGCGGCCAGGTATACAGCCGCGCCGACGTGAGCGATCGCATCAACAAGGGCACGGTCTATATGACCTACCAGTGGTGGATCGGCAAGTGCAACGAGCTGACCATTCACAAGGTCGACCCGGTCTCGCATACGCCCGAGGACAAGTTCTCCGCCTGCCAGGTCGACGCCATTGCCGACCAGGTTTGGGCAGAGGGCGAGGTGGAGCGTCAGTACACGGAGCTCAAGCAGGCTCTGGTCGACGCCGCTGCTCCCCAGGACGTTGAGCCTGGCGCCGCCAAGTTCGACGACGAGACGCACGTGAATCAAATCGTGTAGTCCCGTTCTCGTTGGCTTTTTGGGCCGGGCGTCCCGTACGTTCGGGAGCCCGGCCCGTTATTTTGAAAGGAAGTGGGGATGAACCGCTTCATCGACATCAACCCGGAGAGGTGCATCGGCTGCGGAACATGCCAGTCCGCCTGTGCCGACGCCCACCGGATGCAGGGTCTTCAGGATACGCCGCGCCTGGCGCTCGTGAAGACCGGCGGTATTTCGGCCGCCCTTGCCTGCCACCATTGCGAGGGTGCCCCCTGCGCCGAGGTCTGCCCGGTGAATGCCATCGAGCACGATGGCGACCGCATCCACGTCAAGGAGCAGGAGTGCATCGGGTGCAGGCTGTGCGCCATCGCGTGCCCCTTCGGTGCCATCCATCCCGATGGCACGTCTATCGCCGGCGTCGCAGGCATGTGCGACCCGACGCCTTCGTATCCTAAGTCCCTGAGCAGCCTGCTAACGTGGGCGCCCGGTCAGTACACCTGCGCCGTCAAGTGTGACCTGTGTGCCTTCGATCCGGACGGTCCCCACTGCGTGGCGGCGTGCCCCACCAAGGCGCTGACCGTCATGGGCGGCGCGGCCGATCGCGAGCTCGACGAGGCCAAGCGCCTGCGCTCGATCGAAAACGGTCCGGTCGTCGACGTTACCGCTGTGGCCCAGGGCCTCTCCGAGAAAGCAGAAGGGAGCGTAAACAATGGATAGCATGACGCTGTTTATCGCATCGCTTGCCGTCTCGTGCATCGGTGCGCTCGCCTCGGTTCTGCTGATTAAGGCCGACAACGCCGCCAAGACCGCCGGCTGCCTGATCGGCGCCGTCGCGGCCGTGCTGTCGTTCATCGCGGGCCTCGAGGCCGTGCTTGGCGACGTTTCGTCCCTCAACACGGTCTTCTTCTTCCCGTTCGCCCGTCTCGAGCTCTTGCTCAACGGCCTTGCGGGCCTGATCGTGGTCCTCATCTCGATTCTCGCCTTTGCGGGCTTCATCTACGGTCTGTCCTACTTCGACGAGTACCCGGGCAAGGTCGGGCGCGCCGGCTTCTTTATGAACACCTTCGTCGCCTCGATGATGCTCGTCATCACCGCCGACAACGTGTTCTGGTTCCTGGTCGCCTTTGAGCTCATGTCCCTTACGAGCTACTTCCTTGTCGTTATCGAGGAGAACAAGAACTCCATTAGGGGCGGTTGGCTCTACTTCGTCATCGCGCACGTGGGCTTCGTTCTCATCATGGCGAGCTTCCTGCTCATGACCAACGGCGTGGGCGGTTCCTTCAGCTTCAGTGATTTCCGTACGCATGACTTTGGACCCGCCGTCTCCTCCGCGTGCTTCGTCCTCGCGTTCTTCGGATTTGGCGCGAAGGCCGGTATCATCCCGCTGCACTCCTGGCTGCCCCAGGCGCACCCCGAGGCGCCGTCCAACGTGTCCGCCCTCATGTCCGGCGGCATGATCAAGATCGGCATCCTGGGAATCCTCAAGGTCGGTCTCGACCTGCTCGCGGGTTCGGGCGTCCAGCTCTGGTGGGGCCTCATGGTCCTGGTCTTCGGATCCATCTCGTCGGTCCTGGGTGTCGTCTACGCCCTCCACGAGCACGACATCAAGCGCCTGCTTGCCTATCACTCCGTCGAGAACATCGGCATCATCTTGCTCGGTGTCGGAGCGTCCATGACGGCGCACGCCCTGGGCAACGACGTCATCGCGACGATCGCGCTCATGGCCGCCCTCTACCACACGCTCAACCACGCCATGTTCAAGGGCGAGCTGTTCCTCGGCGCGGGCTCCCTGCTCTATGCCACGGGTACGCGCAACATGGAGAAGATGGGCGGTCTGTTCCGCCGCATGCCGGTCACGGCCGTCTGCTTCCTCATCGGTGCCCTTGCCATCTCGGCCGTCCCGCCGCTCAACGGCTTCGTTTCCGAGTGGTTCACCTACCAGTCCCTGTTCAACATCTCGACGCTCTCCGACCCGGTCGTCATGGTGTTCGCCGTCGCCTCCGCGGCCGCCCTCGCCATCACCGGTGCCCTGGCCGTCACGTGCTTCGTGAAGGCCTACGGCGTCTCGTTCGCGAGCAGCCCTCGTTCCCAGGAGGCCGCGAACGCCAAGGAGTCCCCGGCTCCGATGTTGTTCTCGCAGATGCTCCTCGCGGCCATCTGCGTGGTACTGGGAATCGGCTCCCCGGTCATCGCCCCGGTTCTGGGCGACGTCGCCCAGAGCGTGCTTGCCGGCTCCGCCGTCACAGCCACCTCGGGCGTGTCTCTCGTGAACGAGATTTCCGGTGCCGCCACCTCCACCCCCGCGATCGCCATCGCGCTCGTGGTCCTCACCGGCCTCGCGTTCGCGTTGAGGTCCTGCCTCGGCGCCAAGGCCCCCGCTAAGAAGACCGACCCTTGGGCGTGCGGCTACGAGCCCAACGAGCACATGCCCGTCGTCGCCACGAGCTTCGCGTCCGACGTCGAACTCTTCATGGGCCCGCTCTACACCCTGCGCGAGGTATGCACCAAGATCTGCTGGTCCATCGCGCACGTGTTCCAGAAGCTCACCGGTGTCGCCCAGGGCGTCGAGCCCCTGCCCGACCGTTTCCTGGTCGATGCACCGAGCGAGGGTGCCGACAAGCTGGCCGGCCTCGCCTCCAAGATCGAGGGCGGCAACTACTCCGTATACATCTGCTACATCGTCGCGGCGCTCGTGGTCTTCCTCGTGCTCGCCGTGGTCATGGTCTAGAGAGGGGAGAGGATATTATGAACATCGTTCTTGCGATGGCGCAGGGCCTCGTGGTCATGCTGGTCGCGCCCTTCTTCTCCGGCCTCGCCCGTGTGATTCGCGCGAAGATGCACAATCGCCGCGGTCCGTCCATCCTTCAGGATTACCGGGACCTCGCGAAGCTCATGGCGCGTCCCGAGTCCGTGAGTTCCGACTCGAGCTTCGTGCTGCGCATCATGCCGCCGCTGTTCCTCGCGGTGTCGTTTATGCTCGCCATGGGCCTGCCCATGTTCGCGCTCCAGAGCCCCATGCCCGTCTTTGGTGACGCCATCACCATCATGTACGCGCTCGCGCTGTCCCGCTTCTTCTTCGCGCTGTCCGGCGTGGATTCCTCCAACGCCTACGCGGGCTTCGGCGGTATCCGCGAGCTCCTCATGAGCGTGCTCATCGAGCCGTCCATGCTCATCGCGCTGTTTACCGTCGCCATCGTGTGCGGCTCCACGGACATTGCGACCATGGGTCAGCACATCGTTACGGGCAACGTCTCGAGCGTCGTCGCCGTTATCCTCGCCGGCGTCGCCTTCGCGGCCGCCTGTTACATGGAGCTCGGCAAGCTTCCGTTCGATCAGGCCGAAGCCGAGCAGGAGCTCCAGGAGGGCCCGCTCGCCGAGCTCTCCGGCCCGTCCCTGGCCATGATGAAGCTCGCCATGGGCATGAAGCAGGTCGTGGTCGTCGCTTGGTTCACCTCCATCTTCATCCCCTGGGGAGAGCCCGCGACCATCGGCGTCACCGCTCTCGTGGGCGCCGTCGTCTTCCTCGTCAAGTGCCTGGTCGATTTCGTCGTCTGCGGCGTGCTCGAGAACTCCGTTTCCCGTTCGCGCTTCAAGGTGCTCGGTAACCAGACCTGGGCCGTCGTCGGCATCGCGGTCCTCGCGTTCGTCTTCGTCGTCGTAGGCGTGTAGGGAGAAGGGAGAAACTATGTCAATCGAATCGAGCTTGTCCCTCTTTGCCATGGTGGCGATCGCCGTCCCCATGCTGGGCTCCCTGCTCATCGTCATGCTGCCGCGTCCCTACGCTAAATGGATCTGCGCCTTCGCCGGCGGCATCGCCACGGTCGCTTCCGTTGGCTTGGCCGCGACGTTTGCCGGAAACGGCATGAACGCGGTCGATGTAACCTGGGCGAGTATGGGCCAGACCTTGGTCATGGGCTTCGTATTCGACCGGATGAGCACGCTGCTCGCACCCGCGTTCGTCGCTATCGGCCTGCTCGTCGTCATCTATTCGTTCCCGTACATGAGCGATAAGAACAAGGAGCATCCCGACGCGCCTCGTCGCCGCTTCTACGTGTACTTCTCCACGTTCATCGGCGCCATGGCCGGTCTCGCTTACAGCTCCACCATCGTCGGCCAGCTCGTTTTCTTCGAGATCACCGGCGTGTGCTCCTGGGGCCTCATCAGCTACTACATGACGCCCACGGCCAAGAAGGCCGGTATGAAGGCGCTCATCATCACCCACATCGGCGCTCTGGGTCTCTACATCGGCGCGGCCTTCCTGTTCGCCGGAACCGGCACGTTCGCGCTGAGCGCGATCTCCCAGCTCGATTCCGGTATGAAGACCGTCGTGCTGCTGCTCATCCTGTTCGCCGCTTGGGCCAAGTCCGCCCAGTTCCCGCTCTACATGTGGCTGCCCTCTGCAATGGAGGCCCCCACGCCCGTTTCCGCCTACCTCCATGGCGCGTCCATGGTGAAGGTCGGCGTGTGCGTGTTCGCCCGCGCTCTTGCGAGCGCCGGCGATATCCCCGAGATCGTCGGCTGGGTCGCCATCATCGACGCAGTCGTGACCATGCTCTTCGGTTTCCTCATGTACCTGCCCCAGAAGGATATGAAGCGCCTGCTCGCCTTCTCGACGATCGCGCAGCTCGCCTACGTGTTCTTCGGCCTGGGCCTCTCCGTGTTCGGAAGCCAGATGGCGTTCAACGGCGCCGTCGAGCACATCTTCAATCACGCGTTCACCAAGACCCTGTTCTTCCTCATCGCCGGCTCCCTCAGCTTCACGCTGGGAACCCGTATGCTGCCCAAGATCCAGGGCCTCATGAAGAAGTATCCGGTCACGGGCGTGGGCTTCGCGGTCGCCGCGACCGCTATCGCCGGCGTGCCCCCCATGAGCACGTTCTTCTCCAAGTTCCAGATCATTTCCGGTGGCTTCGCGGTTGGTGCTACCAACACGGTCATCTTCGTCCTCGTGTGCGTAATGGTCGTCGAGACCGTCGCCACCTTCGCATGGTTCCTGCGTTGGATGGGTAAGGTCCTGCCCGGTGAGCCGAGCGAGACCGTGGCCGCCGGCCAGCCCCTTCCGCGCGCCATGGCGTTCGTGTTCGTCGTCCTCATGATCATGGTCGTCGTCGCCGGTCCTCTGTCCTCTAGTTGGATGGGTTAGGAGGTAGGACATGGGTTATTCGTTAGTCAATATCCTGGGCGGTCTTCTGATCGTGACCTCCACCATGGTGGTCGTCTCAAAGACCATCCCGTCCGCCATCAAGTGGTACGCGATCCAGTCGGTTGTTCTGGTGGGCGTGCTGCTCACCCTGGGCCTCACCACCGGTGCCACCGAGCTTCTCATGTGGGCCGCGTCGGCCTTC
>DBEWII010000001.1:0-8407 GCA_048384935.1 Collinsella aerofaciens | reverse complement strand
CGCATCCTTGAGCATGCTGTATTTTTCGGGGTTGTAGTTGTAGGCCTGCTTCATAAACGGGATGAGCGACCAACGACGGTCGAACTGGTAATAACCCAGCGCGTTGTAGCCGTCACCATACGAAAAGCCCTGGTTATAGTTGCCATGGCTCTCATATTTGGTGAAGTACTTCATCTCGGGAGTCACGTTGACAAACGAAACGCCCTGGACCGACCTCAGCACGCCCGAGAAGGACTGTTGGGTGTAAAGGCCCTTATCGATATCGGTGGCATCCGAGGCAACGCCCGGCGTGGGCTCCTCGGCAGCGGCGGGTGCCGGCGCGGAAACGGCGCCAAACGAAAGCGCCAGCGTCAGACCCGCGACAATAGCAGAATGCTTGGGCTGCATAAGATCCTCCCTGCATTGGTGTAGTTAAAGTGCAGTTTGCAAAGATAGAATCAGTATTGCAGCTCGTCCGTTGTTGCACAACAACCCCTCGGTAAACGGCAACAACCCTCCGCGAAATCTTAAGGAATTGCGCTCAACCTACAGCTTAATGTCAAAGTCAATCTCGGGGACGGCAGCAAGGTCGGCCAACGTCACGCCGTCGACGTACTTTTCGATCACGTCGTCCAGACCGCGCCAGAATTTGACGGTCGAGCAAAGATCGCTGCGGGCGCAGCTGTTGTCGATGCCATCGCACGCCACCGGAGCCGTGCTGCCCTCGACGGCGCGCAGGATGTCGCCAGCACGCACCTCGGAGGGATCCTTGGCCATCATGTAGCCGCCGCCCTTGCCGCGCACGCTCTTAAGCAGGCCCGCCTTCATAAGCGGACGAACCAGCTGCTCCAAATACTTTTGCGAGATATGTTCGCGGTCGGCGACCTCGCGCAGGGCAATCTTGCCCTCGGCGTCGCCCAGCGCCGCGATATAGATCATCAGCCGGAGGGCATAGCGGCCCTTGGAAGAAATGAGCATACCTACCCTCCCATTGCATCTGGGACAACATAACCAAGTTTGTTTGTCCCAAATCTTAAGTAAGTGGGACAAACACAACAGGTTATTTTGTCCCAGAATTTGAAAAGTCGAGTGGATTAGTCGGGTTTTCCCTTGACTAACGCCGAACCCATAGTAACTTTATTCCGAGAAGATTCCTAGGGTTTAGTACACCTATGAGTACACCATATACAGAGAGGGACAGCATGAGCACAAATCCGCTGCTTTCCATCGAAGGTCTGACCGCCTCCGTGGACGAGAAGACCATCCTCCACAACGTCAACCTGCAAGTCGCCGCCGGCGAGACCCACGTGCTGATGGGCCCCAACGGCGCCGGCAAGTCCACCCTCGGCCACCTGGTCATGGGCGACCCCGTTTACACGGTCAACGACGGCCGCATCGTCTTTGACGGCCAGGACATCACCGGGCTCACCACCGACAAGCGCTCGCGCGCCGGCCTGTTCCTGAGCTTCCAGGCCCCGGTCGAGATCCCCGGCGTGCCACTGTCGAGCTTTTTGCGCGCCAGCATCGCTGGCCGCCCCGGCCTGGAGATGAAGGGCAAGGAGTTCCGCCGTCGCGTCAAGGAGCTCGCGGCCGAGCTCAACATGGACACCGCCTACCTCAACCGTGAGCTGGGCGTGGGCTTCTCGGGCGGCGAGAAAAAGAAGGTCGAGATGCTCCAGCTTCTGCTGCTGCAGCCCAAGCTCGCCATCCTGGACGAAACCGACTCCGGCCTGGACGTCGACGCCCTTTCCACCGTCAGCCACGGCATGGACGCCTACCGCAAGAGCTGCGACGGCTCCATGCTCATCATCACGCACAACACGCGTATCCTGGAGCACCTGGATGTCGACCGCGTCCACGTTATGGTCAAGGGCCACATCGTACGCGAGGACGACGCCTCGCTGATCCCCTGGATCGACAAGAACGGCTTTGAGACCTTCGAGCGCGAGGCCGCCGAGCAGCGCGCCCAGGCCGAGTCCGCCGTTGCCGAGCAGCAGGCGTAAAGGGGCGACGCAATGACCAAGAACCGCACCGAGGTCGCGGACATCGACCGCAGCCTCTACGACTTCACCTATGGCGAGGAGGGATTCGAGCGCCTCGACGCCGGCATCACGCCCGACATCGTGCGCGAGATCAGCGCCAAGAAGGACGAGCCACAGTGGATGCTTGACCTGCGCCTCAAGTCCCTCGAGATCTTCAACCGCTTCCCCGATCCGACGTGGGGCCCCTCCATCGAGGGCCTGGACATGGACAACATCGTCACCTACGTCAAGCCCAACACCGACCAAAAGCACGACTGGGAGTCGGTGCCCGACGACATCAAGAACACCTTTGAGCGCCTGGGCATCCCCGAGGCCGAGCGCAGCTACCTGGCGGGCGTCGGCGCGCAGTACGACTCCGAGCTGGTCTACCACAACATGCAGGACACCGCGTCCAAGATGGGTATCGTCTATTCCGGCATCGAGGAGGCCCTGCACGACCCGCAGTGGGAGCCGCTCATCCACGAGAAGTTTATGACGCTCATCCCGCCCACCGACCACAAGTTTGCGGCCCTGCACGGCGCCGTATGGTCGGGCGGCTCGTTTGTCTACGTGCCCAAGGGCACCAAGTTGGACTTCCCGCTGCAGAGCTACTTCCGCCTTAACGCCAAGGGCGCCGGCCAGTTTGAGCACACGCTCATCATCGTCGAGGACGACGCCGACCTGCACTTCATCGAGGGTTGCTCCGCGCCCAAGTACAACGTTGCCAACCTCCACGCCGGCGCCGTCGAGCTCTTTGTGGGCAAGCGTGCGCACCTGCGCTACTCGACCATCGAGAACTGGTCCAAAAACATGTACAACCTCAACACCAAGCGTGCGCGCGTGGACGAAGATGGCGACATAGAGTGGATCAGTGGCTCCTTCGGCAGCCACGTGGGCTACCTCTACCCCATGAGTGTGCTCAACGGCCGCCGCGCCCGGTCGAGCTTTACCGGCATCACCTTTGCCGGCGCCGGGCAGAACCTCGATACCGGTTGTAAGGTCGTGCTCAACGCCCCCGAGACCTCGGCAACCGTCGAGACCAAGGGCATCTCCAAGAGCGGCGGCATTCAGACCTTCCGCAGCTCCATCGTGGCCACGCCCAAGGCCGAGGGTTCCAAGGCAACCGTGAGCTGCCAGTCGCTCATGCTCGACGACCAGAGCCGCTCCGACACCATCCCCGCCATGGACATCCGCGCCAAGAACGTCGACATCGGCCACGAGGCCACCATCGGCCGCATCGGCGACGACAAGGTGTTCTACCTGATGAGCCGCGGCATCTCGGAGGAAGAGGCCCGCACCATGATCGTCAACGGCTTTGCCAACCCGGTCTCCAAGGAGCTGCCGCTGGAGTACGCCGTCGAGATGAACAACCTGATCAAGCTCGAGATGGAAGGAGCGATCGGATAATGAAACAGGAAACCAACGCCGCTGCTACCACACTCGAGCAGGTCAACGCGATGCCGGCTGCCACTTGGGGCTGGCTCAAGATGAACCAGACCAAGCTTGAGCTTTCGGACGAGCTTGCCGCCGCTCCCGCCGAGGCCGTTGAGGTCGAAGGCTTGGACGAGCAGTTTGCCGGCGCTGCCGACGCGTTTGGCACCGCCATGAACGCCATGGCCGAGCGCTTCCCCGAGCGCCGCGCCTCCGCCCCCGGCGACGCTGCCGACCGTGCCCGCATCACGCCCGAGACCGAGCTCGACGTGCCCGCCACCTCTGTCTACCAGGCCGGCGCCATCAAGCTCGAGGAGGAGCTCTCCCCTGCCGAGGCCTTCGAGACCGGCATGGGCGAGGCTGCCTATGCGTATCTGACCGAGCACGCCACCAAGCGCATCGTCATCGATGTGCCCGCATGCAAGCACGCCACGGTTACCGTGCGCGTGAGCGGTGTCGATGCAGCCGCGGCCATCGCCGCCATCGACGTCGTCGCCCGCCCTCAGTCGACGCTCGATCTGCTTATTGCCCTGGACTCCCCCGTTGCCGGCGAGGGTGTCGTGGGCTCCGTGCTGCGCGTGTGTGCCCACGAGTACGCCACCGTCAACGTGACCTGCGTGCAGACGCTCGACGATAGCTGGATCGCACTCGACGACACCGGCCTGTTCCTGGACGAGGGCGCGCGCGTCAACGTGCAACACACCGTCCTGGGCGCCGGCGCCAGCGCCACCGGCCTTGCCGGCGACCTGCTGGGCGATACCGCCAAGGTGACCATCGATACTGACTACCTGGGCGCCCGCGAGCAGGTGCGCGACTTTAACTACGAGCTGCGCCACCGCGGTCGCAAGACCGAGTGCGAGATCGACGCCAACGGCGTGCTGACCGGCACGGCCAAGAAGGTCTACCGCGGCACCATCGACCTCGTGCACGGCTGCAAGGGTGCAACCGGCACCGAGCGCGAGACGGTGCTTTTGGCCAACAAGGGCGTCGACAACAAGACCGTTCCCGTCATCCTCTGCGACGAGGACGACGTCGCCGGCAACCACGGCGCCACCATCGGTCACGTCCGCGACGAGCAGCTGTTCTACCTCGCCTGCCGCGGCCTTGACCAAAACGCCGCCGAGGACCTGTTCATCCGCGCCAAGCTGGAGGACGCCGCGCTTTCCGCCACCGACGAGCGCACCCGCGCCGCCGTCGTCCGCCTGGGCAACAACCTGATCGACAACTTTGAAGAGGAGCTCGCATGATCGACACCGAGCACGTTAAATGCGACACCTGTACTGCCCCCGAGCCCATGGAGCTCGACGCCAGCGACGAGGCTTCGCGCGGCTGGCCCACCGTGGACATCGAGACCAACCCCTACAAGGGCCAGTTCCCGCTGTTCCAGCAGCACCCCGAGATTGCTTTCCTCGATAGCGCCGCCACCGCGCAGCGCCCTGCCTGTGTGCTCGACGCCGAACGCGACTTCTACCAGCGCATGAACGCCAACCCCCTGCGCGGACTGTACTCGCTGTCCGTCGAGGCCACCGACGCCATCGCGAAGGTCCGCCAGCAAATCGCCAACGTCATCGGCGCCCCCAACGCCAACGAGATCGTCTTCACCCGCAACACGAGCGAGTCGCTCAACCTGGTCGCCAAGAGCTTTGCGCCCACAGTGCTCGAACCGGGCGACGAGGTCGTCATCACTATCATGGAGCACCACTCCAACCTGATTCCGTGGCAGCAGGTCTGCCGCGAGACCGGCGCCAAGCTCGTCTACCTCTACCCCACCAAGACCGGCCAGCTCACCACCGAGGAGGTTCTTGCCAAGGTGGGTCCCAAGACCAAGATCCTAGCCGTGGGACAGGTCTCCAACGTGCTGGGCGTCGAGAACCCGGTCAAGAACCTCGGCAAGCTCGTGCACAAGTACGGCGGCTATCTGGTCGTCGACGGCGCACAGTCGCTGCCGCACATGCCAGTCAATGTGGCCGATCTGGGCGCCGACTTCTTTGCCTTTAGCGCGCACAAGGCCATGGGCCCCATGGGCATCGGCGTGCTGTGGGGCAAGATGGACCTGCTCAACGCCATGCCGCCCATGCTTACCGGCGGTGAGATGATCGACTCGGTTACCGAGCAGGACGCCGTCTGGGCGCCCGTTCCCGAGAAGTTCGAGGCCGGCACGCAGGACGCCGCCGGCATCTTCGCCACAGGCGCCGCCCTCGACTACCTCGTCAACACGGTGGGCTACGAAAACATCCAGGCACGCGAGCAGGCACTCGTCCACTACCTGATGGGCGAGCTCATGCAGCTCGACTTTGTCCAGATCATCGGCTCAATCTATTGGGATAACCACCACGGCGTCGTGAGCTTTAATGTCAAGGGCATCCACCCGCACGATGTCGCGAGCATCATGGACATGGACGGCGTCTGCATCCGCGCCGGTCACCACTGCGCGCAGCCGCTGCTCACCTGGCTGGGCGTCGAGAACCTCGCCTGCTGCCGCGCCAGCGTGGCCTTCTACAACGACAAGGCCGATATCGACAAGTTCATCGCCGGCCTGCATCACGTTTGGAGCACGTTCAATGGGTAATCTGTACACCTCCACCACATTTATGGAGCACAACTCGCACCCCGACTACAAGTACGAGATGGATGCCCCCACGCACGAGCACGACGGCATCAACCCCAGCTGCGGAGACGAACTCACTCTGCAGCTACGTGTCGAGAACAACGTGATCGAGGAGGCCTCCTTTACCGGTCACGGCTGCGCCATCAGCCAGGCCAGTGCCGACATCATGGCCGACCTCATCACCGGCGAGACCGTCGAGGAAGCTCGCCGCTTGGCAGAGCTCTTCCTCGCCATGATCCGCGGCGAGCAGCTCTCCGAGGAGGACTTGGAAGACCTGGACGAGGCCGCCCAGCTCCAGGACATCTCGCACATGCCCGCCCGCGTCAAATGCGCCGAGCTCGCCTGGCGCACCCTCGACGGCATGCTCACGGGACAAAATAATCAGTAGTATTTGTCCCAAATCTTAAGAATTTTATTGGCCGAATCGCTTGACAAGAGTGGTTCGGCCATTTTCTATTCCGAGCCCTCAGCCTGAGCATTCACCCGCGCATAAGCGCGCACGATACGAGAGACGGTACTCTTGCTGACTCCCGTATACCGTTCGATCTCGCGCACCGTGTAGCCGCCATCGTGCAGGGCGAAAACGATTCCGTCTCGCCGCGAGGGTGCTACGGTCTTGAGTTCGTTGAGCGGCACACCCAGGCGCTTCGCCATCTTGTCGGCAAACGCACGCCGCTCCCACTCTGTCTCATCCATATCGTGAATCACCGGATCGGAACCATCGGGCATCGACAGAGAATAATCCAGAAACCCCTTGGCAGACTCAAAGAGCTCAAGCACACAAGAAGGGTCCGAAAATCCCCTCGTCGTATCGTTGTCATACGCTCTCAGATACTCGGCAAAGCTGCTCCAGGGATAACGCTCGATCAGGGCGATACCCGCCTCCTGCGGATTAGCGTGAACATAGCGAATGGCAGCCATTAGATAACGGTCGGTATCGAGCGAGCGCCGGTCAAAACGGTTCTGGAACAGATGACCCGTGCGCCCCGTGCGTTTATTGAACCGCCGCGCGTACGTCAAAAGCAGCCGCTGCATCGCCGCGCTCATCGCGTCCTCGTAATCTGCAAGCACCAGATGCACGTGATTGCCCATAAGGCACCAGGCGATAACCGTCACGCCCGCCTCGCGGCAGCACTCGCGCATCAGCTCCAAAAACTCCCACCGGTCTTCATCGCCCTCAAAGATGAGCTGCTTGCCCACACCGCGGGCACAGACATGGTAAAAGCCGGTAACCGTTCTCCAAACGCGCTGCATGGCGCTCCCTTCGCCGGGATCTGATTGCCATCCAATACAGCACGATTGAAGCGTGCCATCAAAACATTCACGCAAAACAATACACTCGCGCGGCCAAAGGCAGTAAACGGGCGGCGAACGGCACCGTTGCAACAGGTCAGACCCCGCAACGCATACAAGAGCTGACCAAAAGCTTGCCCAAGACGAACCCCCTCTACGGAAGTTCGCGACCACAGAACATATAGTTAAACCGTTTCAATTAAAACTTCCGGACTTCTCGCTACGAAAACTGAGCCGTTCGCCGAATATTCCGTGCATTTCGCGGTATTATAGGGGCTGCATGTCATGTCCCTTTCGAAGGGTCGCCCGGCAATCGCCAGCCACGACCCCCAGACGGGACGCCAACACGATAGAGAGGAGAGGCATGCAGTACTCACAGGAAGTGGAGAACATGTGCCCCGTTGCCAAGGGTGCATACCACGGCCCCGCACCCATCCCCGAGGAGGGCAAGTGGGTCCAGGCTAAGGAGATTTCCGACATCTCCGGTCTTACGCACGGTGTGGGTTGGTGCGCACCTCAGCAGGGCGCCTGCAAGCTCACGCTGAACGTCAAGGACGGCATCATCGAGGAGGCCCTCGTTGAGACCATCGGTTGCTCGGGCATGACCCACTCTGCCGCCATGGCTTCCGAGATCCTTCCCGGTAAGACCATCCTCGAGGCCCTCAACACCGACCTCGTCTGCGACGCCATCAACGTTGCTATGCGCGAGATCTTCCTGCAGATCGTTTACGGCCGCAGCCAGACCGCATTCTCCGAGGGCGGCCTGCCCGTGGGCGCCTCCCTCGACGACCTCGGCAAGGGCCTTCGCTCTCAGGTCGGCACCATGTTCGGCACCAAGGCCAAGGGCGCTCGTTACCTCGAGCTCGCTCAGGGCTACGTCACCCGCATGGCTCTCAACGACAAGAACGAGATCATCGCGTTCGAGTTCCTGAACCTCGGCAAGTTCACCGACGCCGTCAAGGCCGGCAAGACCCCCGAGGAGGCCATCGCTGGCGCTATGGGCCACTATGGTCAGTGGGAGAACGCTGCCAAGTACATCGACCCGCGCACCGACGAGGAGACTCACTCCGTCGCC